>JAIKYE010000049.1 GCA_024683455.1 Bacteroidaceae bacterium
TAGTTAAATTATTGCAAAATAACCTATTTTTTTTCTTTATCTCAATAAAAAGTAGATTATATTGCCCGAATAGCGGCAGAAAACAAAAAAAACAAGCGAATACTTGTCCAAGTCTGCTTTTTTCCCTACTTTTGCAGTCTATTAAGCATAAGCACGCCGGGGCTGACTGGATTTGACAGCAGGATGAGGTGTTGTGTAAGCACGCAGAGAGTTGGCAGCCGCTCTCTATAATCAATGATTGTCAAGAATTTAACTGGCGAAAACAATTACGCTCTCGCTGCCTAATCGAAGTACAGTAGATTTCTGGCTTAATCTCGGCACTAGGTGCTGAGACGAGATGTCACTCTGGAGCTGTTGCTCCGAAGCATCCAGACAAAGTGGCACAGCAAAATCGGGGATAGCTTATGACGGCCTCACGTCATTAGTGAAATTTAGAGGATAAGGTGCAGATTGGTGGCCCAGGTCTTGTCTGCACTCGAAAACAGAAGGCTGGGATAAGCGTGTAGAAAGCACAGGACGTCCCTGTTTGGACGAGGGTTCAATCCCCTCCAGCTCCACTACTATTTGATTTAGACTATTCATCGGTACGTCTTTGTCAATTGAAATTGAGTGACTTTCAGCTATTTAGCAACTTTTAGCCGTACAGCTTTACGGTGCGAAGTGGAAGCCCACATTAAGACTTAGTGCACAAAAACACATTTTTTTGCACAATTTGTGCAGTAATTTTGTGCACTTGTCTAATCTTAGATTAAGCTGTTGCCAAAAAAAAACAATTGTATGGCAATCTTAAATTTCAATTTCACTTTCAAAGGCGAAAAGTTCTGCCTTTGCTGTACCGTTAAGGGTACTACCACTAGACATTACAAAGAAGTGTCTGGAAGTTATCAACTCACTAGCCCCAACTTTGATCGTTGGGACAAAAAGCGACAAGAATTTGTCGAAGCCACACCAGAGGCCATTAGTAACAATCAGCGTTTGCAATCCATGAAAGCGCATTATCAAAGCCTTTACGATACGCTTTCACGCTCAATGGATGTAGCTAACGGAAAAATGTTGTTTGCTCTGGAAGATAAAGCCGCAAAGACTGTTGCCGAAAAACAAATGACCCTTGGGGATTTCTTACGTCAACTTATCCAGAATGGAAAAACAGAATGTAACAAGAAGCCCTCAAAGAACTACCAGAAGTATATTACCTTATTACACAAACTGGAGAAAGAGGAAACAATCATTAACAAGCCTCTGAAAGACATTTGCAACGCTGATTTTATCCGCTTCGGTCAATTCATTCTTGGGAAGCTAACCCCAAAAGAGGGAAAGAACAATTACGCAAATCTTATGAAGCTGTTTAAGGGTGTACACACACAAGCGTACAACCGTGAACTAAATGACCATGCGTTACGTTATCCCTACATGAAAGATGCGCCCACGACAAAGAGCCATGAACGTATTGCACTCACTTTAAAGCAATACGGCAAGTTCTGCACAATGGATTTAGCCGTTATTCCTCAAAGTGGCGTTAATCGTTCTTTCTTCAAAGAGCTATACAGAGATTTTTGTATATTTCTTTATGAAATGAAGATGCGCCCATGTGACGTATTGCGCTTACATTCTAACGACATCCGAAACGGTTTTGTCTTTTATGTAGCAGAAAAGAAAAAGAACTATCTGGACGAGCGAAAGCGCACAACAAAGGTGGAACTTACGCCAACAGCCAGAAAGATAGTGAACAAGTACAAAGGCCAGTCTGCAAAAGGCTACGTGTTCCCATTCTCTATGAATAACTATGACTGGGACTTCTCTAATGCAGACAGCTGGAATAAGTGGCATAACCGCAAACAAAAGACTCTACAAGACATTAACACATTCCTACACAAGTTTGAAAATGTTCTAAATGTTGAGACCATTACACTTTATACCTTTAGGCATTCTGCGTTCACTCACGCAACGAATAACAAAGGCTGTAACCTTTTGAAGATAGCCAAAGAGGGCGCAACCTCTGTCAAGATGCTAGAAAGCTATTATTACCATCTACAAGCCGTCATCTAACACGTTTCTACGCAATGCATGTCAATCTGTCAGCCAATCACAGAAAAGCGATTTAAAGCGTCTCTAATAGTGTTTTCTAACACAAGCGAGCGTTATTTCTCTGACAGAAAAACTGAAGAGCATACAAATAGGTATTTACAAAATCATGAAAAGAAACGACCAGCCATGAAAGACTGGTCGTTTTGTTATTTTCTAGGGTGCATGACATGAAAGCCCTTATTATCTAGGAATGTTACTAGGATTCCAATTGCATCAGCCTCATCGTCAGCATCGCTACTTGCTAAAGTATAGCCATATCTTTCTGTTATGGCCTTAATCATTGCTCGCTTTTGCTGTTCTCTCGTAAATGGTGCTTTATACCTCATTCCCCATATATGTTGCTTTACTTCAATTGGTGAAATGAAAGTGCAAGGAAGTCCGTGATTCTGGGCAACACACTCCACAATACCCCTACACTCACACAACACTTGATAAGCCCTCGTTTTCTGAGGCTCTTTGCTCTTAAAAATATCTTCGGCCACTATTTGGGTAATATGGTATTTTGATACGGTTTTTTCTATATTCTGCAACAATTCCGCAAATCTGGATTTCTCTTTGAGTTTCCATGTCCCACTCTTTATTACTTCTCCATTCTGGAAGATTGCATAACCAGTTTTACGGCTTGCTGTATCAAGTGCTAATAATGTTCCTTTGTATTCTGTTGTATACATTATATTAATGTTTAGTAATATAGTCTGTAATCCAGACTATATATTATATCTACTCATAAAGATAGAATGCTCTCAATTTGCTATAAATAAAGAAGTTGCAACTATTAAAACTCATTTACAGAGTACCAGTCCAATGGTACATTAGAGATTTTCATATACTACTACAATGGTATATTACAATTCCTTTATGTACCAGTCCAATGGTATAGGTTATATCAGTAGAATGGCACACTACGTTTGTTTACTCTTATTTACATGGTCTTTCAAAAGCTTTTGTAAGTGTTCCACATCAGGGATATATCCTCTTGCAGCCCTACCTTGGCGCTCGCTTTCATTTACAACCTTGATAAGTTGTTTACTCTCTAGCATCTTTAATGCGTTAATCACTGCATTTTTGCAGCAGGAATGCTTTTCTGCCAATTTCTGATAAGAGATTATGTAAGGCTGTTGTCTCTCACTATCGTACCGAAAACATATATCAATAATGAGCCCCAATTCCACACCAGATAGATTTTGACTGCAAAATACTGGAATATAGTCACAATTGAATGTGACATAGCGGCTTCCACACTCGGTGAGATCCAAATACAATCTCTCATTATGCTGTACCATATTATCCATTAAGCACATTCTTTATTATTTCCATATTCAAATTGATAATTTGTCGGTGTGTACCTCTATTACTTATATATAACAAACCATATTTCTCAAACTGGGTAATATAGTTGTTGATGGTTTGATGCGACACGCCAATTTCAGTCGCAATCGTTCTTAATGGGTGTTCTATGACTCCACCCTCAAATTTACTTACTAATGCCACCAGAATGGCACGTTCTCGAAATTTCAAATTAATCATTGTTTCTAAATTAATTGTCTATATACTAGAATAGGGCAAGTTTTGTCAAAAAGTTGACCATTTTTCAAAAAATCTACATATCTTTGCATTGCCTTTAAGGTAAATGTGCAAGCGTTTTGCATTGTCTTACGTCGGAATCTGGACAATTCCAAATCAGAAAGACAACGAAAACAAGCTTGCGCCTATATTGTGTATTCGTTTATACAATATATCGGCGTGGGCTGTTGTTGTTACTTCTGATATGGCAGTCCAGAGCCACCGACGTAGTAACGCAATAGTTCCCACGCCTTACTATGTCAAATAAATAAAGCCTCTCTGGGAATTAGGGGCAAAGAACAAAATGAAGTTTATACCCGTACCCCTCATGCAGTTTTCTGTCTTTATTGAGAACAGCCCAAAAGTAACGGCCACCCAATTTCCTGCCAGCATCTTTAACCTAAACAGCAAGCGACTTCACACTTATACTCTTTAGGTGAATCTATCTAAATTCAATACACACTACAAAAGTCAAAATATTAGCTATGGAATATAAAGAACTAACAAAACTAATGGCCTCAAAACGTATTGAGGCTGGGGTGTCAATAGAACAAATCGCGCAACACCTCAATTGTGATATCGAAGATATTGAAGGCATGGAGGCTGGTGAGGTGGATGTGAGCATGGATATATTGCTACAATACATTAAGTATCTTAATCTTCAGCTGGTATTCATTCACCCCTGGGATGATCGCCTTCTGTATTTTGATAATGGTGAACAGTTTAGAAAATTTTATTTGAGGGAGTTTCGCTCTGATATTATCAAATTTAAAATGAACCCTACTTATGAAGATTTGCACCCTACACTTAATGGTATGGGGCAAATGTGGCTAATGGATGGAGTTGGTTTCAAAGAAACCCGCCTACTACCCCCAGCAGAAGTGGAGGCAATGGTACATAAACGCTGGGAGCGTGTATACGGCCCGATTAAGAAATGTAAACTAAAGCCTGAGCCGCCAGCACCAGTATTCATACTTGCAACATTTGTATCGATATTTGCAATCTTCTTGGGTGGATTTGAGTGGATAAAATTCATGATATGGTTTGGGCATAACTGTGCGCCTGATGACAGTTTCATTTTAGGTGTCTTTTATTTACTCTTTTTCTTTGGTGGAATCACAGTCGGTACGCTTATCGTTCTGTATGTATTATTCGACTTAGGGTTTGTCTGCACATGTGCCCTATTTGGTTACGGCCCAGGAACCAGAAACAACTTCCTCATTAGATTTGACTGGGGAAATATTAGAAATCACTCTTAATATACAATAAATCAATTATTAACAACAATGAACAGAATCAAAGACAAGGACGTTGAACATCTCGCAACAATCTTACAAATCGGTCAAGTTGACCTAATGAAGCTGGTATCTTTTTTGTACGCTCTTAGTCTATTTTGGAACCTAAAAAAGACAGCGTTTATTTATTCTTCTATTTAGCCTCATCATAAAAAAATTCAATGATACCTATTTTTGTTATTGCAGAGGCCTCAAAAGTGAAACAAAAAAGACATTTTTCATGACGGAATTCTTGCATATAGAACTGGGGCGAAAAATGAGACTGAAAAAAATCGGCCAGAATATATATACAGAATCCAGAACTTAGTACCCACCCACCCTCTTCTTTTTCTTATTTATAATACTTTGTTCCGTCTTTTGTGCTTTCACTTTTGTGACCATTTTTTCATTCGTTTTTACGAGTAGGTGAAAACCAAGCAAGATATACGGAAAACCCTTTTTAATACCGCTTGCACAAACTTTCCAAGATATTACTTTTCCGTGTCGATGAAATTTCTTAACTTTGCCACGAAATAAAACAAACGCAACGCTCTTTGACGTAGATTTGTGCAGTGAATTTGTGCAGCAAAAAGGCGATAAAGTTTGTAAATAACTGAATTTCAGCGATTTGAAGAGCGAAGGGTTCAATCCCCTCCAGCTCCACTCATTTGAAGGACAAGGTATAGTAATGAAGTTGTATGCTAAGGTAATTGCCATATTAGCGTTGCCACTATTTTTTGTGGTTGCTTATGCACTATGCCCTATCCAACTCCCCCCTCCAGGCTGGAAACTCAGCAAAATAGAATTAAAAGCCTCCCCCACCCCCTCCCAAGGAGGGGAGAGAGACTCCGTCTCACCTTGTACTACCACCCCTCCTCTAGAAGAATTGGGAGAGACGTTTGTTGATACGACAATCCAGCGCATTCTCTTCTTGGGAGATTCTATGGCCGAAGGTTTAGTGCGCCGCATGGCAGACTATGCTCAGGAAAACGGATACGATCTTTCTCGTATTGTGTGGTACAACTCTACCACAAAATTGTGGGCCACAACAGATACCCTCCAATATTTCATTCGCAAATACCAGCCCACCTTCTGCATGGTCTGTATTGGAGGAAACGAGCAGTTCGTAAAGAATCCTTCCGAAAGAGAAGCATATATCCACCAGATTATGGGCACAATGGGAAAGACACCCTTTATCTGGATAGGAATCCCCACATGGAAAAAGGATACCGGTTTCAATGATATAGTTCAGCAATGTGTAGGAGAAAACCGATATTTTGACAGTAGAAAGCTAACACTCCGACGTGGTTCTGATCATGTTCATCCCACCTTCGGTGCTGCCAGCATGTGGATGGACAGCATAGCAGCATGGATGCAACGTCCTGATGCGCAACATCCTTTGAAGATGCAGAAACCCACTAACAAGGCTACCCGGAAATACCCTTTACATCTACTGCAACCGATGAAAGATTAGGAAATAGAGATTAGAGTTATGTTATTTACAAGCATTCAATTCTGGACCGTTTTTATCATCTTCTTGATGATATTTGCAGTTCTCCGTCGTTCTTCCAAGACGGGAATGATGCTGTATGTAACCATTGTAAGTCTGGGGTTCTTCTATTATGCCAACGGATGGCTGATGCAGTTGCTTCCCCTTACAGCTCTTATATCTTGGTCTCTGACCAAAATCATGAGACAATACACAGGAACCAAGCGGAAGCTCTTCTTACTTAGCATTATCCTGTTGGATTTGGTTCCTTTAGCCTACTTCAAATATGCAGATGCCACTCTTTTCTGGCTGAGCACCCTTTGGGGGAGCAATTTTTCACTACATGATATTGCACTGCCTATAGGCATATCATTTTACACCTTCCAAGCTATCAGCTATTCTGTAGATGTCTATAGAAGCAAGTTTACGCTTGATGTGAGTTTCCTTGAATACATCTTCTACCTATCATTCTTCCCCATCCTCTTTGCAGGTCCTATCACACGCGCAGAGACATTCTTCCCTCAGATTCGTCGTCAGCAGACAACAAGTGAACGACTTATGTACACAGGTCTGTGGCTTATCATTATAGGAATCCTCAAGAAAGCAGTTGTAGCCGATTACATAGCTCAGTACAACAACTGGATCTTCGAATCTCCCCTCACCTATTCAGGTTTTGAGAACTTAATGGGATTGTTGGGATTCTCCATGCAGATATATCTGGACTTCTCGGGATATAGCGATATCAGCATTGGTATAGCCGCCCTGATGGGTATCCGATTACGAGAAAACTTCCGTTTCCCCTACCAGAGCCTCAACGTTACAGAATTCTGGCGCAGGTGGCACATTTCTCTTTCCACCTGGTTCAGAGACTATGTTTATATTCCTTTAGGAGGCAACAAATACGGGAAGATACGTACAGGACTCCATTGTCTCATTACCTTCCTGCTGGTAGGTATTTGGCACGGAAGCAACTGTATGTTTGCTTTGTGGGGACTGCTGCACGGACTGGCACTGGTCATACACAAGAGCCTCCAACGCATGCTCCGTAGCATTCCTGACAATTGGTTTACCAAGCCACTCAGCGTTCTCGTCACAAGCATCTTTATTGTATGCAGTTGGACTATTTTCCGCTCCCCAGACATAGAAACAGCCTATGCTCTATTCCAACAGATATTCACCAACTTCCAGCCAAAGAGCATCCCTACCTTCTGGACTATGCGCTCTACTTGGCTGATGATGATGGTTGGAAGCTGCCTGCTTCTTTGCATAAAGGAACGATATTACAACAGAATGATGATAAAGTTCATTTACTCTCCCTGGCTAATGAAACTGTTAGCTTTTGCTTGCGCGGTGCAATTAGCTATAGAGTTCAACACCAGCAATATCACACCATTTCTGTATTACAGCTTTTGAATGTTAGACTTTAGATAAAAATCCAAAATAAAATATATAAGACAATGAAAGAATTACAACTTAAGTACGGATGCAATCCCAACCAGAAGCCCTCAAGAATTTATATGGAGGGAGGCGAATTACCCATCGAAGTATTAAATGGTCGTCCCGGCTACATCAACTTCCTTGATGCTCTCAACGCATGGCAGTTGGTAAAGGAACTGAAGGCTGCTACCGGTCTGCCTGCTGCAGCCAGTTTCAAGCACGTAAGTCCTGCCGGTGCTGCCGTAGGCCTTCCCCTTTCTGATACACTGCGCCACATCTATTTCGTTCCCGAAAGCATTGGTGAACTGAGTGCACAGGCCTGTGCCTATGCCAGAGCCCGTGGTGCTGACCGTATGAGTAGCTATGGTGATTTTATCGCTCTCTCAGACTGCTGTGATAAGGCTACAGCCTTGCTCATCAAGCCCGAAGTAAGCGATGGCGTGATTGCTCCCGAATTTACAGAAGAGGCCTTGCAGATTCTCCGCGAGAAGCGTAAGGGTACCTACAACGTTATCAAGATTGACCCAGCTTATAAGCCCGAGCCCATTGAGCGTAAGCAGGTCTTTGGCATTACCTTTGAGCAAGGTCGTAATGAAGTGAAGTTGGACGATCCCGCTCTCTTTGAGAACATTCCCACACAAAACAAGAACTTCCCCGCTGATGCCAAGCGCGACCTGATTATCGCCCTCATCACCCTTAAATACACTCAGAGCAATAGCGTTTGCTATGTCAAGGATGGCCAGGCTATTGGTATCGGAGCTGGTCAGCAGAGTCGTATTCACTGTACACGTTTGGCTGGCAACAAGGCGGACATCTGGTGGCTGCGCCAAAATCCCAAGGTAATGGCGCTTCCCTTCCTGCCCAACATCCGTCGTGCCGACCGTGACAATACCATTGATATCTATATCAGCGATGATTATATGGACGTACTCGCCGATGGTGAGTGGCAGAAGTTCTTTACTGAGAAGCCAGAGCCTCTTACACGCGAGGAAAAGAAAGCATGGATTGCTCAGAATACCAATGTTTGTCTGGGTAGCGATGCATTCTTCCCCTTCGGTGACAATGTAGAGCGTGCTCACAAGAGCGGTGTTCAGTACATCGCACAAGCAGGTGGTAGCGTTCGTGACGATCATGTTATCGATACCTGTGATAAGTACGGCATAGCCATGACCTTTACAGGTGTCCGTCTGTTCCATCATTAAAAAGATCCATCCCATGAGTAATTACGGAGGAGATGATATTGATGCTGTCATCCTTGGAGGTATAACCTTCAAGGGCGGCGGCAAAGGGCCTAAGCGCGAAGAGCAGCCAAAGGTGAAGACAAAAGCTAAGAAAAAACAGTATATCACCGGAGCCCATGGTAGTGGAGCGGCCAAGATGAAGGCAGACATCCGCAAGAAACGTGCTAACCGGCACAAATAACACATCAGAAAAATCCTTAAGTTTAAACATATGAAAATAAGATTGTTACAATTATTGGCCATACTGCTGACTTTCTATGCGGCACACGCTCAGGAACTCAGCGTGATGACCTACAATGTGAGGTACAGCAATTCCAGCGATACCAACGCAGGAAACGGTTGGGCAACCAGAAAGGCCTACCTCATGAATCTTGTCAACTTCCAGCAACCGGATTTGGTTGGCGTGCAGGAAGCCACAAAGGGACAAATGACAGATTTGGATGCCGGGCTGAAAGGTTACGGTCGCATTGGTGTCGGTCGTAACGACGGACAAAGCAGCGGCGAGCATTCTGCCATCTTCTATAAGAAGGAGCGTTTGAGACTTGTAGATCATGGAGACTTCTGGCTGAGCGACACACCCGAAAAGCCCTCAAAAGGTTTTCCCAGCAAAGGTGGCTCCACCACGTACTATCGTATCTGCACATGGGGAAAGTTCATCGATAAGGCTACTGGGTCATACGTCTATCACTTCAATACCCACATGGATCTTGACGAGACCAACCGTCAGCAGTCTTATTATCTGATAAAGAAGAAGATTGTAGAGATTGCAGGTGCCATCAATGTGCCAGTCATCATCTCTGGTGACTACAATGCGGTACAGACTGGGGATGCATATAAACTATTCTACAACTCAGGATTCCTCTATGACTGTTTTCAGCGTACCAAACAGAAGTTCATGACAAATGGTACATGTCCAGGCTTCAACGCAAACAACTACAGTACGGTTTCTGGAGAGTTACGACGCATCGACCATATCTTTGTTACCAGAAACTTTGATGTCAACCACTATGGTGTACTGAACCCCTGCTATTATTCCACCTCAGGAACAGCAGAATACTACGAGAGAGCCTATTCCGACCACAGTCCCGTGATAGCCAAACTCTCTATTAGAACTCCAGAAATGGCAGATCTTGACAACGTAGTTCCCCCAATAGAGAACGGAGTTTATCAGATATCTACTGCCAGAGAGTTGAAAGCCTTTGCAAGCATTGTCAACGGCATGTCTGTCCAAGATCAGAATACCGCGGCTAAAGCTGTGCTCCTGAATGACATCGACATGGCAGAAATCACCGATTGGAATCCTATCGGAACCAGCGGAACACCTTTCACCGGTACATTCAACGGTCAGGATTATGCTATTCAGAACCTTGTTATCGATACCAAGAAAAGCTATTCTGGCCTATTTGGATCCACATTAGGTGCTACCATCAGGAATTTCAGTATCAGCGGAACACTTACGGTTGCTGACGGCACATGCGAACACGGTATCATTGGATATGCCTCCAGCTCTACTATCAGAGACATAAACTCGGCTCTGAATATCACTATAGCCCAGGCCAATGAGGAGACAAAACATGTAGGAGGCGTAGCAGGCTCTTTGTTCAACAGCTCTACCGTTACCAGATGCTCATTTAACGGAACCCTCTCAGATGCTGGTTCCAACACCGTAGGCGGTATTGTGGGTTATGCCGACCAGACAGCAAACAACATATCCTATTGTATTAACTATGGTACTGTTCAGTCCGAAGGTGAAAAGACCAATACGGGCGGTATCCTGGGATATGTAAACTTCAACGGCTTCAAAACATCATTCTGTGCCAACGTAGGAAAGGTATCAGGCAACGAAGAATATGCCGGACAGATTATTGGCAGACAAATAAAAGCGATGTCCACACCTCCTTCAAAGATTTATTATGTGGATGCGAAGGAGTTGACAGCCTTCGGCACAGGAACAGAAACTTCTGTTACCGAATATGCAACTGCCGTATCTGAGGATAATGTAGCCAGTGGAGAACTGACAACTTTGCTTAATACTGGAAAGAGCGTAGCCAATCATGTCTTCTATCAGATTCTCAATGAGGGCGAACAGTCCGATCCCTACCCCATCCTGGGTGGATACCCTGAACATAAGGTTGTCTATCAGGGAACATTCGGAAAGAAGAAGGATACCACAGACACCGCAAATTACAACTTCTATGTTAATGATGGCGGCTGTCTCACCAACCTCGCCCTTATCAATGGTTTCACTACGTCCGTAGCATTCATTGCCAACCACGTTAGCTATAGCTTCGAACCTACCAATTCATGGGGAACTATCTATCTGCCATTTGCTGCAAAATCAAATAGTGAAGTTCAGTTCTATGAGATAGTACCGGATCAGACAAGCAACTCGGTTCTGAGCATTGTGCCATGTACCTCGCTCGAGGCTTATACTCCAGGATTGTATCTGCTCACAGGAAACATCTTTAATGTAGAGGCTGACAATGCCGCTATCGGAGTTCCACCTACCAAGACATCCATAACCTGTGGCGACTATACATTTACAGGAACATTTAGCCAAAAGACCAGCAATAACGGAGGTTATGTTCTTAGCGGCAGTTCATTCCAATATACTGAAGGTGATGTTGTAACGAATGCCTTTGAAGCTGCGCTGACTACCGCCAGCGGAGGACAGCATGAGATTACTTTCCTTATATGTGATGCCGATGGTATCAACAGCCTCACCCCAACCCTCTCCAAGGACGAGGGATCCATCTATAACCTTTCCGGTCAGCGAATAAGCAAGATGCAAAGAGGTATTTATATCAAGAATGGAAGAAAGATTATTTCAGAGTAATCCTATTTAAACTAGAATCCTATGAAAAAGATATTTTTATTCATCATCATATCTATGATAACGTTCTGCGTTTCTGCACAGAACCTTTACATAGGCAGTTTCTACGTCACCACACAAGACGAAGAGAAACTTTACGGCGATGGCAACGACAAGTGGACAACGCGCAGGACATACATCTGCGACATGTTCAACTTCGAGCAGCCAGATGTACTTGGACTACAGTCCGCAACGTCTTCACAGATTTCCAACATGGTTCTGCGTATGTCTTCTTACGCAGCTGCTGGAGACATCTTGTACAAGAAAACCATAGAGCTTGCCGACAGCGGTCACGTTAGCGATATGCCCGAAGGCAGCACATGCTCATGGGCGAAGTTGCAAAAGGATGGGAGTACTTTCTACGTGTTCAACGTATTCTTCTCTACAGATAACAGCATAGCTACAACATCAGCAACACGCGTTATTGCTGCCATCAGTGAGATTAACACAGAGAACCTGCCATTCTTTATCGTGGGAAATCTGGGAGGTAATGAGAAAAAGAATGCTTACACCAGATTAAATGCCCGCTATTATGACTGCTACCGTAAAGCCTCTGTAATTAGCGCAGAATATGGAACTGTGAACAATTTCGACCTCGCTGCCAACCACAGTGCAGATCGTTTCGACTTTGTGTTCACATCCAAGACCGTCACCACTCAGGCATACGGACAGTTGCAATACGCTTATTATACCAAGGAGTCCGACGGTTCTTATAAGCGTCGTCTGCCCTCCACCCATTTCCCTGTGATGGCGAAAGTTACCCTATAACGAATAAGGCCTCTCCCCCCGCCCCTCTTCTGTGAGCGGGGGGAGTTATAACCAAAACCATAACCTATAACCATTATTAGCAATGAAAACAATGATCTTTTCCACCATTCTGGCATTCTCCTATTTAACAGCTACAGCGCAGAATCCTGTGGTACAGACGTGGTTCACCACAGATCCTGCCCCCTTGAGCGTTGGCGACAAAGTGTATGTCTATGTTGGACATGACGAAGATAAAGCCGACTTCTTCTGGATGTACGAGTGGCGTGTCTATTCCAGCAGTGATATGGTAAACTGGACCGACCACGGTTCCCTGCTGAACCTTAACAGTTTCTCATGGGCAGATGATCGTGCCTGGGCTGCCCAAACCATCGAACGTAACGGCAAGTTCTATTGGTATATCTGCGCCCATTCCAAGTTGGGTGGCGGTATGGCCATTGGTGTGGCTGTAGCCGATTCGCCCACAGGTCCCTTCCGCGATGCCATAGGCAAGCCACTCTTCGACAACGGCTCATGGGATAATATAGACCCCACCGTGTTTATTGACGACGACGGACAGGCGTGGCTCTTCTGGGGCAACCCCCGTATGTATTATGCCAAGTTGAACGCCGATATGATTTCTATCGACGGAGAGGTAAAAACGCTGGATATGACAGAAGAAGCTTTCGGCGGTCCCACTATGCGAGAGCGCGAGAAGGGAAAGGAATACAAAGATTCCTACGTAGAAGGCCCTTGGATTATGAAAAGACCCGCCACCCAATCTGGAGTGGGTCCCTATTACATCCTCTACGCAGCCGGTGGTGTACCTGAGCACATAGCCTACTCTACGGCTCCCTCCCCAGAAGGCCCTTGGACCTATCGCGGTCACATCATGCCATTAGAGGACACCAAGTCGTTCACCAACCATTGTGGCGTTGTAGAGCATAAGGGTCACAATTACTTTTTCTACCATACAGGTAAATTGCCAGGCGGTGGTGGATTTGGCCGTTCTATGGCCATCGAAGAGTTCCAATACAATCCAGACGGCACATTCCCCATTATTCATCATACCGATGAGGGCGTAAATCCCATTGGCACCCTCAATCCCTATCAGCGTACAGAGGCAGAGACCATAGCATGGAGCGTAGGTCTGAAGACAGAGAACCATCGGAAGACCGGTGTGTACGTCAGCGACATCAACGATGGAGAATATATAAAGGTACGCGAGGTGGACTTCTCCACTCGTCAGCCCCAATCCCTTACCGTCAGCGCAGCATCTGCCTTGCAAGGCGGCAACATAGAGGTGCGTTTGGACAGTCTTAAAGGCCAGAAGATAGCCGAGGTAAAGATTCCCTACACAGGAGGTTGGGAAGAGTGGAAGAAATTCCGTTCCGATATCTCAGGTCAGGTAACTGGCAAGCACGATGTATTCTTCTGCTTCACAGGCTACAAAGGCATGAAGCTCTTCACCTTCGACTGGTGGAAGTTCGAGTAGTTGTACTTTGCAATACGAAACTACTAAGCCTGCTACTTCTCTCGCTATGAGGACGTAGCAGGCTTAGCCGTAGTATAAGGTCTAAAGTCTTTTAATACAAGACCTTTTTCCCACCTACAATATTGATTCCCTTCTGAGCTTTTGTCATACGCTGGCCAGAGAGATTGTAGATTACGTTAGCAGATCTCTCGCTTTTCACTCCTTCATCTGTTACTTCATTGATTCCTGTTTCCATCTCTACGATATTGAAATCCTTCCACAATTCAGCAGCTCTGTACGCCTCCTCACAACCTTTTGGAACATATAGCTTACAGTTCTGCTTGTCAACATTGTAAAGACACCACCAAGACGGTCGATAGCACCTTTATCTATATATAGAGTTGCAGGAGGAACCTCTGACTTACATACTATCTCCTCCAGATTTGAACAATTCCAAAAAGCATCTTCACCAAGATGAGCCAATCTCTTCGAAAGGGTAACGCTTTTCA
>JAIKYE010000062.1 GCA_024683455.1 Bacteroidaceae bacterium
AAAGCAGTTTTTCCTTTACTATTACTCCTGATTTATTTCCTCGTAAATCTGATTTAAAACATATGGAGTTCCCAAATGATTCTAACGTCTATATCTGTGCTTCTATTGAATTATACAAGGATGGAACGTTGATTGACGAAACACCCCTCTTACTGAATGTGCTGCCTTCGCGGCCAAAGGTTACAGGAGGATCTCTTGTTGGCACTTTTGATTATGAAGCATGGGGGTATTATCCATTGAGTCATCTTACATTATCATTCACATCTGACAGAATGGACAATTGCATTTTTGTATATTACAATAGAGAATGGGACGGCGAGAAGTATGTTCCTGATTGGGCTGTAATGAGAGAATACATGAATGTGCAAAGAAAGAGCAATAATAATTATCAACTGGAATATGATGGCTTAGATTGTGATAACTTTTTCTCTATCATAGCTGAGAATAAGTATGGTAGTGTTAATGGCGACACAATTTGTACAAATGATTATATTACGGATCCCGAGATTCTCGATTTTCTTGAGAAGTTACATCATGGAGTTGGTATCGACGATATCTCAAGTGACGAATGCGAGATAGTTATACATCATAATCTGATATTCGTGGAAGGCTGCAATAGCAATGATGTTGTGACGGAAATTTATTCGTTAGATGGAAAGTCGGTGTGCAAGAATATCGCAGAGAAAAAGATTGATATTAATTGCCTGCCTAATGCAGCATATATTGTAAAGGTTAAAACCAAAAACAAACTTTTAACCAAGAAATTCATAAAGTATTGAGTAGGCTTACATTGTGGAAGTGAATATAAGAGTTTATGATAAAACTAGTTGGTCATAACAATTTCTCTTCTCTGGTTATTGACAACATAGATAAGGTAGGTAATCGTATTTATTTTAGCATTGCTGTTTTTTTGCTCGAAAATAGAACTGACACAAATATCAGATTTGAGACCGAATCATATATAGACATTGATGAATGGCAGCAAAAATGTGAAGTGTTGCTTTCAGAACATAATCTGGAATTAGAGAATTTCTCATTTCATGCTGAACTCGACAAAATGTATTCCTGGGACAATCATATAATCAGTAATTATAATTTCTTTGAATTGTCCTGCAATATTAACAAAAGCCATTTAAAGTGTATGATAGAATCAGCTGATGTTTTTGGAAAGGAATTCATTGATGAAATTAATGAAGTTATATCGTATTACCCAGATTGTAATGGAATTGTCCTCCAACCCTCTCCAAGAAATGGAGTAATACACATTAAACAAAAAGTTGTCGGAATATATGAAAGCGGTGAGTTCTGCAGCTCGCAATTAAAAGTGTGTTCAGATAATTTTCAAATGATAAGAGTGTTTGATGACTTCTATAATGGTATTATATCTGAACCAAAAGACTTTATACAATTCAAGAACAATGAATTAGACCGTTTTGTTGTTGGAGATGTCGGAGGCGCAATCCTAGATATTGATCTTTACAGGAGAGATGATAAAGTAAAAGGAGAAGGTTCAATATATGATTGGGGGTATCCCGAACATAATGAATTAACATTTGATGGTTACGTTGAGGTTGAATGGGAAAACGTTGAAAAGAGTTGTTTGCCTATTATTTCTTTCAAGAACAACATATTATAAAGCAGTATATGACCTTGTGAATACATCAATATCCCAAAAGACCGAGCATTTCGCTCGGTCTATTTGTACTATTTAATGATTGAAGAAATTGAGATCAATACATTCCTTAGTATCACTTTCTTCTGTATTCTTTTCCTTGGTATGTCTTATATATTCAATATCCGTGTTATGCGTTCTAAGTACAGATTCCCAGTTGTGGGGTATAGCATAACGTTTTGATTCATTAGAATTGAGTTCAAGAATATGAATTGTGTTTCTCCCCCAATATCCGATTCTAATTTGATAGGTTGGTACCCAATAAACAATGGGGGTTCTAATCCCATAACTATTCAGCATGTAGTACTTTTTTTTACCTTTGGTATGTAGCCCTAAGCTTAAATATGAGCCAGGAATAGGCTGCTTCTCAGTCATACGTAAGATTCGTTTTGCGATTTCAGTCTTTACTTCCTCATACTTCTCTTCTGCAACTGGTATTATATAATGTGTGCCTGTAACATGTGATGCTGCAAGGGAATCTTTGTTATTTTTAGGGCCA
The DNA here is from genome assembly GCA_024683455.1 of Bacteroidaceae bacterium. Classification (GTDB taxonomy): domain Bacteria; phylum Bacteroidota; class Bacteroidia; order Bacteroidales; family Bacteroidaceae; genus Physcousia. The sequence continues at coordinate 2,172 of JAIKYE010000062.1, forward strand.
CTATCCAAATAAAAATCGTCACATACGTCATAAGAAGGAAATGGTAAACCCTCATCCCAATCAAAACTAACTTGGTATTGTCGTACGTTCTTATACTCGGCAAGGAAATTCTTTAGCAGTTGATGAACTGGCCTTCTGTCGTAAGGTTCTGCAGTTAACTTGACATGATTCCACTTAATATATGAAACATAGAACTCGTTAAGTGTATTAACAAGATTCCAACGCTTGGCTTTCAATAATTGCTTGGGATTTTTACTTAATGTAATACTGTAATCAATAGAGTCTTTATCGATGTAACGGTAACTCTCTTTTGCCGTTTTACATAGTTTCTCTAACAGATGTGTTGCATTGCGTATCATATACTGGTGGTTCTCAACATCACGTCGCATTTCGTTAGGTTCCCTGTAAAATTTCATAGTGTCATGTACAGATTTGGGAGGAACATTGGCAAGCAGACGTTTATACCATGCATCAACATCCAAAGTATCAAGACCCATGGTATCCTGAGCACCGGTAATAATATGATAACAATCCAATAATGTGTCTTTATAACATTGTATCGTTCGTGTGACACCTCCGTTACTACGGAAAGCAATACTGTCTATCAGTTCGTCTATGGATTCTACTTCATGCTCTGGCTTCTCCGTAACACAAGGAGTACATGAGATTAGACTCATGCCTGCGAGAAACATTATAATAATGTATTTTGTTTTCATATTCGTTTAATAATTATCAAGATTCATTTGTTGATCTATATAAGCAGTTAATCTTTCCCCTTTTTTCTTTATCCTCTGCCGATGTTCCTCGAAGGACTCTGACATTATTCGCTCCATTTCGTATTGCTGAATCAGAGATTCATGGAACATCTCTTGCTTTGCTGTATCTTGCGGCTCCACATTTGTCTCTCTTGGTGGAACAAGGAATATGGCAACAAATCCAGCAATGCAGGCTGCAATGGCTAGAGGCCAGAGGCGCAGCTTGCGAGGCTTTGGCTTGCACAAGCGCTCGTATTCCTCAGTTAGGTCGGCTTGGAAAATATCAATATCCTCGGCTGCCTGATGAATTAATTCTTTATCTATCATAGTTCTTGGTTTCTAAGATGGTTAAAAGTCTCTTTCTGGCTGTACTCAGCATAACACTGACACTACGTTTGGGAATTCCTGTCTGAATTGATATCTCGTTCAAGCTAAGGTCATCGCCTTTCATGCGGATGAGTCTTTGCTCGGATGGTGGCAGTCGTAAGATGGCAAGCTCGAGCGATTCGCACCTTTCTTGCTGTAACAGAGATGTGTCGGCTGTGTGATACGCTTCTGGTTCGGGTATGCCCTCCAACTGCTCTGTTTCTCGTAACTTCTGACGTCTCCAAACGCTCACACACAGGTTCTTGGTGGCTCGTATGAGTAGGTTCTCCAGGTCATCGTCTGGCTGCCAGCCTCGCTTTAGCATTCGTACATACACCTCCTGCACGATATCCTCGGCATCCTCTTCGCTGTGAAAGAAGTCTGTGGCAATGCGCATCATTTTAGGGCGCATCCTCAGTAGCGTATGTTCGAATTCTTGTTGTGTCATCTATAGTTATAACGCATAACTTCCTGAAATGTTAAGTAAAGGTAGCAAAAAAATATCCTATACCTATCATTTTATTAAAAAAAGGTTGTTAATGTCTGTTATTGCAACTATTAATAGTAGCAATTGTAACTATTAATAGAAAAAAGTGTAGGTATTAATAGTATAAGATCCCTCTTTTATATTACACAGCAAGGGATTTTCGAATATGGAAAGAAAGTGTATACACAGTTGTTTTTAGGAGAAAATGAAATAAATAATCTGAAAGTTGTGTAGTTTTCGGATTATTTGTTTATATTTGTGGCGGAAATAGTATAATATTATACATATATACGTACGAAAATGAAAAAGTCTTATTTAAACCCATCAATCACAGTGGTAAAGCTGCAGCAGCAGAGTGCTTTGCTGACGGGTAGCGGGTTAACAACAATTAGCTCTAACGTGGGATTTTACGATACCATTACTGGTGGCACTGGTGAAGCTCGTACGCGCGAGAACAGCGTTTGGGATAGCGAATGGTAATCATCTAACTGGAAAGCCGTATTTTTTTAAAGATTAATGACCATTAATGTTTATGTGAAGAAGTACATGTTTGTGCTTCTTTTGTTTGTTTTGTTGCCTCTGACAGCATTGGCAGGTCCTGTAGATGAGTCTGCGGCACGACAAAGGGCATTGGCTTTCTTGCAAGAGCGAGGCAAAAGTCTCTCAAAAGCCAGATCTATTCACAAGGCACCCCAACGTCGTTCAGCACAAAAAGTAGAAGTGCCTGCATATTACGTGTTTAACGTTGGAGAGACAGACGGCTTTGTTGTTGTAAGCGGTGACGACCGCACGACGGAAATCTTAGGCTATGCCGATAGTGGCAATCTGGACATGGATGCTCTGCCAGACGGATTGCAGTATTTGCTCGAAGGCTATGAGACGCAGATTTCTTTCATGAATAATGAAAAGGTAACAAGTAATAACGCGAGAAAGTCGGTAAGTTCTCAGCATAGGCTTAGGAGTTACGAGCCCATAGAGCCACTTATCGAAAGCCGATGGAGTCAGGGCAAACCATATAATAATTTATGCCCTGAAATTGATGGTACAAAAACTGTAACTGGCTGCGTGGCAACAAGTATGGCGCAAGTTATGTACTACTACAAGTGGCCCGAAAGTGAATGTACAGATCTACCTGGCTATAGTCAAACGGTAAAGGACAAAGAAGGGAAAAACTATAATTTGACCCTTGATCCACTTCCTGCTACCACCTTCGACTGGAATTCCATGACGCCTACCTATACGTCAAATAGCGCAGCTGCAGCTAATGATGCCGTAGCAAAACTAATGCAATATTGTGGTGTATCTTTATGGATGCGTTATGGCTTAAGTGCCAATGGAGGTTCTGGAGCCTATAACGAACATATCCCCTATGCACTGAAGACTTTTTTTGGCTTCGATAATGGTGTTCATCATGCGTACCGCAAGAGATACAGCTACTTGGAATGGGTAGATATGATCTATAGCGAACTTGAGGATAAACGTCCTGTTATCTTAGGTGGTACGAGTTGTGGCGGTGGTCATTCCTTTGTCTGTGATGGCTTTGACACGAACAATCATAACGGAGATGACGGCCTTTACTTTCATATCAACTGGGGATGGGCTGGCAGTAGTGATGGATACTTCCTTTTGTCTCTGTTGAATCCTGACGAGCAGGGAATAGGCGGTAGTTCAACACTTGACGGATTTAGTTACAGCCAGAATGCTGTCCTTGGCATTCAAAAGCCTACCAGTGGTACAGATGAATATTTCATGTCCTTGGAGGGATTCAACCTGAGTGGCGAAGATGCTACACTTTCAACCAAGACTTATACACGTAACAGCGAGACGCGTGACTTTGATGGACTATCATTGCATTATTATTTGTCCTATGATAATCTTGATAGCAATGTTTGCGACGTATTAATACTATTGTATAACGATGAAGGTACGTGTCAAAAGTTATTATATTGTGTTCGTTCCAGTAAGCCAATAACGTGGACTGGTGGCTTCAACATTAATACAGGAAGTCTTACTATCCCCAGTGATGTAAATGATGGTACATATTATATAAAGGTATATACCAAACCATATAACGGTGAGCCTCCCGTTTATTGGCAGGAGTGCTATGACGGCGATGCCTATAAAATTACGGCTGTAATTGTAGGCGATAATCTAACGCTCACTATCCCACATCCCGAAAACGTCCTTCCCGCAAGCGTATCTTTCCTCGTTAGCGATGGTGAAGCTGCTGTCGGCATTGAACGCCAAGTAACAGCTGTGATAACAGGTGGATCTGGCAATTATCAGGATGACCTTATTTTGCGTGTCAACGGTACACCTGTCATGGGTACGGTAGCAAATATCCCGGCAGGAGAGACGGTGTCCATCCCCTTTAGTTTTATTCCATCGGAGGTAGGTGACCAAACGCTCACCCTTTGGACTAAAAAAAGCGGCGGAAGTCAGATTACTGGCTCTGAGACCATAAATATTAATAACTTTGTTATATTCAACAATGCATTCAATAGTAAGGCCATAGAAAAGAATACGGGACGCACTGCAAACGTTAAGCTTGCCGACCGAACTCTCTACAAGGATGGTAAATGGAACACAATCTGTCTACCGTTTAATTTAACCCTTGAAGGCAGTGTGTTAGCTGGTGCAGAAGCCAGAACCCTTAGCAGTGCAAGTCTGAATGGCAGTACAATCTCCCTCGAATTTGACTCTCCCGCAACAGAGCTCATCGCTGGTGTTCCTTATATCATCAAGTGGGATGAGGGCGATGATATTGTTGAGCCTTTTTTTGAAGACGCTATCCTAGCTAAGGGATATAATGACTTTGTAAGCGAAGACAATAAGATTACCTTTTGCGGTACCTATGCTTATACATTGTTTAAGAAGGATGTAACAACCAGTCTCCTGATGGGTGGAAACAATTCTTTGTTTTATCCGCTTGAAGGTGCTAAATTGGGAGCCTGTCGAGCTTTCTTTAAACTTAATGATGAGACTCTTGTCAAGGAGTTTAAGTTAAACTTCTGTGAAGATGATGCCACATCGTTGAGTGAAGAGCTAAGAGTGAAGAGTGAAGATTCTGATAATGTTGTGTATGACCTTTGTGGACGTAAGTTCAATGGATTGAAGAAAGGCATATATATCATAAACGGAAAGAAGGTACTATATTGATATATATATACAAAAGAATAGACCCGTTATCTGACAAGAGATAGCGGGTCTTTTTTTGTTATTTATGTGCTTTCGATATTTAATTCAAATAAATAGATAAAGATTTTATTGATTTTGATGTTATTATTGAAAAAATAATCATACCTTTGCAAAAATATTACCACTATTTTGAAATTGTAAGATAAAATAATATCCTTAAACTGCATGAAAAAATTATTCTTCATTTTATATATGTGTCTGTCTGTCTTGATGGTACAGGCTCAACTTAAGAAGCCCATACCCCCACTGCACGTTGAGGGACGATGGCTGATGGATACGCACGGCAATCATGTAGTGTTGCATGGCGTGATGGACACGCCTAGCATGTACTTCAACGATTATCGCTGGGGATCGCCATGGGCAAATCCTGCCACTAACTACGATTCCAACGGTGCCACAAAGTGTAAGGCTTACTTCAAGAAACTGTTCATTGGACTCGAGAAAGCCAAATGTGACGTATTCCGTTTGCATATGGACCCAGCATGGACGAATGACCCCTCGGACACCTATTTATATCCCGGTGCTGCTGACCAACCAGCAGATATGGGTGGCGAAGCCGATATCAAGAAGTTCAATCCTACGCGTCTGAAGAATTTCCTGAAGACTTTGTACTTTCCTTTGGCTAAGGATGCCATTAACCACGGAATGTATGTGGTTGTACGCCCTCCTGGCGTATGCCCCCCAAATCTGAAGGTGGGTGACTATTACAACGAATACCTGATGAACGTGTGGGATATTTTTACACAGAATGATAGTGTCAAGAAGTATGCTGGGCAGATAAGCATTGAGTTGGCCAATGAACCTGTCTCACTGAAGAATGCCAGCAATCAAGACGATCCTGCAGGCTTGCATGATTTCTTCCAACCCATTGTGAATAAGATTCGTGAGAATGGTTTCACGGGTATTATATGGGCGCCAGGAACAGGTTGGCAGACTAACTATACAAGTTACGCTTCATATCCTATAGAAGGTGCGGATATTGGTTACGCCGTTCATGACTATACTGGGTGGTATGGCTGCAGTGACGAGCACCCCGACCCACAAAACAAGATAAACCAATTCTATAAGCAGGTTCCTGTTATTGATTTCGCACCTGTTATTATTACCGAGGTGGATTGGAGTCCGGAGAATCCAGAGGCCGAAGGACATACTAATGAGCACGGAGAGTGGGTTCAGCCAAATTACGGTACATGGTCAACGGGTTCTACCTCTAAATGGGGAAAGGCATACAAAGCTATGCTGGATTACTATGGTAACATCTCCATGACACTATCGGGAACCCATTGTCTTTTGGATGTGGACGCGCTGATTAACACAGGGAAAGTAACACCGGCTTTTGGCGGACTGGAGGAGGCTTGCGGAAAAGCTTGTTTCGACTGGTATGCCGATTTCTATAATGTTGATTATGCACATCCTGATTATAAAAATGTATCTTTAAGTGACTTAGGTAACGGAAAGTTCAAGAATCCTGTTGTGATGGCTGACTTCCCAGACCCTGATGTCGTTCGCGCAGGCGATACTTATTATATGGTATCAACTACTATGCACCATTTCCCCGGCGCAACTATCCTCAAATCAAAGGACCTGGTAAACTGGGAATACTGTGCACAACCTTTAACACAGTTGTCTTTCTCAGACCGTTATAGTCTGCTCAACGATCAGAATGCATACGCAGCCGGTATGTGGGCATGTTCAATGACTTATAACAACGGCACATTCTATATCCTTATCAATGGCAATGATGCAGGAGGATTTGTACTCTCGACAACCAATCCCGAGGGTACATGGGACATGAAGAAACTCTCTCGTATCTACTATGATCCAGGAATGCTCTTTGATAACGGTAAGGTATATATCGCCTGTGGCATCAACGACATCAAGATTTGTGAGTTGGATGAGAAGTTCAACTTCAAGCAGGAGAAAAGTGTCGTTACACGTGAAGGCTCTGGGCTTGAGGGCTGTCATCTATATAAGATTGGCGAATACTATTATATCTACGCCACATACGGCGGATGGCCTAGTGGTCAGGTCGCTTTCCGTTCAAAGAATATCTTTGGCCCGTACGAAGAGAAGGTTCTGGTGGAGAAACTAATCAATGACAAGCCCAATACCATTCATCAAGGTGCGCTCATAGAGACCTCTTCTGGTGAGTGGTGGACCATTATGCAGCAGGATGTGGGCTGTTTGGGTCGCTTCCCCAATCTGCAACCTGTAAAGTGGACAGATGACTGGCCTATCGTAGGTAACAAAGGCGTTCCGTATGAGACGACGACAAAGCCTAAAACTGGAGCAGCAACCAAGCGCCAAGCACTTCCTACAAATGATAACTTCCGTAGTTATCCATTAGGTATGCAATGGCAGTGGAATCACAATCCGGATGATGGTGCATGGTCTTTGTTTGAACGCCCAGGATGGCTGCGTCTGAGAACATCAACAACGGTTTCCCGTCTGACTCAGGCTCGCAACATGCTAACGCAACGAATATTTGCATTTGAGAAATCAGCATCTTCAGGAACCATTCGTCTGGATGCTAGCAACCTGCAGGAAGGCGACCATGCAGGAATCTGCATTTTCCAAGATCCATATGCCATGCTGGCTGTCAGGGTTAAGGATGGTCAGAAGCAACTGGTTTGGCGTCAGGATACCTTGCGCGTACATGAAAACTTTACTCCAACAGAACAAGTTGAATCCGTTGACATAAAAGATGTTGTATATCTGCGTGCTATGGTATCTTATTCAACCAGTAAGACACAGTTCTACTATTCATTGGATAACATAACCTATCATCCGATAGGAGGTGAGACAACTTTAGGCTTTAGTCTGACAGTCTTTGTAGGTGCGCGTTTCGGCATCTTTTGTTACGCAACGCAGAACGATAGTGAGGGTTTTGCAGACATCGACTGGTTCTCTACAGAGAAGGATTATGATGAGGCTTATTACTTCCCAGATACCTTTGAGGGATACAATCAGGATATGCTTACGGCGGAATCTTTGGAGATTGAGAAGAAGGATTATGAGATTATGGTTGGAAATAGTACGCCATTTACGCTGACAGCAACTTTCCGCGACGGCCATACAGAAGATGTCGCATCTCAGGCTCGCTACAATGTTAGCATCGATGACGTACTTTCGGCCTCGCGCGGACGTCTTCGTGGCATGAAGGAAGGCGAAGTTGACGTTGATGTTTCTTATAAAGATCCAATGGGAAATGTATTGTCAACCAGTTTCTCTGTTCGCTCTACATTCTTTCCATACAGTAAGGATTACATTACCACCAATTTCTTTGCCGAAGGAACCTATTCGGAGAAACTTCATGCCTTTAAGCCCGGACAAAACGGACAGATGGGTTGGAAGTACAATGATGGTGTAAACTGGAGCGACTATAAATATCTTGTTATTAAGTTAAGCCGCGCTCAGTCCTGTAATGCTCATCTTAACATCTTTACCGAAAACAGTATCTGGGGCAATGGATTCTCTACAGCAAACTTTGGTAAAAACCTTCAGATTGTTGTAAATCTCCAAGAAGCTAAATATACCTCAGGCGATAAGACTGGCCAACCTTTAGACCTCGATAACATTCGCATTGTCAGTTTCTGGGGTAACGGAAAGGGTACTGTTACCCTTGAAGATATGTATTTGACCAGTAATGAAGACTATTCCCGTGAAGATAATCCTGATGGCATTAAAAACGTTAACGTCGACGATAATGTTTATGGTAATGAGAATGCTGTATATGACCTTTCAGGAAGAAAAATTAATGGCCATTGTTCAACTATCAATGGACTAAGGAAGGGTATCTACATTGTTAATGGGAAGAAAATTCTATATTGATAGACAATTGTTGTTGGAATTTAACTGCTATCCTTAACAAGGTAGCAGCTTTTTTGATTATTTCTTTTGTATTCCTCTCACTTATTCGTAACTTTGACTATGGTCGAAGTTACTTCCGTTTGGGAATAAAAAGAAAAATATACTTTTCTTTTGTATTCCGCTCACTTATTCGTAACTTTGCACTAAAATTTAGACTATTATGAAGAGAATAAGAATATTGAGCGTAATAATTCTATTAGTTAGCTCAATGACTTTGTTGGCTCAGCAAAAGGTGAATATCTACAATGCAGATAGTATTCAGAGATATTTGAAAGAACGTATTGCTGATACCAAAGTAAGGCAGAAAGCTGCCAGAGATACTCAGAAGGCAGTAGATAAGGAGCTGCGTACGCTTCAACGCGATTTGGAGAAATCACGTGCTCAGGCAACAAAAGACCGGCAGCGTGTGAAGGAGGCTCAAAGGAGTGGTAAGTTCTATCAACCCAAACCCTACGTACCAGAGGAACTTAAGAAGCAAAATGTAGAGAATCCCCTTGCTAATATGAGCAAGGAAGAGCGTGCCAAGTTAGAAGCCGAACAAAAACAGAACGCCCAAACAGCAAAAAGCCAAGCGAAACAACAGGCAGAGAAAGCTAAGATTATGAGTAAGACTGGTAGTGCCCGTGAGAGAGCAGAACTGCGCGCTTCAGCCCGACAACAAAAACAACGCAGGAAAGAAAAAGCTGCTGAGGACAAACTTAAAGCCAAAGCAGCAAGATCTGAAGCCAAGAGAACTATCAAGTTGGAAGAAGTGAAGGAAGAACCCGAAATCCTTGATGAGGTAACAGAGAAACCCAGGAAGGAGATGGAGAAACTTGAGAAGGAACTTGAAAAGAAAGCAGACAAACTTGAGTCGAAAGCTGACAAGGAAATGAAAAAGCAGGAGAAAGCAGCTGATAAGATTGAAGCAAAAGCTGAAAAGAAAATGGAGAAGGCTGATTCTAAAGCAGAAAAGGTGACTGCCAAGGAGAAGAAGGTGGAAAAACCTAAAGTAACTCCGGAGCAGGCCGCCGAAGATAAAGCAAAACAAAAAGAGCTTAAACAACAAGATAAGGAATCAAAAAAGAAATATAGCATGCGTGAGCAACGCGCTAAAGCTGTTGCAGAGCAGAAAGCAAAAGAAAAAGCAGAAAAAGAATGAATAAGATAAGAATAACATTAGTTATACTCCTTGCGGCATGGCAGGTAGAAGGATTGGCTCAGTATGCATTCTTGGAAAATATTCACTGGAAAGATGAATGGTTGCTCTCAGGAGACGAGAAGCTTATAGGTACAGTCAATGCCACTGCACCACTAGATGTGAAGATGAAGTGTGATAAGGAGTTGGTGAGTGATAATACATGGGAGATTACCTGGACTTTTACAGCAAAGCGTGATGTTTCAAACGTTCATCTTACAGCAATTTTTGAACATGTTTCAAAGCCTGAATGGTGGATGATTCCCGCTGTTTCTTATAACGGAAACCTTCTGAGCAAAGGGATGGAGCCCAAGGGAGTAAAACAAGACCGTCAATGGTATACTTTTTCCTATAAGCGTACGCCTATTCCAGGCGCTATTTATAGCGAGGGAGAAGATTTTGCTATTGCCACCTTTGGCAACATTCCCGAGAAACCTGAAGATGATTATTCTTGTGGAATACAGCCAGAGCCCAACATTATCACACATCAGATACTCTGGCCAGAAGAGGAGATGCCTGTTTCATATTGTGGACAAGACCAGTATACACCCGGATGGCAGCGTACATATAACATGAAGAAGGGTGAAGAGCGTAAACTAAGCATGTATCTGATAGTTGCGCGTAAGGAGACAAACCACAACGCATACCGTCATATGTTGGATATGGCGTGGCTGATGGCAGAACCTGAGAAACTTCCTGAGCCAGACGAAGAGAAGCTTTGGCAGCAAAGCGTAGAATTCTGCCATCGTTCGCTCTGGATAGAGAATGATGACTATATGGGCTACCTTTTGGGGCTTAATCTTGATGAGAAAGGTGAATGGCAGCAGATTACACGTAACTGCTATGAGGCCGGTTGGATGGGTCAGAATATCAGTTTGGCGGTGAGTGTCCTGTCAGATTTCTTTAGGACAGGTGACCATATGGATATTGACCAAGGTATCGCTACACTTGATACATGGGCAGACAATTGCCAGTTGCCTAATGGCTTGTTCTGTACGCAGTATGATGCCATAATCAACAAGAGTAACTGTATCATGGATGCCTGCAACTTAGGCACCGCGGCATTACAATACTTTGCTGCAGATCGTTTAGTAAAAAGACTCCGCCTTATTCGTCCTGCATACCTAGGTGTAGCATGGGGAATTTGTAATTTTATGTTGGCCGATCAGCAGCCGAACGGTTGTTATGGCAGGGGCTGGACTATGGACGGCCGCTGTGTTGAACGTGAAGGTGGAGTAGGTGCCTTCCTAATACCTGCTATGCTGGAAGCATACAAGTTTTACAACGACAAGAAGTATCTCGAGAGTGCTCAACGCGCGTACACATATTATATTGATACTTTCAAAAAGAATGGTTTCAGTACAGACGGCACCTTGGATACTCGTTGTATAGACAGAGAATCAGCCTATCCTTTATTGACATCAGCTATTGGTCTTTATAAGATAACAAATGATGAGGCATATCTTAACGATGCTGTTGATGTTTCCTACTACCTGAGTACATGGCTTTGGCACTATAATATTAACTACGCCGAGGGCGATGCTTTCCAGCAATATAGGTACATGACCTTAGGCGCAACCAGTGTCAGCACACAACGTCATTATTTTGATACTTTTGCCTGCCGTTGGGTAAACGACTGGCGTGAACTCGCTAAACTGACAGATGATTCGCAATGGAGCGAGAAGGCTGAGGCTATCTGGCGCAACTGTTGTCAGTTGGTTGGTGATGGCACGCAGAAGATAAATGGACACATTCGTCCTGTAGGTTCACAGAACGATGCATACTATGGTTCTGCATGGTTCTCAAGGGCACAAGGAGAGGGTGTTCCACCAGTTGCACAAAAGAATCGTTTTAACGATAGGCTGGTAGCTTGGCCATGTGCATTCAGAATGGAAATTTTACGTAAAATTGAAGAATAAGCAAAGGTTTTGCTTAAATATTGTTAAAATATACAACATTTAATCTCCGAAATTTGGAGAAACATTTAATTCTAAATATTTTTGCATTGATTTTAATTACATTATTAACAGAATAACTAACAGGAATAACAATGGCAAATAAGAAAAAAGCTGAAAAAAGAAAATTGTTGACTCCCAAAGAGCATGAAATCATGCTTAAGTTATGGACATTGGAGGAGTCTGGTGTTAAACAATCAAAGGTTCGCGACATTTTAGAGCTCTTTAAGGCTGACGGCTCAAGCATGGCTTATACTACGCTTGCCACCTTCATTAAGATTCTTGTAGCAAAGAAGTATGCATCTTCTACAAAGAATGGCGTTATCATCTTCATTAAGTCTAAGCTTTCACGTCAGGACTATGCAAACATTGCTATGAAGTATGCTTTGGAAGACTACTTTGCTGGCAGTAAGGAGAAGATGATCGAGACCGTTAAGGCTTTGTAAGAAATCCTGTCATAAAGACAGAAATTAAAAAGGGCAGTGTTTTAAGCACCGCCCTTTTTTTGTTTTGTGTTGCTTTTGATAAATTACTTAGCAGCAGCAAGACTAGCCTTACGGAATGCCTTCATAGCCTTCTCAATTTCCAAAGAAGCCTTACGAGCACGTGTACCTGCAGCCTTGTTGCCATTCTCTGCCTGAGCAGCTGCGTCCTTTGCGAATGCGCCGTATGCGGCAGCAATCTGGTTGAGTAAATCTTTCATATACAATTTTACTTTAAGTTTGTAAACAGCGCAAAGGTACAAATATTACTAATATAACACAACATTTGCCAAAAAAAAATCAGAATTTTAATAAAAATCGTGGTTATAGGCTATTCTGCCGTGCTTTTTTCTTTGTTTCACAATACATAAATCACCCTTTGCAGGATGGGCAAACGCCTTTAACGATATATTCTGCCTCTTCCATTTTATAACCATCGGGTAGTGAAACGATTGGAATGGCATATTCCTCCAAACAATAGGTGCGTCCGCATTCCCTGCATGAGAAATGTATATGGTTGAGGTGCTGCTCGCCTTCACATCTACAGACGCAGTACTTCTGGAATCCTGTTCCGTCGTCTATTTCGTGTAACATATGATGTTCGGTGAAAAGTCTCAGTGCACGAAATATGCTTGAACGGTCCATTTGAGGCATACGTTCCTCCATATCCTGTAGAGTAAAAGCTTTGTGTGACTTGCTACACTCTTTCCAAACCAGAATTCGTACAGACGTTGGCTTAATGCCATGTTCCTGTAAATGTTCTATCAAATGTTCTTCTACCATATATTTCGAAAACTGAAATGATAACGAGAGTTCTATTGCTTCCGTTCCGATCTTGTAATTGCAAAGTTATATGATTTATATTAGACGACAAAATAAAATTTATTCTTTTCTATCCTTCTTTTTTAAGAAAGATTTTGCTTTTGGAAATTAATTGCTATCTTTGTACCGCTTAATGCAACAATTTCTATGATAAGAGAATGTGGCAAGATTAAGAAAACCAATCGCACCGTGGCGATGGAAGATAGAGGACGATACAAATATATAATGAGACTGTCGTCTTTTATCTTCTTCTACGTTCTTTTAGCTACATGTTGTCACTGTTTTGCATCTGATCTGGTAAATCTTAGGGTAAACCGTATGCTGGCGCCTGAGGGTATAGTGCGTACGGGGCAGTTTAGCTGGCAGATTTCAAGTGAAGCTAACGATATACGTCAACAGGCTTATCGTATTAAGGTTGCCAGTACCTCCGAAGGTTTGAAGGGTGGCCCTAACTTGATGTGGGATAGTGGCAAACTAGAAAGCGAGGATATGGTTCAGGTGTTCTATCAGGGACGTAGGTTCCCATACGAAAGTACCGTTTACTGGCAACTGGAAGTCTGGCTCAGCAACGAAGAGCATCTTCTAAGTCCCATTCAAAAGATAAAGACGGGCAGTAAAAACTCTATGTGGAATGAGTTTTCCATTACAAATAAAGAAAAACACGATTACCAATATTACTTGCGTTGGCTGAATACATTGCAGATAAATCAATCCGATTACGGAGATTTGTTTCTGCCTGTATCGGTTGATACGTTAGCCATTCCCGTAGACCGTGCCGTTGCTGTACTATATAGCCTTTATAAGGATGAAGGGGACGTGAAAGCGGTCTATGATTATTATAATATGGTAAGCAGGTGGCTAAGGAATCGTTGTGAGAAGGATAGTACCGTAAGTTCACAGTTGTTGGATATGATGACGGAAATGGCACAATGTATAAGCATGCAAGCTGACGTGAGGGTATATTCCAATCTTCGCAGAGATTCTTCTACTTACGAACCTTTCTGGCTATATGATGACGAGCCTGCCTGGTGTGCAGGGGCTATCACCCAAACACCCTCCAGTATTGCATATAACAGAGTAGAGATCACCATTCCAACAATAGAAGGGCGCTACAAGGACTCCGTTTCACACGAATGCCCTTATGGAACCATCCATAGCGAATGGAGTAGGGATGATAATAAAATCATCTCATGGGAAGTACAAATTCCCGTAGGTGTTCAAGCGAAGTTGATTTATCCGAGGGGCTATGCTGATAATGAGGGAGGACGTTCTCAGATAATAGGCAGCGGAAACTGGGTAATTCAACTTCTACCAGAGGTTAAGGGAGATTGATATTAAAAAGTAAATGTTGATTTTTGAATTATACATATATATGATACAGAATGATTTACAAAGACTGCGTTGGCAGTTCTTAGACGAGGCGCTTCGTGATCCCGTCTTGGAGTTTTTTATGGGCGAACGTACAGCCACTAATGAGACAGGCAATACACGTAGCCTCATCTATTACGTAAACAAGCGGCTGAAAGAAGTAAACCGCAACTGGAGTTGTAGTAAGCGTATGCTCCAGAACGACGTCGTTTTCTTTAAGAAGAAAGGTGCACGCCTGATGCCCAGTTTCCGTCGTGGTCACAAAAGGATTTTGCGTTATATTAATCTAGAGTGGAAGAATCCTTTACTGCGTACGTCATTGGGATTGGATGTAGCTTGCTATCAGGAGAATATGTGCACTCTGCCGCCTCTTGCTGAGGGACCAATCACATCTATCAATATACGTATAGCTGCCGGATTGGAGCAGAGTCTTTTGGATAGATTGCAGAATCCAGAGGTAAGACAGCGTCAGACCAATGCTCAGGAGGGAAATGTTACTATACAAGTAAAGGTACCTATGAGTGATGACATTGATCGCATCGTCCTATCGTATGGTGTTGACATCGAGGTCTTAGGGCCTGCCACATTCCGAAGCAAGATTCGCCGCACCATCAATGAGATGCAGAAACTATACAAGAAGGAAACATCTGCAGAAAATGCAAAACCCGTTCAAGGTGACCTTTTTGGCGATATGCTTTGAATGTGAAAAATGAGAACCAAACCATAAACAACAAATTAATAAAACATTATGAGAAATTTATTATTGACTGTAGCATTGGCTCTTCTGAGCCTTACCAGCGTTAAAGCTGACACACCCCGTGCTGAATATCCACGTCCACAATTCGAGCGTTCACAGTGGTTAAACCTGAATGGTACCTGGACGTACACCTTTGATTTTGGTAAGTCTGGTAACAACCGTGACTTTAAGAATAGCAAAGGATTTGACGAAAAGATAATGGTTCCATTCTGTCCAGAAAGTAAGCTTAGTGGTGTTGAGCACACCGACTTCATCAACTGCATGTGGTATCAGCGTACCATCAGCGTTCCTGCAGAGTGGGAAGGCAAACAAGTGTTGCTACACTTTGGTGCTGTAGATTATGAGGCTACCATATATATTGATGGCAAGGAGATTATGCAACACTTCGGAACAGGCAGTAGCTTTGAAATGAATATCACCAAGTACGTTCCTGCCGGCAAAAGTGCCAATTTGGTTGTCCGTGTAGTTGACAATCTTCGTACCGGTATGCAACCTGGTGGCAAACAATGCTGGAACTATTACTCTGGCGGATGCGATTATACCCGTACTACAGGAATATGGCAAACCGTATGGATGGAGCCCGTTAGTGCACAAGGTCTGAAGAATGTTTTTGCCATTCCTGACATCGACCAGGAGCAACTGGTCGTTCGCCCAGAGTTCTATGGCGAAGCTAACGGGAATACTCTTACCGTTCAGGTTCTTGACGGCAAGAAAGTTGTTTCTACCAAGACTGTAAATGCCGTAAACGGTGCAAACGTGGTTCTTCCTATCAAGAAGCCTAAACTATGGAGTCCGGAAACCCCCAACCTCTATGATGTAAAATACATCGTAAAGAATGCTTCCGGCAAGGTTATTGATGAAGTAAATTCTTATGCTGGTATGCGAAAAATTCACTGTGCCAATGGTTATTTCTACCTCAACAACCAACCATACTTCCAGCGTCTTGTACTTGACCAGGGGTTCTATCCCGACGGAATCTGGACAGCTCCCACCGATGAAGCTCTTAAGCATGATATAGAGATGAGTAAGGCAGTAGGATTTAACGGTGCACGCCTGCATCAGAAAGCATTTGAAGAACGTTACTACTACTGGGCTGACAAGTTGGGTTACATCTGTTGGGGCGAACAGGCTTCATGGGGTACCAACGTAAACAACCAAGAGGCAACAGGCAACTTCTTACGTGAATGGACGGAACTGGTGGTACGTGACCGTAATCATCCATGTATCGTGACATGGACACCTCTAAATGAAACCTGGGGTGCTCAAGCAGGTACTTACGTGCGCTTTGTACAAGATTTATATAACATAACCAAGGCCATTGACCCTACACGTCCAGTTAATGATGCTAGTGGCGACGGTCATGTCAAGACCGACATCTGGAGTGTTCATGACTACACCCGCGAGTATGATAAACTGGTAGAGAACCACACCTTTAAGGACGGCGTACCTCATTACCGTAATATGCAGAATAAATCCTTTTTGGCTGATTTTGAGGGACAGCCATATATGATAGATGAATTTGGCGGCCTGGGTTGGATACCTAAAGACCAGCGCAGCAATTCTTGGGGCTATGGTGCTCAGATAGAGACCGAAGAAGAATTCTTCCAGATCTTGGAGAAAGAAATTGATGCTATTATTGCATGTAAGAATGTGGTAGGCTTTTGCTACACGCAGATTACGGATGTCGAGCAGGAAAAAAATGGTGTTTACTACTATGACCGTCGTCCCAAGTTCTCAACTGCCAAGTGGAAGGCTATCTTTGAAAAGATTCCGAGCATTATAAAAACAGAGAAATAAACCTTAGACCTTTGATGTTAGACCTTAATTATTGATAATAGAGATTATAAACTATGAGACGCATGATTAAACAACATAATCCCCTCCTCAGCCTGAGAACACTGGGGTGGGGGGTATTGTTCCTCTTGTCCATGCCTGTTACAGCGCAAGAACAGGCAAAAGACACTGTGACCTTTGCGGTATTTGGTAATTCAATTAGTACGTATCACGACTTCATACCATCTGGTTTTGCCGTTTATTATACAGCAGCTAGGGAATTGACCTATGGTATGCAGTTAGGTGATACATATTGGATGCAGTTAAGTCGTATGACAGGAATGACGTTCCTTGTCAATTCGTCATGGAGCGGATCCCGCGTCAGTTCGTATAATAATGATGCCATTTCACCTTTTCTTAGTACTACACGCGTAACCTCTATCGGCCGGTATGGAAATCCTGATGTGATTCTCATTGCTGGAGGTACGAATGACTGGGGGCATAATTATAATAAGTTGGGCAATTACAGTACAGGGCCTGTCTATAACGACTCTGTCACCTTCCGTGGAGCCTATGCTATGATGCTTTTCCGGTTGCAACAAAAGTATCCAAAGGCAAAGATTGTATGTCTGAGCATCTTCCCTCGTAAACAGAGTGCTTCTTCAACCAATAATCAAGGTTGGACTCAGTCACAAGGTAGTGCCAGCATCAAGAAAATTGCGCAGGATTTTGGTTGTTACTTCATTGACTGTTCCGGTATTTCATGGAGTTCCAACTGGGATAAATATACGATAGACCAGCTTCATCCAAGACCAGAAGGTTGTAAGTTGTTGGCTGAGTGTATCCGTAAAGGACTGATAAAAGCAGGAGTGATAACAGAAGATCTCTGCCGTTCCACGGAAGTAGAGGAGGCTCAGCCTTTACTCGATTTGTCTTTTACTGCGGATGGTATCGTTAATAAAGGATTATTTGAAACAAAAGTTGGCTCCCATGGCAAGGCCACAACGCTATATGATGCTGAACATGATACATGGTACGGTTGTAGCAAGGCAGCATCCTCTGACTATTTCTATGCCACCTATGATAGTGGTTCGGAATTGGCAAATGCTTTTAATAATAGCGTGACATGGGAAGCTTTGGTTCGTCTGGAATCTCTTGCCGATGCACAAGGCGCATGTGAGCGCACTTGCTATTTTAGCAATGACCAAACAGGTGGATGGTCATTCCACAATTCACGCTACGCTAACACCTTTACATACACGCACGAAACTAAACTCAACAGTTCTGCCAAGGATTTCACAGGAGACTCTATAATGATTCCTGGTAAGTTCTATCATGTGGTAATTACTATGGATCGTACCAGCCATATTATGCGTTACTTCATAAATGGTGCATTAGTACATACCAGTACGCGTTGTGGAACAGATATGTCTCTTCCTCAATGTGGAACAGTAGTTGGTAAGCGAGGTATGTGGATTTGTCTTGGAGGAGATTGTTCCTCAGGAAGTTCTACCAGTGGTTGTGAGAATAGTGCTGCTTCCACCTTTGTGTTTGCTCGTATATACAACGGAGCGCTTACTGAAAACGCAGCCAAGGCACTCTATACACCATATGTAAAGCTATTTACAGAACCCATTCCGTCTATAACAGACAACATTATTTTAGATTGTTCGTTTACTGCAGATGGTGCTGTTAATTTGGCAAAAGATTTCTGTAATTTTCCTGTGGAGATGATAGGCAATATACCCATTCAATGGAATGAATCTTTGAAAACGTATGAGGCTATATTCCAAGGAGATAGAGCAAACTTCTTTAAGTACCAATTGGGGAATAGTTCTGCCGCTATGAACCTTATGGGTGATGCTTATACTGTAGAGGTTTTATGCCAGACAGAAAGTGCATCACCCAGTAGCCAGATTCGTCCTGTAGGCTTCCCAAACAATTACGGTATCGGACTGCAGATGACAAGCAATGGAGAAGTAGGTTATTCCACCGCAACCGTCGGGTATAACAGTACTGGTGCTGTGGAAAAGAAAATATGGAACACAACATATGCAGGTACTCTTACTGATGAATACAATCATTACCTCGTTGTGTATGACCGTAAGAAGAATTTCTCCAAGTTATATATAAACGGTAAACTAGCCTCCAGTCACGTCATTAGCAACAAAGAAGCGTCACATTTTGAATGGGCACCATCAGAATGGCTGGCTATCGGTGGAGATGCCAGTGGTGAATATAGCACAGCTACAAAAACAGGAGCATATCCCTTTAAGGGAAAAATAGCCGCTGTACGTATATTCGGCTGTTCCGTTTCTGATGCAGACGCAGCAAAACTCTCAGAGGCCATGCTTACACGTTCTATTTCATATAATACTAACGGCAAAGGATTTGCGGCGGTTTGTGCTCCCTTCGTAACAGTGATTCCTGACGGATATACCGCTTATGTAGTGCGTGAGATAACAGCAACCTCCGTTCTTCTGTTCCCTGTAGCAGAGGGTGGGGAAGTGTTGCCCCGTGGCGCAGCAGTCATTCTTCATGGCCCAGAAGCCAGAGTGCCCTTTACGTTAACGGCAGCTCCAGAACTTGCAGACCGCGCTGTCTCGCTTGATGATAATCTATTGGTCGGTAACTACACCTCTCAGGACCTTGCTATAGGGCAGGCTTATTATTTACAGGGCGCTGGCAATAATTTCTTCCGTGTATCCAAAGCATATACCTTGGACGCTTTCTCCTGTTGGCTTCCCTATGATGGCAAACGTAACACGCTAACGGTAGATACAACTACGCCAATACTTCCCATACAGGATGTTTCGTTAAAGCCTTTTTCTAAGAGCTTTAATCTTTCTGGTCAACAGGTTGGTGACTGCTATAAGGGTGTGATAATAAGAAATGGATGTAAAATGATTAAATAAACAAGAAAACATGAATATATAAAAGCAGCTTCTGTCCGCGGGAACTGCTTTTTTGTTTTTTTAAGACTTTTTTTGTTTTTTTCTTGCGTTTTGTTTGGTATTAAATAAATATGGTGTATCTTTGCCATAAGATAACCCAAAAACGTTATAATTAAACTAAACACTATTACTAACCCTAAATTCAAACATTATGAGAAAAATCAAACTTCTCTTGCTCGCAGTGTTGTCATCGATGGCATGGACGGGTGTGATGGCACAGGACAAAAATGATGCAGAGTATCAATCTGCACTTGCTGCCATTACTGATGGTGCGACTTATCGTATCAAAACTACTGTGAATGGTACAGCCTATTATGTAACTACGGGCGGTAAATTGACAAGTGTCAAGGACAACGCTGGTTACTTTACCATTACTAAGACCGAAGGTGGTTATTTTGGTACGGGCTTCCGCATTGACACAGGAACGAACAGGTTCACCAATCCTCCTCTGAGCAACGACAAGGCTAACCTTAAGCCTGGCAACTTTAACAACTCTACGGGCGACCGCACTGACTGGGAAAGACAAATCTTTTATCTGAACGAAGCAGGCAAGTATGCTATTCGTTCATGTAACTGTGCAGACGGTACCAGTAGCTGGAACGACGCTGCAAGAACCCACTGGACATATTATATAGATGGTGATGCTGTAACTCCTTGCTATTCTTACGACAAGGCTTACAATTGGGAGATTGAAGGTCCTTTGACAGTTGTTAATGTTACTTACAAGGTTGTTGAGTCCGACGGCACAACAGAGGTAAGCTCAACGATCGTGAAGCAAGAGGCTAACAGTGCAATTATCAGTCCTCTGCCTGGAACAGGTATGGACTACAATGGCTACTTCCGCGAGAAGTTCTTCTATGACTATGCAACAGAAGGCACCATTGGCGACACCGATTGTACCATCACAATCACTCGAACAATGAAGTCAGGAGTTGTTAAGGCTCTGTCAGACCTTAGCAATAATAAGGCATATAACATTGGCTGTGACCGCGGTGTAATGATTGCCTATGATGGCAAAATGGTTAATACAGCTTTGAATGACGCAGCAGTAAATGCACAGCCTAAGGGTAAGTTCGCTATCCTCAACTACGAAGGCAACTACTACATCTTCAGTATAGACGAGAAAAAGTTCGTCAAAAATGATGCTAGTGTAGCGCTCGACTTGACAGAAGTAGGCTTTAGTACAGCAGACGCCATGGTGATGACGGCTCAGGAAAAAAATGCGCCCTACTTCTTGTGGCACTTCAACGCAGAGAACAAGTATCTTAATACGAATGGAAATGCTCCTCTGGGATATGTCATCAATAGTTACAACACTCCTGACCCAGGTAACCTGTACTATATGATTGCGGTTGACGACTTCGATCCATCAGCTGCTTGGGCAGAACTGGAAGCTTACTTCCATCCTAAGAATACCGCTACATACATTGTAAAAGATGAGCAGGGCAATGTAATCTTCACCTCTGAGCCACAGCCAGTAAAGGTTGGTGCTAAAATCACCACTCTGCTTGATGAGTTCAAGCGTCCTTACTACACCTACAACGATGTGGACGTGACGATCAGCGAGTTGGAAACCAACGTTGAATTCACTGCTACATGGAACGGCCCGTTCGTTATTTCTACCGACTTTGCTAACGCACACTGGTATGATATGGCTGTACGCGGTAGCTATTATGTAACTACAGATAATCCAAAGGACGATAAGTCACTGGCTCCCGTTCAGGCTAATACAATGGGATTGGTAGAGGATTCTTATCAGTGGGCATTCGTAGGCAACGGCTATGATGGCTTTAAGATCTTTAACAAGGGGGCAGGTTCTGATCAGGTATATGCATGGGTATCTAACGATAATGCTTCTATTCCTACATTCGTTGACGTAGCTTCTGCAAATGCTTGGGTTATTAAGCCCAGTACATCAGACATAAGCGGTGCCTTTATGCTTACAACAGATTTGGGCTATCAGACCAATCAATATGGTGGTGCTAGTGGCTCCTTGAAGATTTGGGCATCAACTGATACTGGTGATGCAGGTTCTGCTTTCACTGTATTTGATGTTCCCACAAACTTCGCAGAATATGTAACTTCTGAAATTGCTCCTACTATGGATGCTACAGGTTACTTCACATTTACAGATGCTGCTAAGGCTGCGATTGGCTATGACGAAAGCAAGAAGACAGAATGCTCTTTTGCAGACTATAAGAAGATGAAGGAGACGTTGACCGATGATTTCAAAGCAGATATTAATAACTATAATCTTCCTGAGACAGGTTACTACATCCTGAAGAATAAGAGTTATGGTACATACTTTGGAGTTGATCCTACTGATGCTTGCTTCTATGGTGACTACAAGGCTGCTACTGCTGCTAAGCATATTGTTTACTTGATTAAAGAGGGTAATCAGTTTGCCATCAACTTGATGGGTAATTATCTACCCGCTGATGTTGCAAGAAGTGCTCAAGTTAAAGGTAGCGAAAAGGCAGCTCTTTACACCGTTATTATCTCATCAGTTGGTTATGCAGCATTCCAGTCAAATCCAGAAGATAACTTCTCTTGCTTACATTGTGCTCAAGGTGGTTCTGTAGTAGGTTGGGTTGCAAGTGCTGATGCATCTCAGTGGGCTGTTGAAGATGCCACAAGCTTCGAATACACAATCGGTGAAGAAGGCTATGCAACAGTTTACATGCCATGCCCCGTCAATTTCGCAGAAACTATTCCTGTTACTGTTCCTGAAGCTAAGGGAGTTTGGACATTTGATGATGCCAATGATCTGCTTGCCGGTACTGGCGTTGCAACACTGAAAGCTACAAAGCATTCAAAGAACAATGTTACTGAAACTGATCTTGCCACAGCAGGTATCACCACAGTTGACGGTCCTAGTGAC
>JAIKYE010000079.1 GCA_024683455.1 Bacteroidaceae bacterium
GTTATCCAATCCAGTCTCACAACGGAAGCCAGCCTCATCATCAGGATTTTCCTTTAGGAAGGCATCCACCTCATCCACCGTAGGGTTGCCCACATAATGGATGGGATAATGGTGCTTACGCTCAAAGAAATCCACCTCGAAGGGAAGAATGCTGAACATCTCATTCACGTTCCGACGGATATCCTTGATGCGTCCTTCCTTCCAAGCCCAAATCTTGGGCGAGATATAATAGAAGACGGGAATCTGGGTGTTATCGTGCAGGAAACGGGCAATCTTCAAGTTGAAGCCCGGATAATCTACCAGTATGACCACATCGGGGTTCCATTTCACAATGTCGTCCTTGCAATGCTTCATTCCCTTTAAGATAGTGCGCAAGTGCAACGCCACATCTATGAAACCCATGTAGGCGAGATCCTTGTAGTGACTGACCAGAGTGCCCCCCTGATCCTGCATCTTGTCGCCTCCGAAAAAGCGGAACTGAGCTTGTGCATCCTCTTCCTTCAAAGCTGCCATCAGGTGGCTGGCATGAAGGTCACCGCTGGCCTCTCCTGCTATAAGATAATACTTCATTTTGTAAAGATTCCAGTGTATCAAGAAATGGATAGCAAGTCATATCCAGGTTCAAGGGCGTAATGGATGCCAAATCATGGTCTAAGGCCCAATAGTCGGTTCCCTCAACCTCTGGCTCCAGATTGGTGAAAGTCCCCGTTAACTTATAGACTCCCGGTACATCGGTGTCCTTCCACTCCGACTGCCAGATTCCCCTTGCCATCCTACAGATAGAAATGCCTTTCAGGGCGGGAACTTCAGGGAAGTTTACGTTCAGGCAGACATCTTGTGGAAGTCCGTTTTTCAGAACATAATCTGCAATGGTTTCTGTTGCTCTAAGATAAGGTTGGAAATCGCATTCTTGCTTCCGAGTGCGCAAGCTGTATCCGATAGAGGGGATTCCTTTCATACAGCCCTCTAATACCGCTCCCAAGGTTCCGCTATAGTGCAGGCTGATGCTGGCATTGTCTCCGTGGTTAATGCCCGAAACCACCAGGTCAGGCATACGCGGAACGACCTTCTCTACGGCCAGCTTTACACAGTCAACGGGCGTTCCGCTACAAGAGTAAACCAAAAGATTTTCTTCTTCTTCTTCCAGCTTCAGCGTTACTGGTGTAAGGGGGGTGATGGAACAGGCTGCGCCAGAACGTGCACCATTCGGTGCAACTACAATAACCTGACCTAATTTCTGCATGCATTCGATAAGCACAGAAATGCCTTGCGCATCCCAACCATCATCATTTGTTATTAATATCAAGGGCTGTTTTTGCATATCTTCAGTTCATTTGCTATGCAAAAGTAATAAAAATGTGACAATTCTGCCCCATATTCCAAAAGAAAATCATATCTTCGCACTTAATTTAGGAACGAAAATAAAAACAAATGAGCAAAATTATTGCGATAGCAAACCAGAAAGGCGGTGTAGGAAAAACCACCACCAGTATGAACTTGGCTGCTTCTTTGGCAGCCTTGGAAAAGAAGGTCTTGCTAATTGACGCAGATCCGCAGGCCAATGCTTCAAGTGGCTTGGGTGTGGATGTAAACAAGATAGACGGATCAATTTACAACGCGTTGTTGGGTGAGATGGACATCAAGAATGTTATCTATACCACAGACATCAACGGACTGGATATCATACCTTCCCACATCAATCTGGTGGGAGCTGAAATAGAATTGCTGAACGTTAAGCATCAGGAACAGGTGATGAAGAGATTGCTGTCTTCCATTGCCAGTGAATATGATTATCTGCTTATCGATTGCAGTCCCAGTTTGGGCCTGATTACTGTTAATGCCTTGACTGCTGCCGATAGCGTTATCATCCCGGTTCAGTGCGAATATTTTGCCTTGGAGGGAATCAGCAAGTTGCTGAACACAATCAAGATTGTGAAGTCCAGAATGAATCCAGCCCTTGAGATAGAAGGTTTCCTGCTGACGATGTATGATAGTCGTCTGCGCTTGGCAAACCAGATATACGAGGAGGTAAAACGTCATTTCCGCGAACTGGTCTTCAAGACTGTTATTCCGCGTAACGTAAAGTTGAGCGAGGCACCCAGTCACGGTATGCCTGCTATCCTGTACGATGCCGATGCGGTAGGTGCGAAGGTTCACCTCAAGTTGGCAGAGGAAATTATTGAGAAGAATTCGGTTAACGGTTAACAGCCTCACCCCCACCCCTCTCCTAAGGCGAGGGGAGAATGGGTTAGCGGTTAGCGAAATAAAGAAAATGGTAAGTGGTTTAATATAAAATTGAAAGATGGCCATACGTAAGAAATATCAGGGGCAGGCTTTAGGCAGAGGCCTTGACGCTTTGTTGAATACAGATGCCGAAGTTCAGACGGCAGGCTCGTCTAACATCTGCGAGGTGAGCGTTGAGAAGATTCACCCTAATCCCAATCAGCCCAGACGAGATTTTGACGATGACAGCTTGCAGGAACTGGCTAACAGCATTCGGCAAATAGGTATCATCCAACCTATCACCTTGCGTGATATGGGCGATGGTTCTTATACCATCATTGCTGGTGAGAGACGTTGGAGAGCCAGTCAGCGTGCTGGTCTCACCCATATCCCCGCCTACATCAGAACGGTAGATGACGAGAATATGATGGAGATGGCGCTGGTGGAGAATATCCAGCGCCAGGACCTCTCGGCTTTGGAGATTGCACTGGCTTACCAGCATCTGATGGAACAATATGACCTTACGCAGGAGCAGTTGAGTGATAAGGTGGGCAAGAACCGAGCCACCGTTGCCAACTATCTGCGTCTGTTGAAATTGCCAGCTCCCATTCAGATGGCACTCAAGAACAGAGAGATTGATATGGGACATGCCCGTGCTCTTTTGGCTCTGAATGACCCTACAGCCCAGTTGGAGGTGTTCAAGGAGTTTAAGAAGGACAAGCTGAGTGTCCGCAAGATAGAAGAAATGGTGAAGGAGTTGAGCCAGGGCGGTAGCGTGAAGAGCAAGGAAGGCAAGCGTATCCGCCAGAAAGGTTCTAACCTGAGCAGCGAATACGGAGCACTGCGCACCAGCCTGAGCAAATTCTTCCAGACAAAAGTCCAGTTGACATGTGCTGAGACTGGAAAAGGAAAGATTACGATCCCCTTTGCCAACGAAGAAGAACTGGAACGTATCATAGCTATTATTGACAAACTGAGAAGTTGAGGATCAAAGAATCATTATACGCCATAAGAATTCTCCTACTATGCCTCATTACCTGGTGCGGCGGAGCGTCCGTCCTCTTTGCTCAAGAGGAGGAGATGGTTCTTTCAGACTCTCTCGATAGGATTGTGCTGGAGGATTCTGCACGTGTAGTATCGGTTTCCGACAGTCTTCTTCGGGCTTCGATAGCATCATCCCTCAAGCGGGAACGGTTTGTGCCAGACCCTATCCGTGCTATGTGGCTGGGATTGGTCTTTCCCGGGGGCGGACAGATATACAATCACAAATACTGGAAGCTGCCCATCATATATGGAGGATTCTTGGGGTGCGTCTATGCGCTGACATGGAACTCGCAGATGCTTCATGATTATTCGCAGGCATACCTCGACATTATGGACTCAGACCCGAACACAAAGAGCTACGAGAAGATGCTGCCCATAGGCTATGATATATCGGGAAGAGAGGAACGATTCAAGAATATATTCAAAAACAAGAAGAATTTCTTCCGTCGTAATCGCGACCTTAGCATCTTTGCCTTTGCTGGGGTATATCTCCTGGCGGTGGTTGATGCTTATGTAGATGCCGAGCTTTCGACCTTTGATATCAGCGAAGACCTCAGTCTTCATTTGGAGCCTACCTTTATTCAGACCTCATCTACTCAGGCGTTTGGCAGGGAGGCAGTTCCTGGTGTTAAGTTTACCCTATCCTATTAGAAATAGTTCAAACAAGATATGAAGAAAAGATTTTATATATTCGCTTGTGCTGTCTTAATGGCTTTTGCCACTCATGCACAAGAATACGCAGATACAATTGGCACCGATGATACATTGTTGCCGGAAGGTATGCAAATGTATGAGTTGGACAGTTTGCTGAATGACTGGATGACCAAGAACTATCTGACCAACGTAGAGAACTGCCTTTCGAAAGGTGTCAATCCGGAATTTGATGCTGAGACCTATGCAAAACGTCTCAGTCGTCTTCCTAATGTGATAGAGATGCCCTATAACGACATTGTGCGCAAATACATTGACCGTTACTGCGAACGTCTGCGTCCTTCGGTAAGTATTATGCTGGGAGCATGCAATTTCTACAATCCTATTTTCGAGGAAGCCTTGGAGAGCTATCAGGTTCCTCTGGAATTGCGTAACCTTCCCATCATAGAGAGTGCTCTGCATCCCAATGCAGTCAGCCGTTCGGGAGCCGTGGGGCTTTGGCAGTTTATGATTGGAACGGCCAAGAGATACGGACTGGAGGTAACCAGCCTTATTGACGAGCGTAAAGACCCCGTTAAGGCCAGCTATGCTGCTGCACACATGTTGAAGGATCTTTATGAGATTTTCGGCGACTGGTCTCTTGCCATTGCTGCGTACAACTGTGGCCCTGGCAATGTAAGCAAGGCTATCCGTCGTTCTGGCGGAAAGAAGGACTTCTGGGGTATTTACCAGTATCTTCCAGCCGAGACCAGAGGCTATGTGCCCGCCTTTATTGCAGCTAATTATGTGATGAACTATTTCTGCGACCATAATATCTGTCCTGTAGGTACTACGCTTCCACAGGCAACAGATACTTTGTTGTTAAAGAAAAATGTAAGGATGGAGCAGATTGCCGCCATGTGCGATATTAGCATAGGTGAGCTTCGTGCTCTTAACCCACAATACCGCACAACACTCATTCCTGGGGATTCCCACGACTGCATCCTGCGTATGCCTTCTGATAAGATAAATGCCTTCATAGATGCAGGTGACTCCATTTATGTAAAGACAACATATCTGTCCAGTACCAATGAAGTGGTGCTTGACGACGATAACGACAGAGCCTCTCGCAAGTCGCGCAACAAGAGAGGCGGCCGTAATAAGTCGGGCGGCTCTATTATCGTTAAGAAGGGCGATACCCTTGGTGCTATTGCCAGACGCAACCGCACCTCTGTTAAGGCATTACAGAAAGCCAACGGACTGAAGGGTACCAACATCAGAGAAGGACAGAAGCTGAGGCTGAATTAAGCGGTACATATATATAATGTAAAAGGATTTGGATATGGAAGAGCTGACCAATAAAGAATTGGAAGATGAGAAGATGGTAAGCCAGGCTTATCAGCATCTTATTGAGACGTATCTTAATTCCAAGCATCGTAAGCATGTCGAGATTATTGACAAGGCTTTTAACTTTGCCAAGGAGGCGCACAAAGGTGTTCGTCGTCTCTCTGGCGAACCATATATTATGCATCCCATTGCCGTAGCCCAGATAGCCTGTGAGGAGATAGGGCTTGGCAGTACCAGTATATGTGCCGCCCTTTTACATGATGTAGTTGAGGATACTGACTATACGGTGGAGGATATTACCAATATCTTTGGTGAGAAGATTGCCCAGATTGTTGATGGCCTGACAAAAATCTCCGGTGGCATCTTTGGTGACAAGGCATCGGCACAGGCAGAGTCATTCAAGAAACTGCTGCTGACCATGAGTGATGACGTCCGCGTCATCCTTATCAAGATATCAGACCGCTTGCACAACATGCGTACGCTGGGCAGCCAGCTTCCCAACAAGCAATACAAGATTGCAGGAGAAACACTTTATATATATGCGCCTTTAGCCAATAGGTTGGGACTCAACAAGATAAAGGAGGAGTTGGAGGACTTGAGCTTCAGCTATGAGCATCCAGAGGAGTATCATGCCCTCAAAGCAAAACTGGCAGGCATGAAGGAACACCTTACCACCATCTTCGACCAGTTTACAGCTCCCCTTAGGGAGAAATTTGATGAGGCAGGTATAAAGTACGAGATCAAGGCACGCATCAAGGCTCCTTACAGCATCTGGAAAAAGATGCAGACCAAGCACGTGACCTTTGAGGAGATATATGATATTCTGGCGGTCCGTATTATCTTCGACTGCGAAGATATAGACAAGGAGATTGCTGAATGCTTCCAGATCTACGCTATCTGCAGCAGCATCTACAAGCCTCACCCCGAGCGTCTGCGTGATTGGCTGTCACATCCCAAAGCCAATGGTTATCAGGCACTTCATACAACACTGATGAGCAAAACAGGTCGATGGGTCGAGGTGCAGATTCGTAGTAGGCGCATGGACGATAAGGCTGAACAGGGTTTTGCCGCTCATTGGAAATACAAGGAAGGAAGCAAGACCAGTGAAGACAGCGATAACGAACTGGATAAGTGGTTGCATACCGTCAAGGAGATTCTTGACGATCCTCAGCCCAATGCCATAGATTTCCTTGATACCATCAAGCTTAATCTTTTTGCCAGCGAGATATTTGTTGTGACTCCTAAAGGCGAGTTTAAGACAATGCCGGCGAACAGTACGGTTCTTGACTTTGCCTTTAATATTCATACCTTCATGGGTACTCATTGTATCGGTGCCAAGGTAAATCATCTTCTGGCTCCCATCAGTCAGGTGCTGCAGAGTGGCGACCAGGTGGAGATTCTTACCTCAAAAACCCAGAGGGTGGAGCGCGAGTGGCTACAGTATGCCACAACAGCCAAGGCAAAGGGAAAGATTCAGGCTATTCTGCGTCGCGAGGATAGAGAGAAGCAGAAGGAGGGAGAGGAACTGTTGAATGAGTTCTTCCAGAAGATAGAGAAGGAGCCAAACAGTATCAATATCGACAAGCTCTGCCGTTTCCACAACATGCAGTCCAGAGAAGAACTCTTGATTGCTGTGGGCGAGAAACGCATCAATCTTGGTGATAATGACGAGGCTACCATCCTGGATAAGTTGCCAAACAAGAAGGGGTGGGGGCGCTACATCCCATTCTTCAAGAAGCATGGGAACAATGGCGAAAATGCAAACTCAGAGGTTAATGTTACGCCGCTTAAGATTGACAAGAAAAAACCTCTGGTCCTTAACGAAGAGACAATAGGACATTATAACATCTGTCAGGCTTGTCATCCTATTCCTGGCGATGATGTGTTGGGCTATTTCGATGGTGTCAGCAGTATTACCATCCATAAGCGTCAGTGCGAGTTGGCAACTAAGTTAAAGGCAAGCGACGGCAACCATATTCTTGCAGCCAAATGGGACACACACAAGCAAATGTCATTCCCTGCTACCCTCCATGTTGAGGGTATAGACCATATAGGTGTGCTACATCAGATAACGGGTGTTCTGTCTCAGCAACTGAACGTAAATATTCATAATCTGAGTATCGATTCCAAGGACGGAATCTTCAAGGCGGAAATTCAGTTGGGTGTTCACGATGTGAGCGATATCCGTTCAATCTGTAAAAATCTAAAGAAGATAAAGGATATTCAGGACGTTAAACGCTTCTGATTACAGTTCCTTCAATTCGTTGCTGATTTCAATCAGCTCCTGACGTATTGACTGTAGGTAGCCCAATACCTCTGCTGTGTTGTTGGCACCATCATGGTTTTTAGCCAGAACCTGCTTGGCTGCACCAATCTTCATGCCCCTTACTTTCAGCAAGTTGTAAACGAGTTGAATTTCAGCAATATCCTCAGCCGTATACTTTCTTATTCCACGACCTTCGGTCTTCTTAGGCTTGATGTTGGGGAACTCTTTTTCCCAATAACGCAAAAGAGACTCGGCCACATTAAATTTTGCGGCAACCTCGCTTATGGAATAGAACTTCTTCAGCTCTTTATTAGGGTTGTAAGGCATAATTGTAGATATTACTTCCTTTTGTAATCAAATTCTTTGCAAAAATAGGTAAAATAAATTACCTTTGCAAGATTTTTGATGATTTATACATCATAAATTATAAAATAAGCAAACAAGAAAAAATCAAAATAGCAAGAAATATGATGACAGCTAACGAAATTAGAGACTCGTTCAAGAAATTCTTCGAGTCAAAAGGACATCTGATTGTTCCTTCTGCTCCTATGGTAGTGAAGGACGACCCTACGCTGATGTTTACCAATGCTGGTATGAACCAGTGGAAGGACATCATTTTGGGTACTCGCGACCCAGAGCCTCGTCGTCGTGCTGATAGTCAGAAGTGTCTGCGTGTAAGCGGTAAGCATAACGACTTGGAAGAAGTAGGCCATGATACCTACCATCACACCATGTTTGAGATGTTGGGCAACTGGTCGTTTGGCGATTACTTCAAGGAGGGCGCCATCGATATGGCATGGGAATATCTGGTGGATGTTCTCAAACTGGACCCCAAGGACCTCTACGTTACGGTATTCGAGGGTTCACCCGAGGAAAACCTTGTTCGTGATGATGAGGCTGCCGGTTTCTGGCTGAAGCATGTTCCTGCTGATCATATCATAAACGGAAATAAGCACGATAATTTCTGGGAGATGGGCGATACCGGTCCATGTGGTCCCTGTTCCGAGATTCATTTGGATAGTCGTACTCCCGAAGAAAAGGCCAAGGTGCCTGGCCGTGAGTTGGTAAACAAGGACGATCCACAGGTGATTGAGATCTGGAACATTGTGTTCATGCAGTTTGAACGCAAGGCAGATGGTCATCTGGAGCCCCTTGGTATGAATGTCATTGATACCGGTATGGGTTTTGAACGTCTGGTTCGTGCCATTCAGGGCAAGCACTCCAACTATGATACCGATGTTTTCCAGCCTATCATCAAGGCAATCGGTGATTTGAGCGGTTATAAGTATGGCGACAAGGAGGAGACCGATGTTGCCATGCGTGTTATTGCCGACCACCTGCGTACCATCGCTTTCAGTATTGCTGATGGTCAGTTGCCTGGCAATGCCAAGGCCGGTTATGTTATCCGTCGTATCCTGCGTCGTGCCGTTCGTTATGCATATACATTCTTAGGCCAGAAGGAAGCCTTCATGTATCGTCTGCTGCCTGTTCTTATTCAGGAGATGGGAGCCACCTATCCCGAGTTGGAGGCTCAGCGTGAACTTATCACCAAGGTGATGAAGGAAGAGGAAGACAGCTTCTTGCGTACCCTTGAGACAGGTATCAAGTTGCTGGATGGCGTAATGAAGGAGACCAAGGCTGCTGGCAAGACAGAGATTGCCGGCGAGAAGGCATTCACCCTCTTTGATACTTATGGATTCCCCCTCGACCTTACAGAACTTATCTGTCGTGAGAACGGACTGACAGTTGATGAGGCTGGTTTCAATGTCGAGATGGAGAAGCAGAAGGCCCGCGCCCGTAATGCAGCTCAGGTTGAGATGGGCGACTGGCACATTGTATCTGAAAGCCAGAGCGAGAACGGTGAGATTTCCACCTTCGTTGGTTACGATTATACTGAATACGGCTGCCACATCGTGAAGTATCGCGAGGTGAAGCAGAAGAAAGGTGTTGTTTACGAAGCCATCCTCGATCAGACTCCCTTCTATGGTGAGATGGGTGGTGAGGTCGGTGACACCGGCGTGCTGGTAAACGAGACAGAAACCATCAAGGTTATAGATACCAAGAAGGAGAACGGCGTAAGCATACACCTGCTGGAGCGCATTCCTACCAATCCCGAGGCTGAGTTTATGGCTTGTGTAGATGTAGATCGTCGTCGTGCCATCGAGGCCAACCACTCTTGTACTCACCTGTTGGATGAGGCACTGAAAGAAGTGTTGGGCAGCCACGTAGAGCAGAAGGGTTCATTGGTAACACCTGATTATCTGCGCTTCGACTTCTCTCATTTCGAGAAAGTAACTCCCGAGCAGATTCGTGAGGTAGAGCATTTGGTCAACGAACGTATCCGTCAGAACCTACCCTTACAGGAGTACCGTGATACTCCTATCGAGGAGGCTAAGAAGTTGGGTGCTGTTGCCCTCTTTGGTGAGAAGTATGGCGACAAGGTACGTGTTGTACAGTTCGGTAGCAGTATAGAGTTCTGTGGCGGTTGCCATGCCAAGAGTACAGGTTGTATCGGTATGGTACGCATTATCTCTGAGAGCAGCATCGCTGCTGGTGTTCGTCGTATCGAGGCTATTACAGGTAAGGCTGTGGAGGATGTGCTCGACAAGCAGCAGGATCTCTTGGCAGAGCTTCGCAGCTTCTTTAACAATGCTCCCGACTTGGTGGGTACTATCCGCAAGGCTATCAACGACAATGCTGAGCTGAAGAAGCAGGTGGAAGAAGTAATGCGTGAGAAAGCTGCCGGTTTGAAGCAGGAAATGATTGCTAAGCAGAAGGAGGTTAATGGAATCAAGGTGTTAAGCGCCATTACTCCTCTTGGTGCTGAGTTCGTTAAGGATATAGCCTTCCAGCTCCGTGCTGAGGTAGAGAATAGTCTGGTAGTCATTGGTTCTGTTGCCGAGGGTAAGCCTTTGCTTACTGCTGCTGCATCAGACAGTGTAGTTGCTACTGGTGTAAATATCGGTAAGAATATCCGCGAAGCAGCCAAGCTCATTCAGGGTGGTGGCGGCGGTCAGCCTCACTTCGCTACTGCTGGTGGTAAGAACCCCGAAGGCATTCATGCAGCAGTAGAGAAACTCATTGAGATTCTTACAGCATAATTAACAGCAAAGCCCCTTTCGCAGGGGCTTTTCTTTTATTCTATCTGTTCCTTAGGCCAGTTTACCAAATATACTTTCTCTGTAGCGCGAGTAAGGGCAGTATAGAGCCAACGAAAATAATCGGGCGAGAGCATGTCCTCCGTGATATACCCCTGATCAATATAGACATGTTGCCACTGTCCGCCCTGTGCCTTATGACAGGTAATAGCATAGGCGTACTTTATCTGAAGGGCATTGTAATAGGGATCTTGGCGAAGGCGTTTCATTCGCTCGCGTTTGTCGCGAATTTCTGGATAATCCTCCCATACGGCATTGAAAAGTTGTTCCTGCTGTTGGCGGGTCAAGGCAGGTGCCTCACTCTGTAGTGTATCTAACAGGACTGTAACGTCCAGTTCCATGTTGTCATAGTCAGGGAACCGCAATGTAACATCAGCAAACCTAAAGCCATAGAATTCCCGTTCGTTTCTGAAACGTCTCACCATGGCCACATCGCCGTTGGCAATGAAAGAGCCCCCTTCCAAACCTTCCCCCGAGGAGGAAGGCTTTCTTGATTTTTCCTCTCCTTGGAGAGGGCTGGGCGTGAGGCTTGTCCAGTAATAGTTGTTCTTGGCCACCATTACCAGGTCGTTTCCGGACAGTTCCTCTTCATAATCCAGGATTCTTGCCCTTATGCCGTTGTTGAATATATTAGCCCGTTTGTTACTTCGTGTCACTACGACAGTTTGGTCGGTCCCGCACTGATGGTAACTGTTCTCTAATGCTTCTATCAGTTCATCCCCGGGCATTACACAGACATCGGGGAAGCTGGCATGCATGCGGGGGAACTCGTAGAACAACTCATCTTGCATCAGTTGTCTCAGGTGTGTGGCGTTCCATAGGATACCAGACTCCTGTTCCTGTCTTACCACCTCAGTCAGGTGGACTTCCGTAACATCCAGGTTGTATCCTTCCAGAACGTACCTGTTTAGGGCAGGACTTTCTTCTTCGCCTACTGGGGGCAACTGTGCCGTATCACCCACCAGAATCAATCTGCATCCCTCGCAGGAATAGACGTATTGCATCAGGTCATCCAGCAGTCGTCCTGTTCCGAACATAGAGCCGGACAACCCCTCGTTGGAAATCATGGATGCCTCATCCACAATGAAAAGCGTATGCTTATGCAAATTGATATCCGTCTGGAAGTTGTCCATATCAACGATGGATTTCTGACGGTAAATGCGTTTGTGAATGGTATAGGCAGGAGCATTGGCATAGGAGGAGAAAACCTTGGCCGCTCTTCCCGTAGGAGCTAGTAGCATTACAGGCTGTTTCAGTTGGATTAGCGTCTTCACCAGTGCAGCGATAAGTGACGTTTTTCCGGTACCCGCATAACCCTTCAGCAGGAACAGCGTATGAGGGTTTCTGCTAAGCAGGAACTCTTCCCACTTGGCAACCACCATTTCTTGCTCAAATGTTGGTTCGTGCGCGAAATTCCCTTTAATTAAAGCACCTAATTCATCACTTATCATCATTCTTCCTGAAAAAAAAGTACGAAATATCGTTTATGTGAATTAAATTTTTTACTTTTGCGATGCGAATATACAAAATAAAATACAAATAACAATATGAACAAGAAGCTAATTAATGTATTTCTAGGTGTTTGTGCTGTTGGTTTGCTCTTCATC
Source organism: Bacteroidaceae bacterium (assembly GCA_024683455.1). GTDB lineage: Bacteria > Bacteroidota > Bacteroidia > Bacteroidales > Bacteroidaceae > Physcousia. Next base: position 12,276 of record JAIKYE010000079.1, read on the forward strand.
ACATGGCGAAGCATCCAAGACACCGAGGATTTTTCTGCCGATGTTTCTGCTCGTGAAGCTGTCGTAAAGGCACGTCTGATGGAAATCCGTAGTGCAGAGGAAGCCTACAAGGCTCAGTTTGGCGAGTATTGTGCAGACTGGTCTGTGCTTATCAACTTTATTGAGACTGGCAAACTTCCTGTAGTGATGAAGCAGGGTGTGCTTAGCGATAAGCAGATGGATGCAGGTCTTACAGAAAGCAAGGCTGCTGAGATAGTAAACAGCGGTGATCAGGCTGCTATTATTGCCAATGGCTTGCAGAACTTCCGTCGTGATACTGTTTGGGTTTCACTCAAGGACTCTCTCTACAACTATGAGGGCTTTGTAGCAGACTCTATGCGTTACATTCCTTTCTCAGGTGGCGACACCTTCGAGATTATTGCTGTTCCCAACACTACACGTTCTGGTGCTATCCAGATGGTAATGGAGTGCAACGCTCCTGACAGTTCCTTCCTTAAGGGTATGGGTAAGCAGGGTGAGCGTCTTATCTACAACCGTGCAGAGGAAGCTGATGCCAAGGGTGCATATGCTGGTCTGAAGATCGGTGATGCCGGTAACAACTGGAATAACAATGCAGGTAACTGGGAGTAATCTGCTTAACACATATAGATTATCCATCCGACTATTCTCGGATGGATTTTCTTTGTCTATCCTATTTACCTCAGATAATTCTCTGGTACAAAAGGAGGATGTAACTGCCGATGGCCGTACTCCGTTGTACCAGTTGCTTGAGCAAGCGCTCAAGCGTCCCCATCTTATGGAATATACGTTTCAGCAAGTGGAACTCCTTGTTCTTTCGCCCAGTACGTGTGTTCCCTTGGAATACTTCCGTCGTGAGGAAGTGTTTCCGCTTTACAACCTTACCTTTCCTTCGTTGAAAGTCAATAAGGCAGAGGTTCACTATCAGATTCTTCCTTCATTAGAGGTCGTTGAACTTTTCTCTGTAAACCAAGAGCTTTTACAGACGGTTCAAGACATCTATCCAGATGTTGAGATTGTCAGTCTGGAGGGTAGGGCGATAGAAAACATTGCCAATGTCGATCGCAAGAAGCAGGACCGTAGCATACATTTCTATGCTATGATTGCTCCCAAGAATCTTCTTGTCTGCTGTTTTAAGGAGCAGCGTCTGTATTATGCATCCACCTTTAATGTAGATAATGACGCCGACCGTCTTTATTATATTATGGGTGTATGGAGGAGCCTCCAGATGGAAGAGTTGAAACAGCCTTTGTATCTGAACAATTCCAGTGCTGAGTTGCAGCAACAGCTACAACGTTTTATCCCAAAGACTACAGTATGCGAGTTATAACAGGAAAATATAAGGGTCGTCATTTCGATGTGCCTCGCAGTTTCAAGGCGCGTCCTACAACAGACTTCGCGAAGGAGAATCTCTTTAATGTACTTCAGGGCTATATCGATTTTGATGAAGAGCCTACAGCCCTTGACCTCTTCTCAGGCACAGGTAGTATCACGTTGGAGTTGCTCAGTCGTGGTTGCAGTCGTGTGGTATCTGTAGAGGCCGATGCTTTGCATTACAGTTTTATCCGTGGTTTCGTGGAAAAACTGCAGGACCTTAATGCTTTTCCTGTCAAGGCTGATGTATTTCGATTTTTGAGCAAGTGTCACGAGCAGTTCGACTTCATCTTTGCCGATCCTCCATATGCACTTCCTCAGTTGGAGCAATTGCCGGATATCGTTCTCTCACGCCAATTGTTGCGCGAGGACGGGCTCTTTGTTCTTGAGCACGGAAAAACACAGGATTTCTCTCAGCACCCCCGTTTCGTTGACCACAGAGCCTACGGGAGTGTAAACTTCTCCTTCTTTAAGTAAGCGGGGAGATTTAGAATCTTCCTCCTCCGCCACCCCAGTTGCCGCGGTTGCCTCCCCAGCCACCGCCGCCTCCCCAGCTGCCACGGTCACCACCAAAGCCACCACGGTCTCCGCCAAAGCCGCCTGCACGACGTGTTTGCTTGTCGCCAACCAGGTTGAAGCGGTAGATAAAGTGTACCATTACGTAGCTATGGATGGCATTGGTCCATGTATCGCTGCGGTTAGTTGCGCTGTAGTTTCTGCTGATACTGCTGCGTTGCTTCAGGATATCAAACCATTGTACGCTTACCGTTGCATTCTTCTGCTTTAGGAAGTTCTGGCTTATCTGAGCATTCCAGATAAGCTCGTTGGTATTCATGGTCTTATCGTCATAACCGCGACGGCTCTGCTGAGAGATGTCGCTACTGAACTGCATGTTCCAAGGCATGTTCAGGACGATGTTACCACCGTAGTTAAATGACCAAGTGTCTCGGTTGCCTGTCTGCTGCATGTCGTTGCGTGCATGCTGGTAGTTCATACCGCCGTTCACGCCAACCTCCAACAGATCGTTGCGGAAGTTCAGACGCAGGCTCTCTCCCAGATTGGTGCTGCGTGTATTGGCTTTCTGCAGCAAGCCTTTCTGGTCCATATAGTTAAAGAGACCGTTCATATCCAGGTCGCCTTCGATAAACTGCTTGGCATTTTCGTCCAGATTGCTGCTGATGTAGCCCACGTTGTTGGCGTAGCTGATATTCTGGTTGAAGCTCAGGTTGAAACGCTTCTTTGTGTCAAGGGCTGTGTTGAATCCCATCCAGGCACCTGCATTCCACCCTCCGTCTATGTTCATAGGTCTGCTGTAGCTTCTACCGCTTTCCGTATCATAGATAGTGGCATTGCTGATACTTCGTCGGTTGATATTACCCCAGGCGCTGATGTTCCATCCCATCTGACGGTCTGTGATATAGTCGTTGTAATCAATGTTGAAGCGGTCGCTCCAGGAACTCTTCAGTCCAGAGTTACCTGTACTTACATACAGAGGGTTGCTGGTATCCATTACCTCTATCAGGTTTACCATCGAGGGCTGGCTCATACTTCCGTTGTAACGGACACGTAGCTGGCTGGTATCACTGATTTTCCAACGCAGGTTAAAGCGTGGCGCCCAGTTCTGGATATGACGAACGATGGAAGTATCTACGACGCCCTTTTGATATTCCATATCGGTGCGTTGGGGTTGGAAGTCCACTCCCATATTGAAGCGCAGTTCCTGCCCGTTCTCTAACTTGCTGGTATGGCGTAGCATCAGGTTTACCGACTGATTCAACTCACGGTACGTAGCATATTGGCTGTTCTGAGCATCACGTGTAAGCTGGGTCAGGTCTATACCGTAGTTAGAGAAGTCCAGTCCGTTGTATGTACCGTTGTACAGATCCAGTGCTGTGACATCCGTAAGTCCCTTCTCTTCCAGTGCTTTTTCCAGTTGGTCGTACACCATCATCTCGCGGTCGCTATCCTGAAATCTGTACTGAGCCTGATAGCTGGCCTGAACAACGGTACCTTTCAGGATGGGTTCCGTATAGCTAAGACGCCCCATATAGTCGTAGTTCTTTGAGGGCGATTCCGTATTCTGGTATGTAGCCGTCTTTTCGTTGTTCCGCTGAAAATAATTAACCATCGAACGGCTATATGACTGGTTGTTGCTCTCGCTGTACGAACCGCCTAAGTTCAGGGTGAGGTTACGTCCGGGTACTGCCAGTCGGCGGTTAATCTGCAAGTCACCGTTTATTTTATTGCTCCAGTTATTGCCATTATTGAAACGATCGTTGCCGTTTACTCTGATCTTATTGGGGTCTGCCCAACTCTTATACTCCTCCACGGGATCTGTCAGCCCAGCCTCAAAGGGACTCTCATTGAAAGTCACGCTGTGGTTCTCTGAATAGTTGTTGCCATTGGAATGGCTGTAGTTGGGACGGAACAGAATGTTGGTCAGACTGTCGGGGAACCATTCGAAACGGAAGTTCACATTTATATCCTGATTCATGTTCTGTCCCTTGCTTTTAGAGTTGGAGAACTGGCTCTTTCCGTCAGGCAGGTACATCTCTTGGTTGGTGCGGCTTTCACTCTCGCTGTCGCGTCTGCTGTAACGCACGTTACCGCCTATCTTCAGAAGACCAGCCGAATAGTCGGGCTTTCCGTTCTCCCATGCAAAGGTTATACCACCCATGGTGCTGGTGGTGATGCCGTTGTTGCCACCGCCCCATCTTCCTCTGCCATCATTGGTGTTGTTACGGCTGCCAACTATTGAGGTGTAGCTGTTGTCCAGAAAACGGTTTACGTTGAAATTGCCCGAGTAGCGGTCGGCAGTACCGTAGGCAGCGTCGAGATTACCTACCCATCCGTCCTTCATACCTTTCTTTACAGTCAGGTCGAGCACTGTTTCCTCCTCGCCGTCATCAATGCCAGTGATACGGGTATAGTCACTCTTACGGTCATAGGCCTTCAGTTTCTTGATGAGTTTTGAAGGCAGGTTCTTCATGGCCATCTTAGTATCGTTCTGGAAGTACTCCTTACCCTCCAGCATAATCTTACTGATATTCTTACCGTTGAGTTTTATGTTACCGTCATCATCTACTTCGGCACCTGGCAGTTTCCTCACCAGTTCCTCCAGCATAGAACCTTCGGTCAGACGGTAAGCATCTGCATTATATATAAAGGTATCGGCCTTCATCTCCACCTGAGCCAACTTAGCCACCACTTCTGTCTCCTTCAGCATCTTGCTGTTTTCCTCCAGGGTAAAGGTGCCTAAGTTTATTGTCTTGTTACCCTTGGGTAATGTCAGGTTCTTGTATTGTGAGACATAGCCTACAAAAGAGATACGGAAAATGTAGCTTCCTGCTTTTACTGATGGAAGGGTAAACTTACCGTCCGATCCAGACAAGGCTCCACTGGCCTGTGTGCTATCCTTGGGTTGTAGCAGCACTACGGTAGCGCCGGCTAACGGCTCGTTGTTGCTACCATCCATTATCAATCCGCTCACTGTAATTTTCTGTGCCGCCATTGTCAAGGGGCAGAGAATCATCACCAACAAATATAATAAGGTACGTTTCATCGATATGTTAATTCAAAATTTTATATTCAAAAAGGGGGACTAAAGTCTAATACCTAATGCCTCAAGCCTAACTCTAAGACGCACCCCAGGTGATATGGTTTAATGTGTTGCCGGCAAAGTTGGCACTTTTTTCATTTTTTAACGACTGCGTCAGCATCCCATGCTCTCTCGATAGAAATCGAGCATATCCTGAATCTCTTCCTGATTGGCAGTCTGATTGATGCGTATGTCGCCAATATTTGCCATAAGTGTGAAGTTGATGATGCCCGACTGATTCTTCTTATCGTGCTGCATAAACTGATATAGTCGGTCGTACTGCTTACAGTCGAAGGTGAACACACCGTAGGTTTCCTTTATGAACTGCAGTGTTTGGCTCAGTTTATCCTTGGGGAAGTTGAGACGCTTGGCGCTCAGATACAATTCGCAAACCAATCCCCAGGCTACGGCATAGCCGTGCAGAACGGTACGGTTCTCAGCCAAAGCCAAACTCTCTATTGCGTGACCAGCGGTATGACCCAGGTTCAGCGCTTTGCGGATACCTTTCTCCGTTGGATCCTCTTCTACTATACGCTCCTTGATAGCTACGCTCTTGGCTACCATCTGCTGCAGGTGGGCGTAGTCGATATTATTCAAGTCAAAAGTGATAAGCTCTGCCCAGTTTTCTGTATTGCTGATGATGCCGTGCTTAAGCATTTCGGCATAACCAGAGCGAATGTTGTAATCGTCCAGAGTACGAAGGAACTCAGCACACAGGATGACGGTGCTGGCACAGTTGAAGACGCCTATCTCGTTCTTCAGACCGCCAAAGTTGATGCCCGTCTTTCCACCCACGCTGGCATCTACCATACTTAGTAGGGTAGTGGGGATGTTGATATACTGAATGCCGCGCTTGAAGGTGCTGGCAGCGAAGCCTCCCAGATCTGTTACCATGCCGCCGCCCAAGCAGATGAGCAAACTGTGACGTGTAGCGCCACCCTGTTGTAGGGATTCCCAGACGGAAACCAGTGTCTGCAGCGTCTTGTTATCATCGGTAGCACCAATGGTAATCATCTGCGCACCTTGCAGGTAAGGATAATCCTTTATTACCGGCCAACAGAGTTTTAGCGTGGTGGTATCGGTAAGTACAAACAGTTTATCGTGGGCACAGCGACTTATAGCTTGCTGTAAGTCCTCTTGCAGATTTTGGCTAATTACAACGTCTTGTTTCATCATCACTTCATATTTTGAGGACAAAGGTACGATTAAGCGAGAGAAAAGCAAAAGGAAAATTCGTTTTTCTTTTGCTTTTCCGAG
>JAIKYE010000086.1 GCA_024683455.1 Bacteroidaceae bacterium
CAGCGACCTCTCGTCAGGTCTGCACATGCTCACCCTCCGTGTCCAGGACGACAAGGGCGTGTGGAGTAACCAGATGGCGCGCCTGTTCTTTGTGGCTCCTTTGCCTGATGTTACCGAATATGTCCTTACCAAATACATGTATTGGTTCGACAAAGATACGGAACATGCCGTTATTGGCGATATAAACGAGAGCAACGGCGAATTAGTGATAGACATAGAGATGCTGTCGCACGACGATGACGAGCATACATTCCACCTGTGCGTTTGCGACTCAAGGGGTGTCTGGAGCGACTTGGCAATAGATAGGTTCTCTGAGCTGGCAACCAGCAACGGACGTATCACCATCAACCTGAACAACGGTGAGTGGTATGACCTTTCTGGCAAGAAGCTAAATGCTCCTCCTCGCTTCCCAGGCATATACATCCATGATGGCAAAAAGGTGATATTGAGGTAAAAACACAAAAGAGCTAAAGAGTTAAAAGTGAGAAGTAGCTTGGCCAATGCCAAGCTGCTTTTTTATTCGGAAATGAAAATAAACAAGCTTTTCTTTTGTTCTTCGCTCACTTATTCGTATCTTTGCACCTGCAATCAGAGGTTTAGGCCTTTATTACATTGCATTCGGATAGTAGCGCAGTTGGTAGCGTACTACGTTCGGGACGTAGGGGTCGGGAGTTCGAGTCTCCTCTATCCGACAACCACTAACGAAACGAATGACACTGAATATTATACAAGATAAGGTCTCTGCCTTTCTTAAGAAGGACTTTATGTTTTTCTTGATGGCAAACATTGTATTCAGTCTCTCTTCATTCTTGGTCAACATTTTTCTTCCCAAGATTCTTAGTGCCAATACATACACACAATTTGTGTACATCTTCCAGATGGTTCTGTTTAGTACCAATACCATGCAGCTGGGGTTTGTATTGGCGCTGTATTACTTTGCTAAGCAGAACAGCAAAGAGTCGTTCAACATCTATTACACCTTGGTCTCCCTGCTGAACATAGGGATACTGATTTGCTGTCTGCTACCTCACAGCTTTGTGTTCGGATTGCTGAAGTTACAGGACCTCTCCTTTGCAGAAAGGTTCGGCTTTGCCCTGAGCGTGATAGTATCCAGCATCTTCCTCTACAACAAGGGGGCTAACATCCAACAGAAAGAATACCATTATATGCTATGGGTATCGCTATCAGCCTTTTTGCTGCGAATCGCAGCGCTGATATACATCGCCCTGACACATACAGAAGGAAAAACGCTGCTGCTGTTGCTGATATTCGTCTGCCCCTTTGTGGTGGATATCAAAGACTATACGCTAAGGGTGATACGCAACGTCAGACCCAGGCAGATTAAGAAACCCATGCTGTCGGATTTCACCACCTATTCTGTGAAGGCTTGGCTGACAGGCGTCCTGTTTATTATCTCTGAAAAGATGTTCCTCATTTCCACGAAGGATATGGATGAGGTTTTTACTGCCTCACTGGCCTTTGCTTCTGGATTCATAGGAATCATCTATATCTTCAAGGCAACTTTCTACAATTTCTATCTGGCAAAGTTCTCAAGGGACAATATTCAGGAGATAAAGAACTATGTGCAGAAGCTACTTAAATACGCACTCCCCTACTTCGTGTTACTATTGTTCATAGTCGCATGTTCCTGTATATGTGTAAGATACATATTCGGAGGACTGGGAGAATCAGCATGGAAAATCCTATTTGTCCTGCTGATGCAGACAGGCATTATCTGCTATCTGGGAATGATAACGCTGCTGACCAAGACACTGAATTACCTGAATCTTGAGATTATACTGAATATATTCAGGGTATTGCTTGTATGGGCTATCTGCAACCAGTGGAAAACAGATAACATGCTCACATGGTACAGCGTGAGCGTTTTTGCCCTGATGACACCAGAGATCATCATCAGCGCCTTTATCCTTAACAGATTGGCCCATAAACCGATTCTAAACTAAAAATCAGAAGATATGCAGTATTCCGTTTCTCTTTTACACGAGGCATTAACAGTGGCAGCATGGATAATTATGCTGCTGTTGGGTTATCGTGAGATGAAGAAATACGATAAGCTGTATGAGGAATATGATTATGAAGGAGAAGAAAGTTATGTCTTCTACAAGCCCCGCTCTTTCTGGTACAGGATGCTCATCTTTACCATGCTGTTCTGTACCTTTGGATGTGTAGGAGGTGACTTCTTGCATAATCAAGTGATTTATGACTTGAATGTGCAGTCCGACCATTCTATCCACTTTGAGAACGTATATGTACTGCTGATAAAAGGTCTTCCTACCAATTATTATCTGTGGCGTTTCTGCGTATGGGGAACAGCAGCCTGCCTGCTGTTCAAGATATTAGACGAGATTAAAAGCGATCTGGACTTTTCCTTCTTCGTCTTTACACTCATGCTAATGAATCAATTCCCCAACCTCAGGCAGACATTAGGCTTCATGATGATGTTCTACGGATATGTGCTTATGTTCCGATCTGCAGAGGATACCATGCCGCAGAAACTTGTCATGGGTATAATACTCCTGGTATTCTCTACCTTCTTTCACTCTACTATACTGGTATTCATTCTTTTGTCCCTCCTGCTATTCATTCCAGGAACAAAGTCACTGCCGATGATCATCGTTTCGCTGATAGCCTTTCCCTTCCTTTACGACATAACAAAAGAACTGTCTGCACAGTTCATAGGATTGGTAAGCAGCAACGACATGATGCAGGAGAAGGCGACAAAATATATAGAATCGAGCTATAGAGTAGAAATAAACATCAGGGGATTTCTAAAGTTATTTGTCAACAGAATACCTGTATTAATGTTATTCTTCTATGGCATAAAGAAGGTTCTGGTAGATAAGGTTGAGGTAAGCTATATGGAGAAGCACTTGCTGATGCTGACCTACATGCTGATTTATATCTCATGCCTTTTCTTTAACAACAATGTATCGGCCTATCTGTCGCAAAGATTTTGGGATGCCGCCTGCTTCCCGCTGACCATATTTGCCATGGTATTCCTAAGGAACTACTCTGGAAACTTATATGTGAAGGTAGCTATGTACGCATTCCTGATTTCCAACATATTCAATATGGCATATTCGCTCTACACGATAGACAGCTTTAATGCCAACGCTAATGACTTCTAAAACCTGAAGCAAACATGAAAATTCTTGAAGTCATACAAAGTCTGGCATCCGGAGGAGCAGAGAGATTGGTAGTGGACCTCTGCAACGAGTTGTCGAAAACAGAAGATGTAACCGTACTGATACTGAAGGACGTGGAGCACTTCTATCTGCCTCAGTTGAATCCTGCGGTTAAGGTCATTGAAGCCAAAATGCCTATAGGAGGTAGCATCAAGCAACTGGTACAATGCTGTAAATGGGTAAACCGGATTAAACCAGATGTCATACACATGCATAGCCAAGCCAGATATACTATGCTGATGGCAAACCTGTTGTACGGAAGACGGTACAAATTTTATTTGACTATACATAACGATGTCAACGACCATTACGCCCACGGATGGTCAGGACTTCAGGTCAGGCTTAGTGGATTCATCGGCAGATGTAAATTCATCACCATCTCAGAAACAAATCATCAACAATTCTGCGAAGCCCATCCCAAACTGAAACAACGATTTATTCAAAACGGGAGGGCCTTGCCTATCATCTCCAACAAAATAGATGATGTAAAAGAAGAAATGCAGGCATACAGAAGCGCAGAAAACCGTATACTGTTTATACACATCGCCCGTTGTCATCAATGCAAAGACCAGTCGATGCTCGTAGATAGCTTTAACGAGTTGATTGCTGAAGGAGAAAAGTTGGCATTGGTGGTTATCGGAGCAGGATTTGATTCGGCATTAGGGAAAGAGATTATTGCGAAAGCATGCAGCGACATACATTTCATTGGCACAAAGGAGAATGTCTATGATTATCTGTCATGTGCCGACTGCTTCTGCCTATCATCCCAATACGAGGGTATGCCCATCACACTCATCGAAGCATATCTGAGCGGCAAACCCATCATATCCACGCCAGTATGCGGTGCTGTGGATATCGTTAAGGATGGTGAAAATGGCTTTCTGTCAGCAGGGCATACCAAAGAAGAATACAAAAATGCCGTCAGACAGTTCATCAAAAATAAAGATTCTATCTGTACTGCCGCTAAGAAGAATAACGAGCATTGTCTATATGACATCCGCGAATGTGCTGCAAAATATTTGGACTGGTTTAAGAATTAAACGAAACAACAGAGGTGTGGAAGCAATTGGAATAAAAGAAATTCACTCACGTATCTTGTCCATCGGAAAGGAATTTGACAAGATATGTTCTAAGCATGACATTCCCTATTATATGTTGGGAGGAACAATGCTTGGCGCCATTCGTCATAAAGGGTTTATTCCTTGGGACGATGATATGGATTTTGGCGTTCCCATTGAATATTATCCAAGACTAATAGAGTATCTGGAAAAAGAACTACCCCATCCATATCGGTGTTGTACTTATAAAAACCATCCCGCTGTTCTCTATAATTTCATAAAAATCGAGGACAGAGACACTTGTATTGACGATACAGCCATCAACCTGCCACTAGAGCAGAAACTTGGAGTAAACATCGATATTTTCCCTTTGAACATCTGCACTATAGGAGGGAAAAAGGAAAAGGACATAAGAAGAAAGAAAAAAATATTGGGAATGATTTATCAACAATCATTTAACCACCCCAACAGTTATTGTAGAAAGATGATAAAAAAAATTCTTCAACTGATCCATGGGAATAATCCAAGTAAATTACAAAATGAAATAGAAAGTTTGTTGTTTTCAATCCATGAAGGAAGCTATCTTGGAAACTTGTTCGGCAGATGGGCAGAAAAAGAGATTATACCGATAGAATGGTATGGAAAGAACAAAAGATATACGTTTGAGGATACCTCCTTTATCGGAATAGAAGACTATGATAATTATCTAACACGTTTGTATGGCAATTATATGCAGCTTCCATCCCCCCAAAAACGTGTAGCTCATGTAGAGAATGTTTTTTTACGTTGAAATATGAAAGTCCTCTTGTGTACTCCATACATAGAATCTCCGGATGTTGTCAGCAGCGGCATAGGGACTTGGGCGCGCAATATCATGCAATACAATCAGGAAACTGGCAATAGCATAGATATTGTACCAGTCTCTTTTGACCGAAAAACGCATATTGAGGAGTACACTGTGGGAGGCTTCAAGCGGTATTACTCAGGCATTAAGGAGGTGGGGAAATGTGTAGTGAACGCCATCCGAAAGATAAAGACAGAAAAGCCTGATGTAGTTCATATTTGTACAAGTGGCTATCTAGGTTTCATAAAAGATATTATCCTTACACATGCAGCCCATAAGAATGGCATAAATAGCATTGTACACCTACATTTTGGGAGAGTGCCAAACATCACAGAAGAAAAAGGATTTGAATACAGACTACTCAAGAAACTGTTGAATGAGGCTGACAAGGTCGTTGTTATAGACAGAAAATCATTCTATGCGTTATCCAATCTGAATTACCAGAACGTTGTCTATATCCCCAATCCTATCTCTGATCCTTTTCTACATGAAACGGAGAAACAAAGAACAGAAATAAAACGGAAATACAAATCTGCCGTCTTTGTAGGGCATGTTATTCCCACGAAAGGTGTCGTAGAACTGGTAAAGGGATGCAGCAAGGTTCCTGATCTTTCTCTTCGCATCATTGGAAAGTGCACTGAAAAGATGAAAGAAAATCTCTTATCCCTAGCTGCACAAAGAGAAGGCGGAAAGTGGTTGGATATGGTAGGTGAGATTCCCCACAATCAAGTAATAAAGGAAATGTTGCAAGCAGATTCTTTTATCTTTCCCAGCTATACAGAGGCCTTTCCAAATGTTATCCTGGAAGCCATGATATGTAAATGTGCTATTGCGTCATCCAATGTGGGTGCCATACCGGAGATTCTGGATGTGGAAGGTGAAATGGCAGGAATCTGTTTTAGTCCCCAAAGTGCCGAAGAGGTAACCAATGCTGTAAATATGCTTTATAAAGATAACGCATACAGGACACAATTAACAGAAAAAGCAGAAGAGAAGGTGCGTAAAAAATACACCACAAAATCTGTATGGCCCCAATTAGCAAAAATATGGGAGTCTGGAGCTGAACAAAAAAAAGAGTAACTATGAAAATATCCATCATTACAGCAACATATAACAGCGAAAGGACACTGCGCGATACGCTGGACAGCATTCTATCGCAAACCTACCCTGATATTGAAAGCATCATTGTAGATGGTGCTTCTAAGGATGGAACCATGGATATTGTCCATGAATATGAGCCAAAGTTCCAAGGAAGGATGCATTGGATCAGTGAACCCGATAAAGGTATCTATGATGCAATGAACAAGGGAATTAAAATGGCAAGCGGAGATGTGATAGGTGTATTGAACTCCGATGATTTTTATCATGATGAGCGCGTAGTCGAAGACATTGCCAATGCGTTTAATCAGAAAGAAGTTGAATGTGTTTACGGAAATCTCGTTTTTATTGACGAGAACAATAAAAATGAAACGCTACGAATCTGGAAAGGTTCACAACATGAATGTGGAGCATTCCTAAACGGGTGGCATCCAGCCCACCCTACCTTCTATGTAAAAAGCATCTGGTTTGAACGTTTCGGCGACTTTAAACTGCAATACGCTGTTTCCGCAGACTTTGAACTGATGCTTCGCTTTATAGAGAAAGGACAAATACGAAATGCTTATCTGGACCGTTATTTTGTAAAGATGAGAATGGGCGGAGAAAGCACGAAATCCATCCATAACATTATTACTGGGAATAAAAACATATTAAAGGCTATCAAGGACAACGGATTTAAACCTGTGAGATTCTATTTGATACGTAGGTTGATACCAAAAGCCTGGGATATGTTGAAGTTTAAATTCGAAACATTACTACGCAAATGAACGATATATTAATTATTCTGGCTATACCTTTTGCCATCTCCTTTGTGTTGAGCCTGCTTATCACACAAAGAATGAGAATCATCAGTTACAACGGTTATCTTTATCTGAGACAAAACAAGGATGAGATACTTGGAATGGAGATGGGAGGACTCTCTTTGTTCCCCATTATGCTTATTTCCATGTGTATCACCGTTGCACTGCCGCATGTACTGAACATGGAAGAACTGAGGCTACAGGTAGAACCCACCACCATGCGAATCTTGCAGATAATTGTGGGAGGAGCCTTCTTGTATATCATGGGAGTAAAAGATGATTTTCATGGTACAAGTTCCATGAACAAGTTTTTGATTCTCCTACTTGCAGCAGCTATGTTTCCCGCCTCCGGTCTATGGATTAACAATCTGTATGGTCTATTTGGTATTCATGAGATACCCATGTGGGTAGGTATGCCCTTTACCCTCTTTGTAGCTATATACCTAACAGAATTGCCATCCATTACAGACAGTCCTGACGGAGTGACTACAGGAACGGGAACACTGTTGGTGGTTTTATTTCTCCTATTAAGTCTGTATGGCAATCATGCATTAAGTACTATCATTGCCTCGGCAACTATAGGTGTTACCCTACCCTTTACTTTATGTAAGAAATTCGACAAGAGATGGGAAAAGACCTTGATGGGAAGCTCGGGAAACTATATTCTGGGATATATTATCAGCTACCTGGCAATCGGTTTGACAAGACAATGTGGAGGCAGACTACCAGAGGAAGCTGTCATGGTATGTATTGGCATCACCATTGTACCGGTCTTGGACGCTGTTCGAGTACTGAAGAGTCGTATTATAGAGAACAGAGGCATCCTTACGCCGGATAAAAACCAGATGCAACACCGTCTGATACGTACAGGCATGCCCAAGAGTTTTATTCCATGGACTATCACGCTGATTATCATGGCTTTTACCGCATTCAATCTTATTTGCATATACTATGGAGTAGGAATGACCGTGACCTTCTTTATCGACATCTTTGCATGGGGACTTTGCGTCTTTACCATTGACTGGTGCATAGCAAGACACGAAGCAACATACGCACATGAACAATGGGATAAGGAATACGGACGTGAGGCATGGGAAGCAAACATACCCAGAGATACGTTAGCAAAGAAAATCCAAAACTTTGGTACCATGGGACTTTCCTCTGACATGCTTTCCGGTAACACGCAAGAGTTTATTGCAGATGGTATGACAGGATTTGGAAGACTGACAAAGCGATTGGTGGACTTTGTGGTATCAGGATGCAGTCTGGTTTTGTTCTCCCCTCTGTTTTTGTTATGCTATATTCTTATCAAACTGGATGATGGAGGACCAGCTATTTACAAACAGGAGAGAATAGGAAGGTTCGGACGTCCTTTCCTAATTTACAAATTCCGCTCCATGAGAGTGGATGCAGAGGCGCAAGGACCGGCACTTAGCCATGGCAATGATCAAACCGACCCACGCCTGACAAGAATAGGTGGTTGGCTACGATCTCATCATCTGGACGAACTTCCACAGCTATGGAATGTCTTTACTGGCGACATGGCATTTATTGGCTACCGACCGGAAAGGAAATACTATATAGACCAGATTATGGAACACGATCCCAGATATGCTTTCTTGTATCAAATTAGGCCCGGTGTTACCAGTTTTGCAACACTAAATTTCGGTTATACAGATACAATGGAGAAGATGCTCCGCCGATTGGAATTGGATCTATACTACTTAAAGAACCGGTCGTGGTGGTTTGACTGCAAAGTGCTCTGCCTTACTTTTGTAAGCATTATTTTTGGAAAGAAATTCTAATGGCAATGAACCGAAAGCTTACATTATTCCTTGAACTGACAAAAGTTTCCGTTGGGAATGCATCACGTCTTTCCTACTCTCCATCAGAAGAGGAATGGAAGTTCTTGTTCTGTATGGCGAATAACCATACTATTGCGGGGCCACTATTTGACGCTCTTGATTTACTTCCTGCAGAACAGCGCCCTCCGCGCAAAGTATTTGTGGACTGGCTGGCTACAACAGAGAAGATTAAGTATAATAGCAGGGATGCTTTCCACAATGCAGTATGGGCAAGCAAGAAATTTATGCAGGCTGGTTTCAGAAATGTCATTCTAAAAGGACAAGGGAATGCACTTCTTTACCCCAATCCCCTATTACGCCATCCAGGAGATGTGGATGTATGGTTGGATGGATCACGAGAGAGAATCATCAGCTACGTAAGGAAATTATTTCCATCTATTCGGGTTCAGTGGATTGAAATGGGATTTCCAGTAAAAAAAGGATGTTGCATAGAGGTACACACCATGCCCAGCTTTATGTCGAATCCCTTCGACAATAGAAGGCTAAAGCAGTATTTTGTTCAGCATTCGAAGGAGGTCTTTTCAAATACACCTGTATCAACAGAAGAGGGAGAAATGAGAATTCCTACGACAAGGGTTAACATGCTATTCCAACTGACACACATATACAGGCATCTCTTTAACGAGGGCATAGGCCTCCGACAAGTAATGGATTATTATTATCTTCTCCAACTTGACGATGTACCTTCCCATATCAACGAGACAGCTCTGATTGTCAAGAAACTACATATGGAACGCTTCTGTAGAGCGCTGATGTATGTACTACAGGAAGTGTTTGGACTTCAGGAAGACCGTATGATACTTCCACCCGATACAGAAGAAGGACGTTTTCTGCTCTCAGAGATTCTGCAAGCAGGGAATTTTGGGCATGCCGACGAACGTAACAACATCAAGAAAAACCAATGGGGAAACTTCTGGCAGAAAACGTTCCGCAATTGGCGCTTCATCTCACATTACCACAGAGAGGTTCTTTGGAACCCATGGTACAGACTCACCCAATTTGCATGGCGAAAATACAAGGGGTATAATTAACTCCTATTAGAGGTATGAGTGAAGATCTTTTTCAACCAGGACTTTTCCTTTACCTCATCTCGATAACCATAACCATAGCCATAGCCATACTTCTTATTACGAGTCTGGCAATCATTCATAACTATGCATAGGTGATTAAATTTACCCTCCTGATGCAAGCGTTCCAGTTCTGGCAGATATCTACGGTCTATCTTACTCTCACGAATAACATATATAGTAAGATCTGCTATTCGGTTCACGATACCGGCATCTGCTACAGCCTGCGCAGGAACATTATCCACAACAATATAGTCATACTGTTTCTTTAGCTCCTCCATACATCTTTCCAGACGGTCACTCATCAACAGTTCTGCTGGATTGGGAGGGGTAATACCAGCTGGAAGCATATCCAAGTTGCAGGCTTTATTCTCAGGCACCACCAAAGTTGTTACATCATCAACAGCCCCGGAAAGGTAAGAAGTAAGTCCCTGGCTGCGTCCCTTGGATGACAATTTACTCTGCGTACGTTTACGAATATCAGTATCAACCAACACCACCTTCTTGCCCGACATACCTAACGTTGCGGCAAAATTTCGGCTTATAAAGGTTTTTCCTTCACCTGGCATAGTACTGGTGAACATTATAATGCGCGCATCCTTATTAATAAACGTCATACTGAAACGAAGCAGACGAAAGGCCTCTCCAATAACATCCTCATTATGAGAGGAAACAATAATATCTGAATCGCTGATACCACTCTTTCTGTGAGGAATTTCTCCCAAGATAGGAATAGTGGTATAGGTTTCGATATCCTTGCGTCCACGCACACTCATATTGAGCCTTTCCTTTATCTGGAAAAAGACAAAGGGAATAGCAAGGCCAAAAATCAAAGCAAAACAGGAAATAACAAGCTTACGAGGGGCTACAGGAACCCTGCTACCAAAGGGATGCTCAACAATCCGAATATTAGCCTCCGTAATAGCCAATTGAAGAGCCGTCTCTTCGCGTTTGTTAAGCAAGAAGGTATAAAGTGTTTCTTTAATAACTTGCTGACGGGTAATATCTATCGCCTGTCTTTCTTTTTGGGGAACTGCATTGATTGTTCCCAAAACCTTATTCTCCTCTGCTTTAGACTTATCCAGCTGAACCTTCAGACTTGACGAATAGCCCTTTAAAGATGCCAACACAACAGCAAGCATCTGAGAAAGATTACTGTCCATCTCTTTAATAGCAGGACTGGCGGGGCTCGTATTCTCCGCCAATCTGTTACGGTTAAGCATCATCTGATTGTACTGGGCTATCTGTGACTGAATGCCATTGTCATTAATACCGCCCATCGTTGGGATAAGACTGTAACCTTTGCTGTTTGCAGTTAAATAGTCAACCAAGTATTGTACCATACTATATTGCATTTCTGCCTGAATGGTACGCTGACGAGCCGAAGTACTTTGAGCCAGGAATGCTTCGGAATTAGCTTTTAAGTCCATCAAGCCACTACTCTGCTTGAAATCAGCCATTTTCCCTTCTACATCACTGAGTTCCTGATGTATAAGTTCAATTCGCGAATCAATAAAAGCTGCTGTACTTTCCGCTATCTGATTCTTATCCTCAATGATACTTTGCTTATACGCATCCAAAAGACCAGAAAGAATATCATCAGCACGTTGTATATTGGTATCATTACATGTAATACGAACAAGGGTACTTTCTTTGTCAAGTTCGCTACTGCTACACTTGTTCATGACCATGATGGCCGCGTCATCTATACTGATGCGGGTTACAGTTATAGTCTTACCGATAAATGACTTCAGATCATCAGCCATTGGCGTAATAACAAGTTGACCAAATGGAGCATCTAACATTTGCCCCATACGCACCTTAGCTGTATAAGAAGACTCCTTAAGCTGCCTCCCCATTCTTACATCATGAATAAAGCATTCCTGAGCACTGTTGATATCTATACTGAAGATAGCCGGAGCAATGAACGGCTGCAAGAAATCAACCGTGAAGGGACGATTCTTATACAAGGAGATGTTCTTCAAACCCTTCTTGAAGTTATACATCACATCCAAATGCAGATTCTTGGCTACTTCCTTTGAAAGTTGAAAAGAATGAAGAATATATACCTCGTTCTTAACGCTTGTTCCCGCCAATACACCATTAAGCTGCATCAAAGCATCTGTGCTGATGTTGGAACGCCTTGCGCTAGAGTTGCCCGGATCGTCCTTAACCAACATCACAGCCTGTCTTTGATAAACATAGGAACGACTTGCCAGATATAAACGAGCAATACCTACGCAGACTATTGCAGAAAGGACGAACCACTTCCAATTTTCCAGAACAGTATCATACATATCACGCAGCGAGAACATTTCTTCTGTCCCTTTGTTTCCGACGCGTTGGCGAGGCCCTATCTGTGATCCTGTAGATTTATATTCCATAGTATTCGATCTTATTTCTTAAGTGCCACAATCAAAGATACAACAGAAACCACCATACCTACTACGGTACTTCCCACGGTAAGCCATGTATAACTGGTACTACCTTTTACACGCTGACTCTTATTGGGTTGAACATATATAACATCGTTCTGCTGAAGATAATAGACTGGTGAATTAAAAATACTCTGTTGGTCAAGCAAATTCACTTCATAAGATACACGTTTACCTCCTTCTTCACGAATTACAAGAATATGATCACGACGGGCACTATTATTTAAGTCACCCGCCTTACCTAAAGCTTCCAAGATAGTCAAACGTTCTCCCTGATAAGTCTGTGTACCAGGATGCATTACATCACCCATAACAGTAACCTTGAAACTCATAATCCTTGTATTCACTACAGCATCATTGATGTATCCTTCATCCTTGATACGTTTTTGAAGCATAGAAGATATTTCTCGAGTGGTAAGTCCCCCCACCTTGATGGTACCAAAGATAGGAAACTCTATATTGCCATTTATATCAACCTGAAAATAAGAGACACCAGATTGAACATTAACGGAATTGCTGCCCATCATAGAGTTATTTCCACCACCAATTAGGGTGTTGTTATTGAAACGTTGCAACAACTCCTGATCCTTACTTGCAATAGAGATGGCCAACTGATCATCGGGCTCAGCCTTAAGCTCAAAATTTGCCTCAACATCTTTAGGGACTGAATAAGCCTCAGAAGCACCTTGCAAATAAATCATCTTCTTATTAGAAATACAAGATGACAGTATTGTTATAAAGCAGAAACAACAGAATATGTTCCTAAAAGAAATCTTCATATAAGAAACTTTTTATATATTACCACGCAAAGTTACGAATAAGTAAGCGGAATACAAAAGAATTATTGATTTATTTTATTCCCGAACCGAATGAGCAATGAGAGCAATGAAGAAATGATTTCGTACATTGCTAAGTTGCGTATAAGGAAGACGAAGTCGACGAGAGAAATTCGAGATAATGTTTCAATGAAGCATAACACAAAAGAAAAAGCCGCTCAATCCTTCACGGACGAGCGGCTTCTCATTATTGCAATTTAGAATTATTCAGCGGGAGTTTCTGCTTTTGCAGGAGCCTCAGCCTCTGCTACAGGAGCTTCTTTTTCTGCAGGTGCTTCTGTCACAGGAGCCTCTACAGTTGCCTCAGCAGCCTTCTTTGAAGAACGACGTGTACGCTTAGCCTTCTTAACGGTCTTTGCCATGTTCTCATCAAAGTCAACGAGCTCGATGAAGCACATAGGTGCAGCATCATTAGCACGGAAACCAGTCTTGATGATACGTGTATAGCCACCGGGACGATCGCCTACCTTCTGAGAAATTACAGTAAACAACTCAGTAATAGCCTTCTTATCCTGAAGATAGCTGAATACTACACGACGAGAATTTGTAGTGTCCTGCTTACACTTAGTAATCAGGGGCTCTACATACTTCTTCAAGGCCTTAGCCTTAGCAAGGGTCGTAGTGATTCTTTTGTGCATAATCAAAGATACGGCCATGTTACTCAACATAGCTGATCTGTGAGATGCAGTACGGCCCAAATGATTGAATTTCTTATTATGTCTCATTGTTATTAATCTTTATCTAATTTATATTTAGAAATATCGGTTCCAAACGACAGATTCAGACTCTCGAGCAAATCATCAAGCTCCGTGAGCGATTTCTTACCAAAGTTGCGGAATTTAAGAAGGTCAGTCTTGTTGTACTGAACCAAGTCACCAAGGGTGTCAACATCTGCAGCCTTCAAGCAGTTGAGGGCACGTACAGAAAGGTCCATATCAACAAGTTTGGTCTTCAGCAACTGGCGCATATGAAGAATCTCTTCATCAAATTCTTCATTACCGTCAACATCTGTATTCTCCAAAGTAATCTTCTCATCAGAGAATAACATGAAGTGGTAAATAAGAATCTTTGCAGCTTCCTTCAACGCGTCTTTTGGGTGAATGGAACCATCGGTAGAAATTTCGAGTACCAGTTTCTCATAGTCTGTCTTCTGCTCAACGCGGAAGTTCTCAACTGAGTACTTTACATTTCTGATAGGAGTGTAAATTGAATCAATGGGAATTACATTAACATCGGTACAATAGACTTTGTTCTCTTCTGCAGGAACATAGCCTCTTCCCTTATTAATGCTAATTTCCATCTGCATACTAGCTTTTGAATCTAGATGGCAAATTACCAATTCGGGGTTTAACACTTCAAATCCAGTCAGATACTTATTAAAGTCACCAGCCTTGAGCTCTGTAGCATTCTCGACAGTAACACTAATCTTCTCGTTCTCGAATTCTTCTACAATTTGTTTGAATCTTACTTGCTTCAGATTCAGA
>JAIKYE010000046.1 GCA_024683455.1 Bacteroidaceae bacterium
CAATATTAAGACCGATGTGGGAGGAACAGGACTTTTTGGATCTGTAGTTGATGCAACTATCAAGAATCTTGTACTTGATGGTAGCGTTGAATCCTCTCAGAAGTGGATTGGTGGTATTGCCGGTATTACACGTGGTAACAAAACCCTTATTGAGAATGTTCTTGTAAAATCTACTGTTAGATTCACAGGTACTGGCGATTCCACTGCTGGTGGTCTCTGCGGTGACATGGAACATGCATTTACCGTTAATAACTGTGCATTTGTCGGCTCGTTCGATATACCCAACGGTACAAATGTGGGCGGTTTTGTAAGCTGGACAGGTGGCGGTAAGTTCAATAACTGTTACGTTGCTCCGGTAGAGGTTTCAGGTGAGTCTTACAAGGACTTTGTTCATGGCGGTTCTGGTAGCTGCAATAATTGTTATGCAGTGGACAAAAACGACGAAAAGCTTAGCAACGGTGAACTCTGCTACTTGTTGAGCGATAAGAAGTTCCATAATCCTGCATGGTATCAGCTCATCGGAGTGGATGAATATCCTAATCATGATTCTTCACGTGGTGCAGTTATTATGATTGGCCAGCAGTATTATTCATTAGCAGAAAGTACTGTCTCTGGAGTAGTTGAGGCTCTTCAGTCTCACTATACTAATTTGTATGAAGATTCTATTGCCTATACAGGTGTTGTAGAGGATTTTTATAGCAAGATGGAGAAGTTGGAAGACGTAACTACCGTTGCCCAGCTTGAAGATGCATTGGATACTCTTTATGCAGGCAAGGCTGTAGTAGAGGCAAGTATCGCAGTCTATAAGAGGTATCAGGATAAGTGCGAGGAGATAAAGGTCTATCTAGATGAACATGATGATTTCTCTGGTCCTGCACGTGATGCCCTTGAGTCTTATCTTGAGGATGACTACCCAGAGATTTGGGAGGCTCACGAACTTCCCGACTCAGTAATTGAGAAGGAGATCGTACATGTAGAAGAGATGTTAACTCTGGCTATTCAGAACGGAATCATTCCTGGTACTGAGGTGACCAACTTGTTTGTCAATACAGACTTCCAGAGCGGAATCCAGGACGGCTGGGCTTCCAGCATGAATAAGTATGCCACTACACACAGCACCGTAACCATAGAAGAAAAGCCATACTATGGTTGTGAAGCTTGGAACACTAAGTTTGATATGCATCAGACTGCCAAAGGTCTGCAGCCTGGTTACTATTTGGTAAGCGTTCAGGGTGCATTCCGTCCCAGCAACGACCGCTATAGCTACAATTATGCTGCCCAGATTTATGCTAACGACAATGTTAACTACCTGCAGACGGTAATAGAAGATTACGTAAATGCCGCTGCTGCTATGAACGGTCAGAATGTATATCTAAGCCAAATGGGTGGTGGTAATACTACTTTCGACCTTCCTATCTACGAGGATTTGCTTAGCACTTCAGACGACACAGGAACTCTGGATATTCTTGGTTATGCTGTTCACGGTCCTTCAGGTATGGCTGTTGCCGGCTATGCTGGTCGTTATGTCAACTACATCATAGCTAAGGTTGAGGCTGACAGCCTGACTATTGGTATTACCAATCCTGGCACCAACTATGGCAGTGACTGGACAGGCTTCTCTTCATTCAAGGTTGTTTACGCCGGTGACGATAATACTGCCGAGGAGTATATCGATCAGGCTCTTGAGAGCATGGTTGCTCGTGCAATAGCTATTCTTGAGCAATACAGAAGCGAAAGAGTGCTGAAATTCCTGCTTGATGAGGGCCAGTGTCCCAGTTATCCTGCGGATCTGAAGACCGCATTTGAGGAAGCTGTTGCCGCTGCAGATGCAGCAAAAGGCGTAGAAGCTAAGATGGCTGTTGTCAAGACCTTGAGTCAGTTGTTCAAGGACTTCTACGAGGCTCGTCAGGCTTATCTGGAAGTTTACAAGGCTGGTATAGATGCAGAAGTTGCCATTGGAGAAATTGTTAACTATCTGGGTGACGATGTCGATGCTGTTTACAATCAGGTTGCAGGAATTCTTGACGGTTATGCCAGCGGAACCTATTCAATAGAGGAGGCTAAGAATATGACGATGTTCAAGGAGAAGCCTCTTGCTGATGTTCTTCCTTCTCTGGTGGATGGTTATTACGAGATTGGCTCTCCTATGCATTTTATGTATTTCCATGCGGTTGCAAGTAAATCAAACAATAAGGCAAATGCCAAATTGATAAACGATGTTGATATGGCATCTGTTGTTGATTTACACCCCATTTCAGGAACCTATAGCGGCACCTTCGATGGCCAGGGTTTTGCTCTTAGCAATGTTGATATTGCTTGCGATCCCCAAATCACCACTCAGTGTACTGCTCTCTTTAATACTATTAATGGTGCTACCATTAAGAACCTGAAGCTAACGGGTAAGATTGTGGCTACTGATAAGTTTATGGGAACCCTTGCTGGTTGGTGCTCTAAATCTACTATCGAGAACTGCGAGATTGCCATTCATATGGTATCCGCCATGGGAACAGAAGGTAACACTGTCGATGGTACTCATGGTGGTTTGTTTGGTAACCATGCAAAAGGTGGAGCAGGAACTACGATAACGAATTGTCTTATCCATAATAAATTTGATGGTCCCAACACTAAGTGCTGGGCAGGTATCAGTGGTTGGGCAGATTCTAATTATTCTGTAAACAACTGTCTGGTCATCAATGATGTTGCTGATATTAGCAAAGAAAGCGGTAGTGCTGCTATTGGTCGTGGTACGGCGCCTACGCTTAACGGTGCCTACAACTTACAGAATCTCGGTGATAAACAAGGTACAAAGATTACAGAAGATCAGCTGGCAAGCGGTGAGATTTGCTTCAAACTCAACGGCGGTGCTGAGATTCCTGTCTGGTATCAGACCTTAGGTGAGGATGCATATCCTGTTTTGGATAAGACTCATTTGGAAGTTCTGTATGACGAGAACAAGGGCTACTATAATTGGTCAGATGATCCTAATGGTATAGAAAACGTTAACGTTAATGATAACGTCAACAAGGAAGGTATCTACAACTTGGCTGGTCAGCGATTGAGCAGGATGCAGAAGGGCATCAACATCGTTGGTGGTAAGAAAATCTTGTATTAATAGACATTGTCTATATATAATCCCAAGAGGGGGCGTAGCACGACAGGAGGCTACGCCCCCTTTTTTGGTATATATACTCCAAACCCATCCTAATCAGCATCTATTGTGAATAGCAATGTGATGAGACAAATTACAATTCCGATTTTACACCATATGGCTGTTTCGTAAAATTTTCTGTTAAAAAGTTTGTTATATAGTTAATTGTTGTTATCTTTGTGAAACTATACGACCTAAAAAACGACTTTTTTAAACTTACTTTATTGTTAACTTTATAAACTTAAACTAATCATTCTATGGGTAGAAAACTACTTCATTTGTGTTTGATGACCATCATGATGGTCTTAAGCACAGTTGCGTATGCGCTGGATAAGACAGACGGCGTATATCAGATTGGTACAGCGGAGGACTTTAACGAGTTCGCCGCACTCGTCAATGATGGTAATGTCACAGCCAATGCCGCGCTGACAGCCGACATTGACCTGGGCATGACGTTCACCATGGTCGGTGTTAATGATGGTAATGGTGCCTATCATGGCACCTTCGACGGCAAGGGCCACACCATCAAGTTTAACATGTTTTCCAAGGAGAACTATGCGGCAGTCTTCCGCTACGTTGGTTGGCGTGCTGTTATTCAGAACCTAAAGGTTGAGGGTACTATCGACACCAACAGCAAGTTTGCTGCAGGTCTTGCCGGACGTAACCGCGGCACCATCCGCAACTGCTGGACCGACATTACCATTAACAGTACTGTGGCGGGTGATGCTACCCACGGTGGCCTTGCTGGAACAGCAACGAATGGTGCCATCATTGAGAACTGTTTGGTGAAAGTTGCCATTTTGGGTAATGCTACTCAGAACTGTGGCGGTGTCGTTGGTTGGGCAGATTCTAAGGTGAATATCGTGAACTGTCTGCTTCTCAACGACGAGAGTTCCTTTGACATCTCTAACGGCAATAGCCGTAACCTTAGCCGTAACGATGGCAATGTTCTTGGCGTTGTTAATCTTGCGGCTTACAAAGCGGATTCCTACACTACTCGTCCTACTCCTTTTTGCTACAACAACTATGTTACAACCAATTGGGATCTTAATAACAAAAACTCTAAGGGTTTTACCCTTGTTCCTTACGCAGACCTTGCTGACGGTAAGATTTGCTATCAGTTGAATAACGATCAGAGCAGAATTGCTTGGGTTCAGCGGATTGGAACAGATCCCTTCCCTGTTCCTGCGCCATTTGGCAGTGGGCAGGTTTATGCTTCCGGTCCTACTGATTGTAAGGGTACCTCTGATGCTACTCTTACTTATAGCAATACAGCCAGCAATGCTGTTGCTACAACTCACCAGTTCGATAAATATGGTATCTGTACCGAGTGCGGTTTGTACAACTTCCATATCTTCGACCTCGACGACGCCACTAAGTGTGACAAGGATACTCGTACCGTGTTCCTCGGCTCGAAGGATGATTTCGTTGCAGCTGAAGGTCTGAACCGCGTTGTCAACGGCTTTAAGCTCCACATGAAGATGACGGCCGACGTCGAGTATATCTGCGAGCCTGGTCGCACCATTTTCAACAACAACGACTGGATAGAAGGTAACTTTGATGGTGACGGTCATGCACTTACCATTGAGATGACCGATATGGGTGACGAAGCAGCTCTTTTTCCTGTACGTCACTATGGTTCTGTGGAGAACCTCATCATGCATGGTAAGATTGAGACAAGTGGTATGCACTGGGGCTCTATCTCCAACGATAGTTATGAGTCAGCAGTTCGCAACGTCTATTCAGATATCAACATCACCTCTTCCCACGAAGGTGACAATACCGGAGGTGGTTTATTCGGTATGATACGTACTGGCAAGAACATAGACAATTGTATCTATGCAGGTACCATCACCTTGCCAGGTGAAGGTTCGCCTTGTGCATGCGTCGGCGGCTTGGCCGGTTGGACACACGCCATGACCTCTATTACTAACTGTGCTATCCTTGGCCATATCTATGGTGCTGGTGATCAGTGTGCACAAAGCAAAACAGAAAATTCTAGCAATGTGGCTCGTAATTGGGGCAATATCGAATGTAAAAATGTATATGTTGCAAATCCCATTCAGGGTAAGGACATTAAAGACCAAGACAAATACATCCACTACGAGAATACCGACGGTATTGCTAACGGAGAGCTTGCATTCTTGTTGAATGGCAAGCAGCAGGGTCTTGAGCGCTTCTGGCAGAGGATTGGTACAGACGCAATGCCTTTGCCCATACCAAAAGAAGGCGGACTCATCTATTCTGCTGCATCACGCTATACCTGCGACGGAACGCCCGTGGGGGCAATATATCAGAATACGCCTGCAGGCGAGCCTAATCTTGATCCTCATGAATTCGACAAATTGGGCCTCTGTACTAAGTGTGGAGCTATCCAGGAAGATTTTATGACTCCCGTCGATGGATGGTACGAGATTGGCACTCCTGAGCAGTTCCTGTGGTGGAGCAACTATGCTTCCAAGCATCTGGATGCCAGTGCCAAGCTGGTTGCTGATATAGATTTGGATGATTACAACGAGACCATTGAAAGGGATGGTAATGTTTACACCGTTACCCCGAAATTTGCTCAGGTAGGTAGCGAGTATGCTCCTTTCTATGGTAATTTTGACGGTCAGTCTCATACTATCAGCAACCTTAATATTTATTTGCTTGGCAAGAGAGGTTGCGGTCTTATCAGTGTGATGAACAGCCAGCCCGATGATAAGTTGAGCGAACGCGGTCTCACTGCCGATCAGGCACGTGCAGAGGAAGGTGTATATGTCAAGGACGTCATCCTCGACGAGACCTGTTCTATCACTGGCGGTGGCTATACTGGTATCGTAGGTATGGGAGCTCCATGGGCAGGTCATGTCACCATCACTGGTTGTATGAACCTTGGTGATGTTTATGTTGTTGACGGTACAAACGGTGCTGGTATCTATGGTTGCTCCATGGGCTCTGCCTGCCGTGTCACTATCAATGCCTGCGGTATGATTGGTGATATCCATGTAACTGATAATAATAATAGCTCAGGTAAGCCGCGCACGGAGAACGGTTCATTCTCAGGATGGCTTGGCAGCTATGCGGAGGTAACCAATTGCTTTGCCTTGGGTGAGGTAGAACTTATCGACCCCAACCGTGGTTTCGCCCGTCACTCGGCTGGTGCATACAACAGTGGAGCTGTCATTGTCAAGAACTGTTATGCACTCGATGGTATTGGTATCAAGCAGGTGGATAATGATGACAAGAAGGAGGATGTATCCTTCGTAAGTATGGATGATTTGGAAACAGGTTCCATCACATGGAAGGCAAACGGAAGTCAGTTCCGTAATCCCGTATGGTATCAGACGTTGGAAAAAGACCAATATCCTTATCCTGTTCCCACTCACGGCGTAGTTATCTATGCAACGGGTAAGTACTTCTCTATGCTTACCAAGGAAGACATTACTGATGTGGCTACTGCTATTCAGGCAGATGAGGACGCTACCTTGGGTGAGGATCCCATTGCTACCCAGGCTGTAATTGATAAACTTACAGCTACAATCGATGCTTTGTCTGATGTGAATACTATTGACGGACTTGCAGATGCTTTGGATTCTCTTTCTGTAGCAAAGAAAGCTTTCACAGAGAATGCTGCAGTCTATAAGGCTTACATGGATAAGTGTAAGGAGATTAAGGACTATTTGGACGAGAAAAAAGACTTTTCCGGTGAACTTCGTGATGAGCTTGAGTACTATCTTGCCGAGACTGACGATCCCAGCGAGACCAATCCTCTCGGTACCTACCAGTACATTATTGAAGAACATACTGCTACTGTCGAGGAGATCAAGGCAGAGACGGAGCGCGTAGCTAAGTGGCTCCAGGAGGCTATAGAAAGTGGTTATATTCCTGGAACAGACATTAGTGGCTTGATTCCCAACAGTGATTTCAGTAAGGAAAGAAATAATTGGACGAATGGTTGGTGCAACGGTTACGGCCAGTGTAAGGATACTGCCGAAAAGACCTACTATGGTGTAGAGGCTTGGAACGCAACAGGTGATATGCATCAGTCAGTCGAAGGCATGAAGCCCGGCTACTATTTGGTAGGTATCAACGGTGCTTTCCGTCCCAGCAATAACCGTTACAGCACAAACTATGCTGCCGGTATCTATGCAAATGGTATCTTTAACTATTTCCCAGCTGTTAACGAGGATATCGTACTCGTAAATGATACTGTAGATCAGGGGAACTGTAACCTGCATGGCGCAGGTGCCTTGGATCTTGCCATTTATGATGACGGTTACTCTACCGATGACAGTAATGGAGCAGAACTTCTCGGATATGCTGTTCATGGTGAGACAGGTATGGCTATCGCAGCTATGGCTAACCGCTATCAGGCTTATACCATTGCTAACGTAGGCGAGGACGGTAAGCTCACCATCGGTATCAAGAACCCTGGTACCAAGTATGGCAACGACTGGACAGGATGGGGTGCATTGAAGGTTGTTTACTGCGGTGATGATGAAACCGTATGCAATGAAGCTCTTGACAAGGTTATTGAGAATATGAAAGAGCGTGCTCTGACAATTCTTGCTTATAAGCCAGATCAAGACGCGGAAGATCCTGCAGCAGGTCCCAACTTCCCCGCAGCCCTGAAGGAAGACTTGGAAGCCCTTGTTGCTCAGGCTGATGGAGCTGAAGATGTTGCAGCCAAGGCTGAACTTGCTGCAAAGTTCTCTGACATCTTCCAGCAAATCTACGAAGGCAAGCAGGCTTACCTCCAGCTCGCCAAGACTGCAAAAATACTTGAATATATTGATCGTGGTAACCTAAACATCGTTCAGAAGAATCCTGAAACAGGAGAATGGCAGGAAACTGAGAATCTTCTGTACAGTATGGATGAGTCTGATGCTCTCTATGCTGCAGCTCAAAATTTGTTAATTGCCTATGCGGATGGTTCATACAGCATAGAAGAAGCACTGAACCCATCGGTATTGAAAGACCCTATAATAGCCAGTATTATCCCTGCTCTGGCAGAGGATGGATATTATATGATTTCTACTCCCAAGCATTTTGCCTCTTATCGTACAATTGCCAGCGAGGTGGATGCTACCGCCAAGGCTAAGCTTGTAAATGATGTAGATATGACGGGCATAGCTATGCAGCCCATCGGTCATAACAGATCTGGTGAAGGTGGCATTCATATCTACCGTGGTACATTAGATGGTCAAGGACATGCACTTACTAATGTATATATCAGCGAGGACTATATGGTGGATGGTGAGCCCGCAACACTGTTCTACGAACTGAAGGGTTCTACCGTTAAGAACTTTAAGCTGACCGGTGAATACTACAACACTCAGAACAATAAGTTCATGGGTGGTCTTACACGTTGGACATCTGAAAACTCTACCATCGATAACTGCGAGATTGAAGTTGTTATGCACTCCTTTATCGAGGGTGACGGTACTCATGGTGGTGTAGTAGGTGTTAGCGCTGCTGGTACGGTTATCAAGAATTGTCTTGTAAATGTAACGATGATTGGCGAAGGAAAAGAGCCTACATATAACTGTGGCGGTGTAGTAGGATGGGCAAATAGTACTCCTACCATTTCTAATACATTGATTCTTTCTCAGTATCAGAATATTACAAAGGGAGACAACTCCAACACCATTGGCCGTAACGGATATACAGCAAACAACGTTTATTATATAGAACGAAGCATGATTGGTAACACAGATGGTGGTACTAAGGCTACTGATGAGGCATTGGCAAGCGGTGAGATCTGTTGGGCACTGAATGGCAACTCTGCCGAGAATCCTTACTGGTTCCAGAGATTAGGAACGGATGCTATGCCTCATCTGTTTGGTGGTGGTATAGTCTGGAAGGTTGACGACGAGTATCAGAATACCCGTCCTAACCCACAGCTCAATGCCTTTGCATCTAATTTGAGCACAGCTACCAATGCCAGTCAGGTTGCCGTAGCTTATACCCTGAATGCTCAGGCTAAGAGTGCAGCCATCAACTTCTATGTCGGTGACGAACTCAGGTACTCTCACGTACTGAAGGATGGAGAACTTATGGCAGGTGGCCATGAGGTGGTTGTCGATAACAGCCTCTTAGGTGTTGCTGCCGGCACTAAGATGACATATGAACTGGATGTTACGAGTGTTGGTGTTAAGACTCCGACAAAGGTTGGTGAGAGTTACAAGGTATGGGGTCCTTACGGAATGGCCATCAATAACAATCCAGCCAGCAAGGGCTTTGGCCAGATACTCTTGGCAGAGTCTTATCCTGAGGAGATTGATAATATCTATATCTCTCATAACAAGCCTGGTGCTCTGTATGCATTCGATGCTAACTTCCAGCCCATCAATGCAGCAGACGGTACTCCTGGCTTCTATGGCGGACTTTCCATCAAGGGAGAGACTCCTCTTGCTATCGTAGGTAATTACAAATTCGACCTCAAGGATCTTCGCTTCACAGAGGACGGACGTCTCTTCGTGGCTCGTGCTTCAGGTACCAACAGCAGCTCTGTATATGAGATCAACCCAGAGAACCTTGATGAGCCTTGGAAGCCCGTCTTCAAGGGTGGTACGCTGGATGAGGCTACTGGTATAACCTATGTAGGCGAACAGGAGCAGAACCGTATGGCACTTAGCTTGGCATTCGAAGGCAAGGGCGAAAACCTGAAGATGTATGTCTTGGGCGCTCAGCGCAGCGACGGTGAACACAACGCTACCGACTATAACTGCTCTGTCTATAACCTTGGTACAGCTACAGAATGGACAGGTGCTCCTTCTGCCAGCTTCGATCCTCTCAATGGTAAATATACCTACTCATCCTATTCTGTAGGTATCCACGAGGATGGTCTGGGTGGTCTTTGGTTCGTTCAGAACCAGCACTCTGAAGAGTATCCCGCCCTCAAGCATTTCAACGCAGCAGAAGGCAAGGAGGACTATAGTGATATCACAACCTCTACCAATGGAGGAAGGATTGCCGTTACTACCGATGGTAAATACCTGGCCATCCCCATGGGCAGCGGTAAGATTGTTCTCTACGAGAGCACTTATGAGCCTAATGCCATTGGTGAGATTACCATCAAGCCATTCAAGATAATCAACGTATCTGAGTCATCTATTGCAAGCTTGGCATTCGACTATGCAAACAACCTGTATGTAGCTTCCGGAGGCACAGAGACATTCAGCCGCTATGCTATCCCCAGTTGGAACGACAACAAGGCTGTAACTCCTTGCGCCGAAGGCTTCACAGTAGGTACCGATAGTGGTGATCCTGATGCAATAAAGAGCCTCACCCCAGCCCTCTCCGAAGGCGAGGGAGCTATATACAATATGGCTGGCTTGCGTGTAAGCAAGGCTCAGAAGGGTATCTACATTCAGGATGGCCGTAAGGTTGCGAATAAGTAACAGGAGAGTCTGGCTCAACGAAGTTAAGTAAATTCATTCTATATGCAAGAAGAGGGAGGCATCGGCTTCCCTCTTCTTTGTTTTTATTGGAACAAAACTCAGCAAGCCGCTTTTACTGGTACGTGAAGCAGTATTTTTTTCTACGTGTGGCAGTAATTCTTTTCACGTGTACCAGTAAAAAGACCCTGACAGAAGAAATCTTTCTGCAAGGTAAACGGGATAATATTACTTTTTTATCCATCTTTTCTTTCTCACTTTGCACAAATGTACATTAGGCTAAAAATCTATCAGAAAAAAATTTGTGGCAATATGAATAATCATTATCTTTGTGTGCCTAATGAACTGAAACAAGACTTTATTATTATATTTATTAACCAAATTAACTTTTCTTTTAATGGGTAAAAAGCTACATTATCTATGCATGATGGCCATCATGATGGTCTTCGGCATGTCTGCGTATGCGCTGGACAAGAAGGACGGCGTGTACCAGATTGGTACGGCGGAGGATTTGATTGCTTTCGCTGAACTTGTGAATGGTGGTGAGGCTTATGCCAATGCTGTCTTGACGGCAGACATTGACAAAGGCACAGAAGGAACGATGATTGGTAAAGACGGTGTCGATTACCAAGGTGTCTTCGATGGCGCAGGCCATACCATCAAAATTAACCTGTTTGACAAAGGTGTAGAAGGAACGGCAATCTTCCGTAATGTGGGTGTGAATGCCATTGTTCAGAACCTGAGAGTAGAGGGCTCCATTGTCACAAACTGTAAACTTGCTGCAGGTATTGCCGCATGGAACAGTGGTATCATCAGAGGCTGCTATGCTGACATTAATGTAACAAGCTCTGTGGCAGGTGACGCTACTCATGGTGGTATTGCTGCAGTATCCTACAATTGTTCCGTGATAGAGAACTGCTTGGCAAAGATTGTTATCACGGGTTCTGCAACCCAGAACTGTGGTGGTATCGTAGGTTGGGCGAGCGGCAGGACAAACATCGTAAATTGTCTTGTTGTCAGTGACGGTAGCAGTTTCGACACCAAGAACGGAGGAAGTAACAATATTTCACGCAACGATGGAAACCTGAATGTGGTGAACCTGAGTTCTTACAATCAGAACATCTATACAAATCGTCCTGCTGGTGCCAGTTACAATAACTATGTTACCAATAAATGGGGAGATAACAAGTCAACAACCGTTGTACCTCTCGCAGACCTTGCAGACGGTAAGATTTGCTACCAGCTGAATAATGACCAGAGCAATATCGCTTGGGTACAGCGGATTGGTACGGATCCTTTCCCTGTTCCTGCGGCATTTGGCAGCGGACAGGTTTATGCTTCTGGTGCAACAGATTGTAAGGGCACCTCTACTGATGCTCTTACCTATAGCAACACTCCTAGTAATGCTATAACTACAGCTCACCAGTTTGATAAGTTCGGTATTTGCTCTGTTTGCGGATGCTTCAACTTCCATGGTCTTGAACGTGATATGACAGACGGTGCTCTTCTCCTCAAGAGTGCAGAGGATATAGACTTGGCAGAAACCTTGAACCGTTTCCAGGAAGGTTTTAGACTCAATCTGAAGATGGTAAATGACATAGAGTACACGGCAGAGCCTGGACGTTACATCTTCAATACTGACAATTGGTTCCATGGAAACTTTGACGGACAAGGTCATGAACTTACCATCAATATGACGGAAATGGGCGGTAACGCGTCCTTTATCCCTCAACTGGCTGGTAAATTCGAGAATGTCATCATGCATGGAACAATCAGTACGACGGGACAATTTGCCGGTTCCGTTACTGCACATACCCGTAATGACAGGGCGGTGCTTCGCAACGTATTCTCTGACATCGAGATTAATGCATCCCATGGCGGAGACAACACCTCTGCCGGTCTTATTGGCGTGAACGAGACGAAGACCTACGTTGATAACTGTATCTATGCAGGTGATATCAATGGCATCGAGACTTCCACGTGTCTTGCCGGTATCTGTGGTTGGTCTACAGGACAGCTTCTCCTGACCAACTGTGCTTTCCTTGGTACGCTTAATAACGCACTTGGCGACTCTAAAAACATCTCACGTAATCCGAGCAACGTCACAAGCGACAATGTCTATGTGCTCGAGGAACAGAGTTTTGAGGGTGATTCAGAGGATGGAAAGTTTATCGTTTTCGAAAGTGGTTCAGCTGGTGTTGAAAGTGGTGAGCTTGCATTCTTGTTGAATGGCAAACAGAATGGCATAGAACGTTTCTATCAGAAGATAGGTGAAGACGATTATCCAAAGCCAATCAAGAAGGAAGGTGCACTCGTCTATGCTTCTGCAGCAAGCTATCGATGCGATGGAGCTCCTGAAGGGGAGACTGTATATAGTAATACACCTTCCAGTGCGGTACTGCCTGACCACCAGTATGAAGATGGTTTCTGTACCGTATGTGATGGTTTGCAGGAGGACTACTTGTCTCCTGTTGACGGTTGGTTCGAAATCAGCAACGGTAAAGAACTCGTATGGTGGACAAACTATGCAGCAAAGCATTTGGATGCCAGTGCCCGTTTGACGGATGATATCGACATGGAGGGTCTTTGCGAACGCTGGGCCAATGTAGGAACGGAGGCTGCTCCTTTCTATGGCAATTTCGATGGTCAGTTCCATACTATCAGTAATTTGGTGGTAGAAAAGCCCGGAAGCAATGGTGTAGGTCTCATCGCTGTTATGAACAGTTTGCCAGAAAAAGGCTTTGGTGGCATCAAGGATGAGGATGCACGTGCTGCAGAAGGTGTGTATATTAAGAATGTAACGCTTGACGAAAGTTGTTCACTCCTTGGCCGAGGCTATGTCGCTTTGGTAGGTATGACAGCTCCTTGGGCTGGCCATGTTAATATCAAGGGTGTTATGATGTGTGGCGATGTAATGGCCAATGGAGGTCCTAACGCAGCAGGTGTGTTTGGTTGTGTTATGGGTTCTGCTTGCCATGTAACCATAGATAACTGTGGTATGATTGGTAATGTATCTGGCCCTAAGGAGAATGGTTCGTTCTCTGGTTGGCTCGGTGACTGGGCAGAGGTTACCAACTGCTTTGCCGTTGGTGAAGTTACCGGAATTGATGGTGATGACCGATATTTCGCCCGTTATGGTAATGACAGAGTAAAGTTTACGAACTGTTATGCTCTCCATGGAACCCAGGTGCCTGTCGTTGAGATAGAAGATTTCGAAAGTGGTGCCTTAGCATGGAAGGCTAATGGTGAGCAATTCCGTACTTCTTACTGGTATCAGACCATTGGTGAGGATATGTATCCATTTGCTGATCCTTCTCACGGAACAGTGATTTATGCTGCGGAGAAGTATTTCTCTGTAGCTGACGAGGAAGATCTGTCTGTGGTGGCTACAGAGGTTGCACGTTACGAGGAAAACGCTGTAGAGGAGACCATCGCAACTCAGGCACTGTTGGACAAATACAAGGAACTTTTGGAGTCTTTGGATGAAACCACAACAATCCTTGAGCTTGCAGACGCTCTGGATACAATCAAAGTTGTAAAGGAAAAGATTACTGAGAACGCCGAGGTTTATAAAGCCTTTATGGACAAATGTGCAGAGATAAAGGCTTTCCTTGATGCTGACAGGAGTTTCGAGGGTGAACTTCGTGATGAACTTGAATACTATCTTGACGAGTCTGATGATCCCAGTGAGACCAATCCCCTCGGTACCTACAAGTACATTATTGAGGAACATACCGCTACAGCTGAGGAGATCAAGGCAGAAACAGAACGTGTAGCCCAGTGGCTTCAGGATGCTATTGCTGCCGATTACAAGGAAGGCTCTGATGTCAGCAAGTTGATTCCCAACTACGACTTCAGCAACCAGAAAGAGAATTGGACCGATGGCTGGTGTACTGGCTATGGTCAGATTAAAGACGAGGAAGGCAATACCACGCGTGGCGTTGAAGCTTGGAATGTAACAGGTGATATGCATCAGACAGTTGAAGGTATGAAGCCTGGCTACTATCTGGTAGGTATCAACGGTGCTTTCCGTCCCAGCGATAACCGTTACAGCACAAACTATGCTGCTGGTATCTATGCCAATGGCGTATTCAATTATTTCCCAGTCGTAAACGAGGATATCGTACTTGTAAATGATACTGTTGATCAGGGGAACTGTAACCTGCATGGCGCCGGAGCTTTGGATCTTGCCATCTATGATGATGGTTACTCTACTAGTGGCGATAATGGAGCAGAACTTGTCGGATATGCTGTTCGAGGCGAGACAGGTATGGCTATCGCAGCTATGGCTAACCGTTATCAGGCTTATACCATCGCAAGCGTAGGCGAGGATGGTAAACTCACCATCGGTATCAAGAACCCTGGTACCAAGTATGGCAACGACTGGACAGGATGGGGTGCATTGAAGGTCATTTACTGCGGTGATGATGAAACCGTATGCAATGAAGCTCTTGACAAGGTTATTGAGAATATGAAAGAGCGTGCTCAGACAATTCTTGCTTATAAGCCAGACGAAGAAACTCCTGCAGCAGGTCCCAACTTCCCCGCAGCTTTGAAGGAAGACTTGGAAGCTGCGATTGCTCAGGCTGACGGTGCAGAATCCATTACAGCCAAGGCAAAACTTGCTGCAAGTTTCTCTGATATCTTCCAGCAAATCTACGAAGGTAAACAGGCTTATCTCGTTCTATATAAGGTTGCTCGTGCTTTTGAAGCTGTCGAACGCGCAAATCTGCTTTTGGTAGAAAAAGATGATGAAAGTGGCGAGTGGATTGGAACTGGAGAGTCCATCTTTACAGAACAGGAGGCTAGCGCAACTTATGAGGCTTCTATAGATTTGTTTGCTGCATATAGTGAAGGTATTTATAGTACAGAAGAAGCGCTGAATGCCGAATCTCTGGCTTCTGCTGCAGTCGCAGGTATCATACCTCAGAAGGATGAGGATGGCTACTACCTCATAGGTACTGCAAAGGAACTTGCCGCATTCCGTGTAATCTCTTCTTATTCCGATTACACTGTTAAGGCAAAGTTGACAGCAGATATTGATATGTCTGGTATCGCTATGTTGCCTATTAATCTTGCTAACTATAGCTTCCATGGTGTATTCGATGGACAGGGGCACGCTCTTACCAATGTCTATATCAATAATAATGAGCAGCGAACAGGTCTGTTCAACACCCTTGACGGTGCCACTATCAAGAACCTGAAATTGACGGGCGAGTACTATAGTGACCAAAAGTTCATTGGTGGTATTACAGGTTACAGCTACAACAATACGCTCATTGAGAATTGTGATGTAGCTGTGAAGATAAATTCCTTAATATCCGCAGACTCTGATGGTAATGCTCAGGATGGTACTCACGGTGGTCTTATTGGCGTAAACGAGACTGCAGGTACTGTCGTCAGGAACTGTATCGTTAACTGCCCCATGTATGGCGAAACAACCAACTCTTGTGGTGGTGTCGTAGGTTGGGCTACAGAATCTCTTTCTATTACGAACACCTTGGTTCTTACTCAGGGTAGCACAGTAAGTACGAGCGGTTCAAACACCATAAGCCGTAATCCCGACAACTGTTCTGTAAGTAACGTCTTCTATGTAGAGCAGTTCGGTGATGCTAAGGGTACAAAGGCTACGGAAGAGCAGTTGGCAAGCGGTGAGATTACTTTCAAACTCAATGGAAGTAAGAGTGAAGGTGACTTGGCATGGTTCCAGACTATCGGTAGCGATGCTACACCTCGTCTGTACGATGGTGCTATCGTTTACTTCTATGGTAACAAGTACATCAACGAGAAGCCTAATCCTCAACTTAATGCATTTGCCTATAACGTCAGTGCAGCTTCTAATTCTGATGTGGTTGCTGTAAATTACGCCCTGAACGCTCAGGCTGAAAGCGGTGCCATCAACTTCTATGTTGGCAGCGAACTGAAATACGCTTACGTATTGAAGGGTGACGAACTTATGGAAGGCGGTCATGAGGTTGTTGTTGAAAATGCCTTGTTGGGTGTTCCCGTTGGTACCCAGATGACATACGAAGTAGATATCACTGGTATGGGTTCTCTGGATGTTCTCAAGATTGGTGAGAGCTATAAGGTATATGCTCCTCACGGAATGGCTATCAACAATAATCCTAAGAGCAAAGGCTTCGGTCAGGTTCTTTTGGCAGAGTCTTTGGTAGATGACTACGGACAGGGTTATATCTCAAGCAGCAAGCCCGGTGCTCTCTATGCGTTCGATGCAGGTTTCCTGCCTGTTAACTCTACTGATGGCACTCCCGGGTTCTATGGTGGCCTTGATATTACTGACGAGACTCCTCTTGTAATTTCCGGAGATGAAAAGTTTGACCTTATGGATCTTCGCTTCACAGAAGACGGACGTCTCTTCGTAGCTCGTGCTTCAGGTACCAGCAACAGCTCTGTTTATGAGATTAACCCTGACAACCTCAATGAGCCTTGGAAACCTATCTTCAAGGGTGGAACGTTGGATGAGGCTACAGGTATTACCTACACAGGTGGTCAGGAGCAGAACCGTATGGCTGTTGGCTTTGCATTCGAAGGCAAGGGCGAAGACCTGAAGATGTATATCTTGGGTGGACAGCGCAGCGATGGTAAGTCTAATACTACAGACTTTAACTGCTCTGTATATAATCTTGGTACAGCTACAGAATGGACAGGCGCTCCTTCTGCAAGCTTCGAGCCTCTGAACGGTGTATATACCTTTACACCAAGTCACGCGGGAATCCGTGAGGACGGTTTGGGCGGTCTCTGGTTTATCCAGAATCAGAATACTGCCGAGCATCCTGCTCTCAAGCACTTCGATGCAGCAGAAGGCAAGGAGGATTATAGTAGTCTCACATTTACTTCAAGCGGTAGAATGGCTGTTACAACGGATGGTAAGTATCTTGCTATCCCACAAGGTAATGGTAAGATTGTTCTCTATGAGACCACCTACGTGCCAATGGCTAATGAAATGATTTACCTTGATTCAAGGCTGACTATTAATGTTTCTGAATCCGAAATTACAAGTTTGGCATTTGACTATGCAAACAACCTGTATGTGGCTTCTGCTGGATCAAAAACGTTCAGTCGTTATGCCATTCCCACCGAGAACAAGAAAGTTGTAACTCCTGCCATTTACGGCTTCACGGTAGGTACCGATAGTGGTGATCCCGATGCAACTAAGAGCCTCATCCCAGCCCTCTCCGAAGGCGAGGGAGCTATATATAATATGGCAGGCTTGCGTGTAAGCAAGGCTCAGAAGGGAATCTACATCCAGGATGGTCGTAAGGTTGCGACCAAGTAAAAGGTATATCTGCTAATTTTGTTAATTGTTAATTGTGGGGCATTCGCGTGAGCGAGTGCCTCACTTTTTTGTCATACCTCTGTCACCTGTAATGTCAAAAAAGTATAAACAAACGAAAGATTCTTGTTAAATTTGGTGCTGTTATGAAAATAAATCAATATCTTTGCAATCTGATAATTGATACTTTGAAAACATGTTAGAGGAACTTAAGACAAAAGTATTCAAGGCCAACTTAGATCTGGTGAAGCATAACCTGGTGATATTCACGTGGGGAAATGTTTCTGGCATCGACCGCGAAAAGGGGTTGGTTGTTATTAAGCCGTCGGGCGTGAGTTATGACGATATGAAAGCAACCGATATGGTTGTGGTGGATTTACAGACGGGCAAGGTGGTAGAGGGAGATTTGAATCCTTCGTCCGATACGCCTACACACCTCATATTATATAGGGCTTTCCCTGAGATTGGCGGCATCGTTCACACCCACAGCACCTATGCTACTGCATGGGCGCAGGCTGGAAAGGATATTCCCAATATAGGTACTACACATGCTGATTATTTCCATGATGCCATTCCATGTACGCGAGATATGACGGAAGCAGAAGTGAAGGGTGAGTATGAGCTGGAAACAGGAAACGTAATTGTGGAACGCTTCAGGCAAGGAAATATCAATGTGGTACACACCCCTGGTGTTTTGGTTAAGAATCACGGGCCTTTCTCTTGGGGCAAGGATGCAGACAATGCTGTTTATAATGCAGTGGTTATGGAGCAGGTGGCTAAAATGGCTTCCATCTCGTTCAGCATTAATCCTAATCTGACTATGAATCCTCTGCTGGTAGAGAAGCATTTCTCACGCAAGCATGGACCCAATGCTTATTACGGACAAAAGAAGAAGTGAAAAAGC
Source organism: Bacteroidaceae bacterium (assembly GCA_024683455.1). GTDB lineage: Bacteria > Bacteroidota > Bacteroidia > Bacteroidales > Bacteroidaceae > Physcousia. The sequence goes on from JAIKYE010000046.1 coordinate 18,729, forward strand.
CTCCTTCTCAAAAGGGCGAGAGGGAGAAATAAAATGATAAACTAATACTAACATAGACCCATTGTCCCTGTAGTGGTCTTCCTCCTTTTTGGGGGGATAAGAGGGGGGCTTAACATTATGTTCAATAATTCAGAAATTTGGTGGGTAACCGGTGCTCAGCTCTTGTACGGAGGTGATGCCGTAGTTGCCGTTGACGGACATTCGAAAGAGATGGTTGATGGACTCAATAAGTCTGGCAACATTCCTGTAAAGATAGTTTATAAAGGTACGGCTAACAGCTCCAAGGAGGTGGAGCAGGTTATGCTCGCTGCCAATAACGACGAGAAGTGCGTAGGTATCATTACTTGGATGCATACTTTCTCTCCCGCAAAGATGTGGATAAAGGGCTTGCAGCAGTTGCAGAAGCCTCTGCTACATTTCCATACCCAGTATAATGCCGAGATTCCTTGGAGCGAGATAGATATGGACTTTATGAACCTGAATCAGAGTGCTCATGGTGATATAGAGTTCGGACATATCTGCACCCGTATGCGTGTGGCCCGTAAGGTGGTTTGCGGTTATTGGAAAAACGAGAAGGCTCAGAAGCAGATTGCCGTCTGGGCCCGCGTAGCTGCAGGTGTGGCTGATGCCAAGAATGTTCGCTGTCTGATGTTCGGTATGAATATGAACAACGTAGCCGTTACCGATGGCGACCGCGTAGAGTTTGAACAGCGTTTGGGTTACCATGTAGATTACTATCCTGTATCATCTCTGATGGAGTATTACAAGAAGGTGACAGATGCTGAGGCAGATGCTTTGGTAGAGGAATACAAGAAGCTTTATACCATCAAGATTGACGAGAGTGGCGAGGCTGTCTATTGGGAGAAAGTGAAGAACTCAGCCAAGGCTGAGATTGCACTGCGTCGCGTACTGAAGGACGAGGGCGCTACTGCTTTCACCACTAACTTCGACGACTTGGGTGATGCCAATATAAATGCTCCAGACTTCTGCGGATTCGACCAGATCCCAGGCTTGGCCAGTCAGCGTCTGATGCAGGAGGGCTACGGCTTTGGTGCCGAGGGAGACTGGAAGACTGCTTGTCTCTATCGTAACCTTTGGGTTATCCAGCAGGGCATGCCTACCGGCTGCTCATTCCTGGAGGACTATACGCTCAACTTCGCTGGCGACCGCAGTTCTTGCTTGCAGAGCCACATGTTGGAGATTTGTCCGCTGATTGCCAGCGACAAGCCAAAGCTGGAGGTTCACTTCCTGGGTATCGGTATCCGCAAGCAGCAGACTGCCCGCTTGGTATTTACCTCAAAGACTGGCAAGGGCATCAAGGCTACTGTTGTAGATTTGGGCAACCGCTTCCGTCTGATTTCTCAGGAGGTGGAATGTATCGAACCCAAGCCTATGCCTAAGCTGCCCGTAGCAAGTGCTCTGTGGATTCCTCAGCCTACATTCGAGATTGGAGCCGCAGCCTGGATTCTGGCAGGCGGAACACACCATAGCGCTTTCTCCTACGACATCAACGAGGAGTATTGGGAGGACTTTGCAGAAATGACAGGCATTGAGTATGTGAAGATAAATAAGCAGACCAACATTGCCGACTTTAAGCAGACGCTCCGCAACAATGAGGTGTATTTCATGCTGAATAAAGCGCTTCGATAATTGAACATTGAACATTATGACAGCAAAACAAACAATCGAAGCAGGCAAGGCCATTCTCGGTATTGAGTTTGGATCTACCCGCATTAAGGCAGTTCTCATTGACGGGGACAATACCCCCATTGCACAAGGTGCTTTCGAATGGGAGAACCAGTTGGTGGATGGCCTGTGGACCTACAGCATAGAACTCATCTGGAAGGGACTGCAGGAGTGTTATGCCGATTTACGCAAAGATGTTCAGCAGCAGTATGGCTGTGAGATTGAGTCGCTGGCAGCCATCGGTTTCTCTGCTATGATGCACGGCTATATGGCTTTCAACGAGAAGCAGGAAATCTTGGTGCCTTTCCGCACTTGGCGCAACACCAATACAGGTAAGGCGGCTGCAGAGTTGAGCAAGCTCTTCAACTACAACATCCCATTGCGTTGGAGTATCAGCCACCTGTACGAGTGCATCCTAGAGAATAATGAGCACGTTAAGGACATCAGATACCTGACGACCCTTGCCGGTTATGTTCATTGGCAGGTGACAGGTGAGTTCGTACTTGGTGTGGGTGATGCCTCAGGTATGATTCCCGTTGACCCTGCCACCAAGACATACGATGCCGCAATGGTCAAGAAGTTCAATGAACTGATTGCTCCCAAGGGTTACTCATGGACGTTGTTGGACATACTTCCCAAGTCACTTGTTGCTGGACAGAAGGCTGGTGCCCTGACTGCAGAAGGTGCCAGACTACTGGATGTATCCGGTCATCTGAAGGCAGGTATTCCTGTTTGTCCGCCCGAAGGAGATGCCGGAACAGGTATGGTGGCTACCAATGCTGTTAAGCAGCGTACAGGTAATGTCAGCGCGGGAACCTCCAGTTTCTCTATGATTGTATTGGAGAAACCATTGAGCAAGCCCTACGAGGCTATCGACCTTGTTACTACGCCAGACGGTTCGCTGGTAGCTATGGTGCATTGCAACAACTGTACCAGCGATATCAATGCTTGGGTGGGGCTCTTTAAGGAGTATCAGCAGATGCTAGGTGTACCCATAGATATGAATGAACTCTATGGCAAACTCTTTAATAAAGCACTTGAAGGTGATGCCGACTGCGGTGGCCTGATGTCCTACAACTATGTCAGTGGAGAGCCTGTAACTGGTCTTGGTGAAGGTCGTCCTATGTTCGTTCGCTCTGCTACCGACAAGTTCAATCTGGCAAACTTTATGCGTGCCCAACTCTACGGAGCCATTGGTGTGCTGAAGATAGGTAACGACATTCTTTTCAAGGAAGAGAAGATAAAGGTGGACCGCATCACAGGTCATGGAGGTTACTTTAAGACGCCTGGTGTGGGGCAGCATATGTTGGCTGCTGCTCTTAATTCGCCTATCTCTGTCATGGAGACTGCAGGCGAGGGTGGTGCCTGGGGTATAGCTCTGTTGGCTGGATACCTTATTAATAATAAGGGTAAGAATTTGGCTGATTACCTCGAGGATGTTGTCTTTGCAGGAAACACGGGTGTTTCTGTTAGTCCAACGCCAGAGGATGTGGCTGGCTTCGAAAAGTATATCGAGAATTACAAAACGTGTTTGCCCATCGAGCAAAGCGCAGTTAATAATAAAGTATAGAAAGAAAAAAGCCTCTCAGGAAATGTGAGAGGCTTTTTTCTTGTTATTTATTCAGGCTCCAACTGAAGCCGTCCTTGGTATCTTTTACCTCGAAGCCTAAAGCTGCCAGGTCATCGCGAATCTTATCGCTTAGTGCCCAGTTCTTTTCGGCCTTAGCCTGCTGGCGCTGCTCCAAGAGCATATTCACAACGGCACCGAAGGCATCTTCGCGAGCTTTGTTGCTGTTGCCCGTATCTTCCTTCAGACCTAAGATGTCGAAGGTGAAGGTGCTGAAGAGTTGCAGCAGTGCCTCTGCTACCTCGGGCTTGATGCTGGCTTTCTTGTCGATAAGAGTATTGATAACACGGCAAGCATCGAACAGGTTACTGATAACGATGGGCGTGTTCAGGTCATCGTTCATTGCCTCATAAAGCTTCTCGCGCAACTCATCCACATACTGCTGCTCAATCCAAGGCATACCTTTCACCTTCTGACCTTCCTGAAGGCGTTTCAGGTTCTTGTAGCCTTCCATCAAACGGACAAAGCCTTTCTCGGAAGCCTGCAAAGCCTCGTTTCCGAAGTCCACCGTACTGCGGTAGTGAGCCTGCAAAATAAAGAAACGGATGGTCATGGGGCTATAAGCCTGCTGTAACAGCGGATGACTGCCGTCGAAGAACTGTGGCAGGGTAATGAAGTTGTTGTACGACTTGCCCATCTTCTTTCCATCGATGGTAATCATATTGTTGTGCATCCAGTAGTGTACCATCTGATCGCCCTGACTGGCTACAGCCTGTGCAATCTCACATTCGTGATGAGGGAAAATGAGGTCCATGCCGCCACCGTGAATATCAAAGTGGTTGCCTAAGTATTTGCGGCCCATAGCCGTGCACTCGCAGTGCCAACCTGGGAAACCGTCGCTCCACTGGCTCTTCCAACGCATGATATGTTCGGGCTGGGCAGCCTTCCACAGGGCAAAGTCGGCCTGATTCTTTTTCTCACCTACACCAGCCAACTCACGACTGGCATCCTTGATATTCTCCAGGTCGCGACCAGAGAGTATGCCGTACTTGTGATCCTTGTTGTACTTCTCAACATCGAAATAGACGCTTCCATTACTCTCGTAGGCATAGCCGTTCTTCAGAATCTGTTCCACCAACTCCTGCTGCTCCATAATATGGCCTGTAGCATGTGGCTCAATGCTGGGAGGCAGACAGTTCAGCGCTGTCATGGCATCATGGAAACGGTTTGTATAGTACTGAGCCACTTCCATAGGCTCCAGTTGTTCCAAACGTGCCTTCTTGGCAATCTTATCCTCGCCCTCGTCGGCATCATGCTCCAAGTGACCTACGTCCGTAATGTTTCGCACGTAACGCACCTTGTAGCCGATGTGCTGCAGGTAACGGAAAAGAATATCAAATGTGATGGCAGGACGAGCGTGACCCAAGTGTGCATCGCCATAAACCGTAGGTCCGCACACGTACATACCCACTCTGCCGGGGGTAAGCGGACGGAAGAGTTCCTTCTGTCTGCTCAGCGTGTTATAGATAAATAATGCTTGTTCCATACCGTATATGTAAATTCAATTCTTTATTTCAACTGTTCGAGTGCTCTGCAAAGCTGGTCAGGACAGGATGTACCTTTCGTACCGCAGCGTATGCCATCAAGGAGCTCTATCACTTCGTCAATCTTCTTTCCTTTTACCAACTGGCAAATGCCCTGCAAATTACCATTACATCCACCCAGAAAATAAACCTGCTGGATGATATCATTATCGTCGGCTGTTACGTCTATCAGCTGCGAGCAAGTGCCTTGTGTCTTGTATTGGATATGCTTCATAATTTCTCTTTTGCCTCTATATTAAGACATAATGGGGCAAAGTTACGACATAATTTTGGTGTTGACAAATTTTAAGGCGAAGAATATGGTGGAATGTATGAAACAGGTTCTGAGTCCGTTGCGTGCGGACTTTATTTTTCTGGCGAAAAAAAAGAGGGCACGTATAATAACATGCCCTCTAAGGTATAATTGGAAATAGAGATTAAAGACCTAATTTCTTTTTAGCTTCCTCTGCGCTCTTGTCTATAGCCTTGTTTGCTTCAGCCTTACCTGCCTCAACAGCCTCGTTAGCTGTAGCCTTAGCCTTTTCCTTAGCAGCGCCGGCAACCTCGTTGGCAGCGTCCTTTACAGTCTGCTCCAGACTCTTCTCTTCTTCTGCAGCAGCCTCGCAAGCCTTGTCGCATTCCTTTTCACAAGCCTTCTAGCACTCTTTCTCACAAGCTTCGGTAGCACAGGTGTCCTTTTGACCACACTCACAGGGCTCGCATTTGCAAGTGTCGCAAGTACAACCCTCGTTCTTTTCACACTTGTTGCAGCAAGATGCAAACGAAATGGCAGCAAAAGCCATTACTACAAAAAATAACTTTTTCATTGCTTTTTTTAATCAGTTAATTAGTTAAACTAAAGATGTCATTCGGATGCAAATATAAGAAAAGTCTTATGCGGAGCAAAACAAATTCAAGTTTTTTTTCTCCTAAACTGATTTGGCAGCTTCTACAATCTGGTCTATTGCCTGATTGACCACAGAACGGGGACAACCTACATTCATGCGCATATATCCCTGTCCGCCCGGGCCAAACATGGCACCTGAGTTGAGTGCAATTTTGGCTTTTGCGGCAAAGAATTCATCCAGTTCCTCTTGTGTTCCGAAACCTAAGCCTCTGCAATCCAAAAAGACAAGGTAACTGGCTTGTGGACGGATGGGCACAATCTGCGGACATTCCTTTGCCAGGCGTTCACAGAGCAAATCTACGTTGCCTTGAACATACTCCAACATCTGCGTCTTCCACTCCAAGCCCTGTGGGCTGTAACAGGCCGCAGCACAATCGTAGGCAAAGATGTTTCCCAGATCGAAATCGTTTCCCTCGATATAAGTAAAGAACTTACGACGTTTCTTGGGCTCATATACAATGGCTTGCGAAACCACTATGCCGGGCATGTTAAAGGTCTTACTGGGTGCCTGAAGGGTTATGCTGTTAAGGCGGGCCTCTTCGCTTACACTGGCAAAGGGAACATGTTTCCTGCCGCCCAGAAGCATGTCGCAATGAATCTCATCACTTACCACCAAGACGCCTTCTTCCGCACAGATATGAGCCACCTCCTGTAATTGTTCACGTGTCCAGCAGATGCCGGCGGGGTTGTGTGGGTTACAAAGAATCATCATACGGCAGCCTTTTATATCATGGCGCAGACTGTCCATGTCCATTGTGAAGCTGTCTTTAGTACGTACCAATGAGTTGAAGACAATCTCTCTGCCACTATGTTCTGGAACAATGCGGAAGGGATGGTAAACGGGCTCTTGGATAAGAATCTTATCGCCCTCGTTGGTAAAGCATTGTACGCATAGGTAGATACCACAGACCACACCGGGAATGTAGGTGACTTCCTCGCGCTTTACGTCCATACCAAACTGCTCTTTGTTCCAGCGGCAGATGTTGTTCCAATAGGTATCGTGACTGCAGGTATAGCCCAGAATGCCTTGCTGCATGCGTTTCTGCATGGCTTCCAATACAAAGGGTGGGGTGCGGAAGTCCATGTCGGCTACCCACATGGGGATGACATCCTTGTGGCCGCAACACCAGTCAACCTTGTCGTACTTCATGCAATCAGTACCAAGGCGGGGAACAATCTCAGAGAAATCGTAGGTCATATATTTTTATTTCAAAATTCAGGATTCAGGATTTTTCACTCTTTCACTTTTCACTTTTCAAGTAGTAATCGCAGCCAGTCTGAACGTTCTTGAGGAGAGCTTTGCTGGAGAAGGTGGCACCAGTAACGGCATCAACCTTGGTTTTGGCTGCCTTCTTGACATCCATGCCTTCCCATTTGGGCAACATCTCCTTCTTTATCAATGCCCAGAATTTAGGTGTCTCGGCATTATGCAAAGGCTTAATTTTCTCTATCTTACCACCTTTGATGTATATTTTAACGGGTACTGCATCTGCGTAACCTTTTACATCGGGACAAAGGGTTGTGGTATTGACAACTACCATGCCCTGCTCTTCTGAAATGGGTGAGTCCAGCACGAAGCTCATTGTCGTGAGCGCCAGAACGGATACAATAAACAATCTTTTTTTCATAACCTTTTATGCTTCTTTAAGAAGTTTTCTGATGTCTTCAATAATGGCAAAAAGCTCTTCCACGGTCTCTGCTCTAAGCATACGTATGCGAGTTTCGCGGAAATTGGGAATGCCCTTGAAGATAGGTGTCGCTGCCAGGTGCCGACGAATATGCAGGATGCCCCTGTACTCGTCTATGCGTTCTACGGAGGTGAGAACCTGCTGTTTGAGGATATCTATTTTCTCGTCCACGGAGAGCGGAGCCTCTGGGTGAGAAATCTCATGGAATATCCAGGGACGACCGAAGGTTGCCCTACCTATCATTACTGCATCAACACCGTAACGGTCAAAGCATTCTTGAGCGCGCTCTGCGGTGGTGATGTCCCCATTTCCTATGATAGGTATGCGCATACGGGGATTTGACTTTACTGCACCAATAAGTGTCCAGTCGGCTTCGCCTGTGTACATCTGGGCACGAGTTCTGCCGTGTAAGGTAAGCGCTTGGATTCCGCAGTCTTGGAGCCGTTCGGCCAAATCTACAATAAATGGGGTACCTGATGGCAGGTATAATGATTTCTCATCCCATGCCAATCGGGTCTTTACCGTAACAGGGGTGTTGGGGACAGCCTCTACTACGGCACGTGTGATATCTAAGAGCAAAGGTACATTCTGCAACATGCCGCTTCCTGCTCCCTTGCCTGCCACTTTCTTGACGGGGCAACCAAAATTCAGATCCAACACATCGGGATGTGCCTGCTCAACCACAATCTTGGCAGCTTCACGCACAGAATCCACATCGCGTCCGTATATCTGAATGGCTACAGGTCTTTCGTCCGGGCAAACCTGCAGTTTCTCTAAGCTCTTATTGACAAGGCGGATGAGTGCATCGCTGGAGACGAACTCTGAATAGACCATAGCAGCTCCCATCTGCCGACAGAGCAGACGGAACCCGATGTCTGTGACATCCTCCATGGGAGCCAGCAGGACAGGGCGTTCGCCAAGATTAACGTTTCCTATTTTCAATGTTCAAGGGACTTAAATGCCAAGGCGTAAAGCTTCATCTGCTTAAGCATAGCCAACAGACCGTTGCTGCGTGTGGGAGAAAGATGCTCGCGCAGACCTATCTTCTCGATGAAGTAAAGGTCAGCGTCTAAAATCTCCTGTGGAGTGTGATCGCTCAGCACACGAATAAGAAGGGCTACGATACCTTTTACTATAAGTGCATCGCTCTCGGCCTGAAAGTGGAGTAGGCCGTCTTGCATGTCGGCCTGCAACCATACACGACTCTGACAACCGTCTATCAGGTTCTGTTCTGTTTTGTATTTGTTATCCAAGGGAGGTTGCTCGCTGCCTAAGTCAATGAGCAGCTGGTAGCGATCCATCCAATCATCAAAATCGGCAAACTCCTCTATTATTTCGTCTTGTATCTCGTTTATCGTCATAGTTCCTCGTTATAAATAAGTTGTGTAAGCGTCTGTCCTACAGCCTCCAGCACGTTGGGGTCTATATTCTCAGGCGTATCGTTGACAGTGTGCCAGGTCGGTCCAAAATTACTGGGACCGTCTGTAAAGAAAGGCACAATATCAATGCAGGGAACGCGGGCATAGCGGTTCACGTTTACATGGTCATCCATCAGATAGCTGCCTTCTTTGTTCAAGGGGAAGAACTGTCCGTAACCTATCTGGTTTGCTAAACGCCATATCAGGCTTACGATAGGTTGTGCATATTCCTGGCTCACCTTTTCTGCAGGGAATACGCTCCCTCTGCCGCCAACCATATCCAGTAAGACTCCGTAACGTGCATTATAGCCGTCTTCACGTGCTTTCTCTGCCCAATATTTGGAACCTAAGCACCAGGTGTGGGAGGTTGATTCTTCTGTCTCAGCCCACTGAGGCGTTCCCATATCTTCGGCATCAAAGCAGACAAAGTCGATACCCACCTTAACAGGATTCTGTTGCAGGAGACGACAGAACTCCATCATCATAGCTACGCCGCTGGCACCATCGTTGGCTGCCAAAACAGGTTTTTTGTGATTCTTCTCATCCTCATCATTATCTGCCCAAGGACGACTGTCCCAGTGAGCACAGAAAAGGATTCGGTCCAGATTATCTGGATTTATTCTCGCAATGATATTGCAAGCGGCTCGCTCTGAGCCATCCCATAAGGTAACGTTGCAAGGCTGCTCCTCTACTGTGGCGCCCAGACGCTTAAACTGATTGATAAGGTACTGCTTGCATAGGGCCGATTCCTCGGAACCCGTTACGCGAGGGCCAAAATCGCACTGCTCCTGAATGTACTTCATACAGGAATCTGTGCTAAAAGTTGGGCAGGATGCCAAGGTGATGGTATCCGGTCCCCCAAGATTTCTATTGGTACTTCCGCCACAGGCAGAAAGTAAACATGCCAGAACGGCTAACAGAAAATATTTCATGATTATATATTGGCTTAAATATTCTTTATTTGTTCCATTACGCGTAGGAAGTTCCCACCCCAAATCATCTGAATTTGCTCCTCGGAATAGCGTTCCTGTAGAAGGCAACGGGTAAAGTTAATTACCTCAGAGGCGTTAGCCATGCCAGGTACACCGCCATCACCGTCAAAGTCCGTTCCTATTCCCACATGTTCAATGCCCATAACATTTACCATGTGGTTCAGATGTTCTACGGCATCAAGGATGGTTGCCTTCCCGTCGGTACGCAGGAATCCGTTGTACATGGTAACTTGTGCCACACCACCTTTCTGAGCTAAGGCTTTCATCTGCTCATCTGTCAGGTTGCGCGGATGATTGCATAGTGCTTGGGCACTGCTATGACTGCATACGATGGGTTTCTTGCTTACCTCAAGGGCATCGTAGAAACTTGATTCTGCAGCATGGCTTAAATCCACCATAATGCCCAGCCTGTTCATCTCCTGAACAACCTTTTCTCCAAACGGGCTCAGCCCTCCGTGTTCTGCATTTCCCTTTGCCGAGTCACAGATATCGTTATCACCATTATGGCAAAGCGTCATATAGACAATGCCGCGCTTGGCGAAGTGCTCTAATTGACTAAGGTCTTTTCCTATGGCATATCCGTTCTCTATTCCCAGCATAATAGCTTTTTTACCTGTATGCTTTAGTCTGGCTATATCTGCAGGTGTATAGGCAATATCTACGGCAGTACAGTTGGCTGCCACCATTTCCTCTATCTGGGTTAGGATGCGATTGGCTTTTGCAGTAGCTGCCAAGAGTGATTCTTCGTCACGTTCGCCTTGCTTTAGGTATGCCACCATTATAGAGGCATCCAGAAATCCTTCTCTCATCTTAGGCAGGTCCACCAGCACCTTGTCTGTTCGCTGGGCAAACATATCAGCCGTGAAACCTTCCGAGAAGAACATGGGAGTATCGCAGTGGCTGTCGAGGGTAATGATTCTACGGTGAACGCGCTTGGCTTCCGCAAAAGATGAGGCTTCAGAGATGAGCCAGTTGAATATAGGCATCATACAGCGGTCACCCCTTGTGATAAAGCATTCAGGGTGCCACTGAACACCTATGATGCTCTTAAACTCATTGCTCTCTACGGCTTCTATCACGCCATCTGTAGCTTTTGCTGCTATGCGTAAGAGTGAGCCCGGGGTACGTACTGCCTGATGATGGAAGGAGTTCACGGGTAGCCCCTTTTCTTTTGCCTCGGGGAAGAGGCGGGCAAGTGTACTTCCTTCTTCCAGCTTGACAGAATGTGAAGCGTAGGCACGATCCAAGTCTTGGTCGTGTTTTACAAGCGGTGCCTCTGAATACTGTGTGTTGAGGTCTTGGTAAAGGGTACCACCTAACGCAGCAACGAGGGTCTGGATGCCTCGACAGATACCCAACATGGGAATCTGGCGGTTGTAGGCTTCACGAACCAACAGGAGTTCCATCTCGTCACGCTGCGGGCAGATGCTGTGCAGACCGGGAATTGGTTCTTCGCCCAACAGGAGAGGGTTGATGTCACCTCCTCCAGAGAGCAGGATGCCATCTACCTTGTCAAGTGTTTGGCAGAGTGCTTCGGCATCATTGTAGGGAGGAAGCACCATAGGAATACCGCCAGCCCGTAAGACTGATTCGTAATATCCCTGTGCCAACTCGCATCCCTTGGCGCCAAAGTTGCCAGTAATGCCTATTATAGGGCGTGCTGTTTGCATCTTGGGTTACTCCTCGTCTAATGAAATGGGTCTTGTCTCCTCACGCTGCAAGCCAATGGGAACCTCTTTCTTGATGCTTTGTTTCAAGGAGATCAGGGTCTCGGTAGAAACAACGCCTGCGATTTCCTGAAGGCGGTTGTTCAACAACTCCATCAAGTGAGCGTTGTCACGAGCGTACAACTTGATAAGCATAGTGTAGGGACCTGTTGTAAAGTGACACTCTACAATCTCTGGAATCTTCAAGAATTCCTGAACAACCCCTTTGTACATGGAACCCTTCTCCAGTGTGATACCTACATACGTACAGGTGTTATAGCCTAAACTGGAGGGATTTACATGGTAGCCGGAGCCAACAATGACGCCCATATCGATAAGGCGCTGTACACGTTGGTGAACGGCTGCTCTGCTGACACCACATTCTGCGGCTACGTCTTTAAAGGGAATTCTGGCATTGTTAGAGATAATCTCAAGAATTTTCTTGTCCAGGTTGTCAATCTTTTCCATAATACATTATTATTTATTGTAATATTTTGATAGCAAAAGTACGACTTTTATGCAATTGTTGAAAGAAAAGAGTCAAAAAAAAGACACCAAATGATGATTTTGGTGTCTTTTTGCTTGTTTTATGATGTTTTATTTCACAATCTCCAACAATTCCACGGTGAATATCAGTGTAGAGAAAGGTGTAATCTTACCCTGCTCTCTGTCTCCATAAGCTAACTCCTGGGGAATGTAAAGCATCCATCTGCTACCTACGGGCATCATGGTAAGTGCCTCAGTCCATCCCTTGATAACCTGATTGGCAGCGAATGTAGCAGGCTGGTTGCGCTTGTAAGAGCTGTCGAACTCAGTGCCGTCAATAAGGTGACCCTCATAGTGAACTTTTACCTTGTCGGTAGCTTGGGGAATCTCGCCGGTACCCTTGGTAATAATCTTGTACTGCAGACCGCTGGCAGTAGTTTGCACGCTATCAGCCTTGGCGTTCTTCTTCAGGAACTCCTCGCCTGCAATACGGTTGGCACCGTACTTCTTCTCCATTTTTACCTTATGATAGTAGTCCATCTGCTTTCTAACCACAGTCTGCACGCTATCCATGCTGATGGTCATGTTAGACTGTGTGATACCATCCTGGAAGCCCTGAACAAAAAGAGCTTTGTTCAAGACATCTACACTGTCATTTATCTGCTTGTTGGCCTGTGCAATCACCTGATTCTCTACCTGAGAGCGAATCTCTACACCTGCCAGACGAGCCTTCTCTTTCTTGTCGGCTTCTGTGAGTTCTGTCTGCTGGAAGCCTTTCACAAAATCCTCAAGATAAGCTACGTCAACACCCATACGCTGTGTCAGATAGTTTGTCAATCCATTGGTATTGGCCTTACCAAACAGATAACTGAAGGTGTCAACAGAAACTGTGTCAACAACCTCAACGGGTGCTTTTGCCTTCTTCTTGTTTACCTTCTTTTTGCTTGCGGCAGAAGTGCCTAAAGCCAAAAGGGCGCAAAGAGAAAATAGAAAAATCTTTTTCATCGTTTTTTCTTTTCTTCTTCTGTTAACTCGTCAATTCATTAACTCGTCAACTTACTTCTCAATACCTACCAACTCAATCTTGAAGATCAAGCAAGAGAAAGGCTTAATCTTACCAGCATCGCGATCAGCATAAGCCTGCTCCTGAGGAATGTAAACCATCCATGTAGAACCTACAGGCATGTGAGTAAGAGCTGCTGTCCATCCGGGGATAACCTGGTTGCAACGGAAGGTTGTAGGTTCGCCACGCTGGTAGCTGCTGTCAAAGATAGTGTCGTTGATGAGCTTACCCTCATAGTTAACCTTTACACGGCTAGTATCAGCGGGAATGTCGCCAGTACCCTCGGTAAGAACCTCATAGTAAACGCCGTTGTCCAATTTCTTAATGCCAGCCTTCTTGGCAATCTTCTTCATGTATGCCTCGCACTCTGCTTTGTACTCGCCATACTTCTTCTCTGTCTGTGCAGCCTTGATGCTCTGCATCAGGTTCTCGCGAGTAGCAGTAGCTTCGTCGATAGACATCAAACCGCCCTTGCCAAGAGTTCCGGCAACAAAACCTGCCAAAAGGTTGTTCAGGCTGATAGTCTGAGTGCTATCCTCGCCAAAGAGCTCGTAGTTGATACCCTTAACCCACTGCTGGCTGATCATCTGACCAATGCGCAGACCTGCATAGTAAGCGCTCTTCTTCTTGTCGTCACCAGCATTGGCTCCGTCGTTCAAACCTTTTACGAACTCATCGATAAAGGTAGTGTCAACACCTTCGCGCTGAGCCAAGTAGTCTTTCAGGCCTTGAGTCTGAGACAGACCGAATGCGTAGCTCAAAGTATCTACGTCAGTTTTCAAATTAGCCTTAGGGGTACCATTACCACAAGAGGCCATAATGCCAGCCAAAACAACGGCTGCAATAATAGAAATCTTTTTCATTTTTTTGTTTTTTTATAATTATATTCCTTTACTTTCAATTTTCAATTTTCAATGATTAAAGCACCTTAATCAGTTCTACGTCAAAGATAAGCGTGCTATAGGGAGGAATCTGTGCTCCTGCGCCGCGCTCACCATAAGCCAGCAGATATGGGATATGGAAACGGAACTTGGAACCTTCCTTCATCAACTGAACGCCCTCGGTCCAACCGGGAATAACCTGATTCAGTCCGAAGTCTGCGGGCTCACCACGTTTGTAGCTGCTGTCGAATACGGTACCGTCTAACAAACGGCCCTCGTAGTGGCAGCGTACGGTATCTGTAGCCTTGGGACTTTTACCTGTACCTTCTGTGAGTACCTCGTACTGCAGGCCGCTCTTGGTCTGTGTTACGCCTTCACGTTTAGCATTCTGCTCCAGATATACCTTGCCTTCTGCAATGGCAGTCTGTGCCTGTTCTTTCTCTTTGTTCTGGAAATACTCGTTCAGCATTACCTGAGCCTCTCTGCTGCTGATAGCTGTCTCTTTGCCAGACATCACATCGCTGATGCTCTTTGTGAAATCTTCAATGCTGAAATCCTCAATGTTCATACTCTTGAGCTGTTGGCCAATACCAAGGCCCAAAGCGTAGCTAATTTTGTTCATTCTTAGAATACAATTACTATTATGCGGCGCAAAATTAATACATTTTATTTATCTTAAAGTCAATCATTACATTTTTTTTGTTATTTTTGCACATTATTATTATAAAAATCAAGGGTAATATGAAAGTTGTTGTGCTAACAGGTGCTGGTATGAGTGCTGAGAGTGGTGTGAGCACGTTCCGTGACAGTGACGGATTGTGGGAGCAGTATAATGTGGAAGATGTGGCTACACCTGAAGGCTGGGCACGTGATCCCCAGTTGGTGACTGATTTTTACAACAACTTACGTACACAGATTTTACAAAAGGAGCCAAACCTCGGACATAAGCTTGTGGCTGAATTGGAGAAACAATTTGACGTTACGGTGGTTACGCAGAATGTTGATGACCTTCATGAACGTGCAGGTAGCACCAACGTTATTCATCTGCACGGAGAATTGATGAAGGTTACCAGCAGCAGAAATCCTAACGATTCGCGTTGCATCCGCACGTTGGACAAGGAGCATCTTATCGTCAAAATGGGAGATTGTGCCGAGGACGGCAGCCAGCTACGTCCGTTCATCGTTTGGTTTGGTGAGCCTGTTCCTGAAATAGAGCGTGCTGCCACTGAATGTATGCAGGCAGACATTTTTATCATTATTGGCACCAGCCTGAATGTCTATCCGGCAGCCGGACTTACCCAATACGTGCCTCCAACGACACCTATCTATCTGATAGACCCCAAGCCTGTACAATGGAATGCTGCCCGTAATTTCCGTCATATCATGAAGGGCGCCAGTGAGGGCATGACCGAGCTGATGAAGGAGATTGGAAACGGAATGAAGAAATGATTACAGCAAAGATACATGACAGATAACAGTTCATCATATAGGGAAAGCGAAGAGCAAAAAAGCAGGATGGTTCGCATCCGATGCAAGAATATTGGCGAGACCATAACAGTTCCGTTTGGAAGCACGCTTTCTGAGGCGTTTCAGACGGCAGCCTTCGAGATGTCCTATGGCCCCGTATGTGCCCATGTCAACAATAAGGCGCAGGGAATGAATTATCGCTTCTATAACAACAAGGATGTTTGCTTCTTAAGTCTGCATCATCCCAGCGGTATGCGTACTTATACCAGAACATTGTTTTTCGTGTTGGCAAAGGCAATCGAAGACCTTTACCCCGAAGGACAGTTGATAATCGGAGCTCCTGTCAGTCGTGGTTACTACTGTGAGCTGCATATTGGTCGTGATGTTCAGGAAACGGATGTTGTACGTATCAGTGCTCGAATGCAAGAGATCATTGACGCCGACATGCCTATTCATCGAATTCAATGCCCCATAGAAGATGCTATTACGATGTTCCAGAAAAGGGGCATGACCAGTAAGGTACAGCTTCTGGAGAGCCAGGATGAACTATACACCTACTACTATAAGCTGGAGAATACGATTAATTATTTCTATGGTCCGTTGCTGACCCGCACGGGTATGTTGCATCTCTTTGCCTTAACACCCTATTACGACGGACTTCTCCTGCGCATCCCCAGCGAGAAGGATCCCTCAGTTTTAGAGGAATATGTAGAGCAAAAGAAAATGTTGGGTGTGATACGTGAGCACCAACAATGGCAGAACATCCTGCGGGTTCGTACAGTGGGCGAATTTAATAAAGCCATTTTAGCAGGTCGTGCCTCTGACCTGATAAATGTAAGTGAGGCACTTCAGGCCAAGAAACTCTCGGACATAGCAGACGATATTGCTCAGCGTAAATCCCGTTTGGTGCTTATTGCCGGTCCCAGCAGTAGCGGAAAGACTACAACAGCAAAACGACTGGCCATCCTGATGATGGCATGTGGGTTGCGTCCATATACTTTGAGCACGGATGATTATTTCGTAAATCGTGTAGATACACCTAAGGACGAGAATGGCGAGTACGACTTCGAGTGTATCGGCGCCGTAGATGTCAAACTCTTCAACGAGCAGATGAATGCCATCTTGCGTGGTGAAGAGGTGGAATTGCCACGATATGACTTCCCTACAGGAAAACGTGTATTTGAAGGACGTAAACTGAAGATAGGACCGGAAGACGTTATCATTCTGGAAGGTAATCATGCTCTGAATCCCATTCTTACCCAACAGATTCCCGAGGAAAAGAAGTACCGTATGTATGTTTCGGCTCTTACTACCATACAGTTGGACGACCATAACCACATCTCTACGGTAGATATCCGACTGGTGCGCCGTATCTTGCGCGATTACCGTTATCGTGGTTATTCCGCAGTAGAGACCATTAAGCGTCTTCCCAGCGTAAAGGCCGGTGAGGAGAAATGGATATTTCCTTATCAGGAGCTGGCAGACGCCACCTTCAATAGTGCCTTGCTATATGAGTTAGGTGTTATCAGAGACAGGGTAATGCCAATTCTCGAACAGGTTCCGGAACGTGCTCCTGAGTATGCCGAGGCAACCCGGTTGCGTAAGTTCCTGATGTATTTCCGTAGTGTTCCTGCCGATGAGGTTCCGCCAACATCATTGCTGCGTGAATTCGCCGGAGGCAGCTCGTTTAAGTATTAGTAAACCATTAAAAAAATAACCATATCCATTATGACAAAAAGAACAACAACGCTGATGACAGTGCTCGTCTTGTTGATGAGCACCATCGTGGCGCAAACAGAGGAAAGAGTCTTTTACATTGATTTCGGCCAGAACAATGTGGCCAATCAGGGATTCCTTACCAATAAGGATTCCAACGGCAACCAGTGGAACAATCTGCATGGCAAGGGAACAGGGGCGCCGGATAAAGCGTATGCGTTGACCAAGATAGACCTTGTTAGCGCCGATGGTGCAACGTCAGATATAAAATTGCAGATAGGAACCACCTTCTCTACCAACGGATATAGTAACGGCGGACTTCAGTCCCCCAAGAAAGCATTGTTGGGCGACCTTGCTATACAGTCGGCTACGCAGGATTATATTTTTATGGAAAACTCACAGGACTATGGAGTGCTGCATTTTACTGGTTTGAATCCTGAGAAAGCCTATCGCTTCCATAGCTTTGGAAGTCGCACCTCGGACGATGCACGTGTAGCCTGGTTCACTTTCACTGGCGAGAATGTTTGGGCGGGCGAGATGCAGATGGGCGGCTCCAAAATAGGTGATGGAGGCTATAACGGTAATAACAACAAGATACTTGTCTCTGACCCAGTATTCCCCGACCGTGACGGAAACATTGACCTGAATATCTGCAAGAAGACCAAGGGCGTAATGGTCTATCTGAATTGTATGAAGATAGAGGAGCTTTCCGGTTTGGATCGTCCCAATCAGGAACTTCAGTTGGCACAGAAGTTTTATATCGATTTCGGCGAGACCGGCAACTCTACACGCGGTCATCAGACTAGCTCCAAAGACAAGAATGGGAATTATTGGACCAACCTCTCATCTGGCGTCAGCACGAGCAACGCTATCTCCGCCAAGACATTAGCTCTGAAGAATTCGGCTGGTAGTACGGCATCCAAATACCGTATTGTCACAACCTGCACCCAATATACCAATGGTATCAATGCAGGTGGAAACAACAGTCCGTCGGAGGAGATGTTGGGTGACCTTGCTATCCAAACGGCTACGGAGGACTATATGTTCATAGACAATGGCGACCTTCGTCCCTTTAAGTTCGCGAAACTGAATAAAGATAACTGTTACAAGCTGTACATATATGGTACCCGAAACCATAGCGACAATCGTATCACGCAGTACACCATAGAGGGCCAGCGTACGTGGAGCGGTGGTCAGGTTACCTCTGGTAATAGTGTGGGAGGTGAAGGTAATAACGGAAATGTTCGCAATATCCTTGTTACAGATTATATCTATCCCAATCGCAATGGTGAGATTGTTGTCAACTTCCAGCGTGTGACGGGTATGGCACACATCAGTGCCATGAAGATAGAGGAATACACGGGTGGAACCCGTCCCGAAGATCCTTGGGAGTTTACAGAACTTACCCTCTCAGGAAATGCCGAGGAGGCAAAGTTTAAGCCTGTTGGTTCCAACCGTTACCAGGCATACGCTAAGCTGACGAAAGGAACTTTCCTCCTGACAGGAATAACTGCTGATGGAGAGGTGACGCTCGATGGCACTGCCGAAAACGATTGTGTGGCTCGTATAACGCTCGATGCAGGTACAAAGACCATTGACATATTGCCTGTAACCATGAATGTGAGAGGTAATATGGGGGCAGGGAATCCCCAGATAGCCTATAAGGCAGGAGGCGTTTGGGAATCTGAGGTAACACTCAAGGAAACGTCATCACAGCAGTGGGTGGATAAGACCATGTATTTCGCCCTGAACAATTCCGACGAGCTGGCTATAAAACGACTGAAGGGTGCTTCATCGCGCTATGCCTTGGGTATGCCTGCAAACGGACAGGATACAGAAGATATTTATCAGAATGCAGGAACCTATACCATTACCGTGGATATGACAAACGGCGTTTATGATATCTCGGCACCTATCGACGAAAACCGCATCTCTGTCTTTGGCTCCAGCGTGGCCAACGGACAGGGGGCAACCGATTATAAGGGCTACCGCTATCTCTACGGCCAACATCTGATCCAACGATATCAGAAAGGCTTGTCTGACACCCGCTTCTATACCTCGAATGTATCTATAGGCGGCAATACCACCAATAATCTGTTGAACCGATATGACGATCTTATTCGTGATTTTGGTCGATATGTTATCTTTGGCCTTTCTTTGGGCAACGAGGGTATTCATGGTGCCAGCGATCAAAACGCTATCTATACCCAGTGGCGCGACAATATGCTTAAGCTCATCAAGAAGGTACGTGCTGACGGAAAGATACCTGTGGTGATGAACAACTATACCCGTGGCGACTACAATGCCAGCGACTACAGTTACGTAAAGAAGCTGAACCTGCTTATTCATGAGTGGGACGTGCCCTCTTTCAACTGTCTGGGAGCGATAGATAAGGGCGATGGTACATGGGCAGATGGTTATGTGTCCGATACCTATCATCAGAATACAGAGGGACATTATGAATTCTTCTGTTCTATGGTCCCTTCCCTCTTTGATGCACTCAAGGCTGGCAAGCCTATGCCCAAGCGTAATACAACCAACAGTATGAAACTGTATGCTGGTAAGTCCATACACTTTACGCCCGAGGGAACTACGCATCCCTTTACTGTCACAGCTCGCGTAAAGGGAGGCGAGGGTCAGGTGCTGCGTGTTCGTTGTTCAGGTGGTTATGCCACAGTAAGTGTGGATGCCGAGGGAAAGGTGGTACTTGCCACGCCCACGGGTGAGACCCTTACCAGCACACGTGCCATAACAGATACCAACTGGCATGATATCACGCTTACCAGCTACTATGCACAGAAGCGTACCCTTCTCTATCTCGACCGTACAAGTGCCGGGGAGCTTAATGTTCGACTGGGAGAAATCAAGGAAGTGGAGCTTGGCGGCTCAGAACGAGAAGCATCTGAACTTGTTTTCTGGCGCTCCGCTATGACACCAGACGAGATAACGGCTCACTGCAATGGCAAGATGCTGAAGTCCAGCCTCGAGATATATGTACCTCTCAGCGATGAGTCTCCCTTGGAGAATCTTGCCCAAAGTACCAATACTGTCACCGTCAAAGAAGACGCTACGGGCATAAACATGACTCAACCTTCATCTAACGGCTCCAGGCTTTCTGCCCAGGACTCTCAGTTGGTTTATGGCCTGTCGGGTCAGAGTATGACCAGAACGCAGAAAGGCGTGAATATTATCGGGGGCAAAAAGGTACTTTTTTGATAGGATAGAGGCGAGAGCCAGATACCCCCTCAAAAACCATGAGCTTACTCGATCAATCAATCGAGTAAGCTCATTCGTTTAATCGAGTAAACTCAAACGTTTTTGTGAGTTTAGCTCAGGTATTTCATGCAAATTTGTTCATAACTTAATGATTTTTTTTGTTAGTAATTTGTTTTTATAGTTAATCTTTACAATATATGCTGCATTAGGCAGGCAATTAATATCAATCTTTTTCTCTGCGATATTCTTGCGCACCAACTTCCCATCCGATGAATAAATTTCCATCACAATATCATTGCTATTGCAGCCTTCCACGGATATCAGATTATTATGTATAACTATCTCGCATTCATCACCTGAAATGTCGTCGATAGCATCTACAAGAAAATCGAGAACATCACTATCTGTAATATAATCATTCGTGCAAATTGTGTCGCCATTAACGCTACCATACTTATTCCCAGCTATGATAGAGAAAAAATTGTCACAGTCTAATCCATCATATTCTAGTTGATAATTATTATTGCTCTTTCTTTGCACATTCATGCGTTCTCTCACTACAGCCCAATCAGGAACATACTTTACGCCGTCCCATCCTACAGTGAAGTAAACAAATATACAATTTTCCATTCTGTTAGATGTGAATGATAATGTAAGATGACTCAATGGATAATACCCCCATGCTTCATAATCAAAAGCGCCAACAAGAGATCCTTCTGTAACCTTTGGCCGCGAAGGCAGCACATTCAGTAAGAGGGGCATTTCGTCAATTAACGTTCCATCCTTGTATAATTCAATAGAAGCACAGATATAGACGTTAGAATCATTTGGGAACTCCATATGTTTTAAAAAAGATTTACGAGGAAATAAATCAGGAGTAATAGTAAAGGAAAAACTGCTTTCGCTCGTAGAGGATTCTGCTGCAGGTAATTTCTCTCCTTTATTGCCTACAAGGCAAAGCACCCATTGCACATTGGCACTCGTGCCATTCTGCAAACTAAACGTGGGCGTTTCTCCATCAAGGAACGCATGAGAGTTATCCACGACATTACCATCCTTTAATTGGATTGCGGGATTTATGTTTTGAGAGTGACAGATAAGCGTCATCATCAACGCCATACAGGTTATCATCCCAGACTTAACAAGTGCAAACATTCGCGCATTAAATAGTTTCTTCATTTCCTTTGTGTGCATTTTATACCTAAATTCATTTTCATCACAAAATTACAACATTCTTTTCATGTGATGAAGAAATATTTCCAGTTATTCGTAATATATTAAGTCATTCTTTTCGTCTATAAGAACACGGCCTCGGAACATTGAAGGTCCGACAAAACCCAGATACTCTGTAATATTAAAAGCGGTGGTTATGGCAATAGGGATATTTAACACCTTTTTTTCTCCGATTTTATAGTTGTTTGCATCTAGACAATAAATGCTGGCAGTTATTATATTCCCTTTTTTGTCATCGGCATAAATAATCTTGAATTCTTTCTCTGACAAGAATTTCTTTACCTCAGGATTTTTGTAAAAAAGATATAACGGCATAGGGTTGCCTAAGTCGAGGATAAACTTACCCGATAAGCGACCATAATGGCCAAACTTGTCTGACACGAACAATTCTGATTCGAATATCGGTTTGGGATAGTATCCTACAATCTTGAATGATTTCATTTTAGATTTATCTATAGAACTCTCCCTTACCATATCCAGCATATTCTTCTTGAAATCCAGCTGAATAACGTATGCCGTAGAATCCTTCTCATTTTTCAGACGATGAATAGGAATTGCTATATCTGTTTCACTTAGTATTTTATGTTTACCAACTACCCAGATACTTCCTCTGTAGCTTAAATCGCCAATACGTATCTTACCTTTCAGAAGTTGTTTAACCTGGGTTGTACCTAATTGATTCACAATCTCAGCTGGCGCAGAATCAATCTTTTCAAACTGACATTCATTAAAAAGTCTTTCAAATTCTGATTCCGAGATTAGGATTCCGGGGATTCCGGATTCAGCAAGCAATCTTATATTCTCGTGTCCATTTACAGTCGCATCAAAATAATAAAAGCCCTTCTCTTTTGATAATTTAAAACTGGTCTGAGCACAAAAACTTGACGAATATAAATACATGCCAAGAAAAAGAAACATGTATTGGATTGTACATCTTTTATGAATCATAAATAATAATTTGGAGTATACTATTATTGGTTACATTAAAATAACAAAATCGCCTAATACCATATCTGACGACTATATTTGGATATATAGCTGAATTTTCTTTCAACTACTTTTTTTATGTGATGGTGATGACGATTCGCAAAAAACAATGTCATTTTAGATTTACCCAGGCCATGGAATTCTGCAAAAGCATAGTGCTCGATTGTAACAGAATCTGCATCGAAAGTAAATACGGGCTCCAATTTTTTGAATTTTAGGTTTTGTAGAGAGTCAACTACTGCAAAGGTCTCGGCAACATGTCTCTTATACCTTTCTCCCTTTGCATCTACGAAATTGGGATTAAAATTCTCCGAAAAAAGGTCGTCTTCCCACGATTTCTTTATAAGAGAAATAATTGAGTCCACATCCTCTACAGATGTTATTAGGTACGTTTGATTATAATTTGCATCGTTTCTCATTCCAAAAAGAATCGAAGATTTTTCCAACAGATATGCCTGCCAAATACTCATTTTAGTTCCGGTCAGGGATATCTTACTAAATGGATCTGTAAATGCCACTTGTTCCTTATTGGTAATATAAGGCATATTATTTTTCTTGCATTTTAAATAACGATGATACTCCTTGTCGAAATATTCCTCATCTGGGCGATCTTGTTTTTTCTTGCGTACATACAGACGTAAACAAGAACTATCTCTTACTTTTAATGTCCAATACCGTCTAAAATCCGATAAGATATATTTGTTATTCAGCTTTAACTCTGTTAGCGGAGTTAGCAAAAAAGACAAATCATCTTTCTTCTGCAAGTCCCTTGAATGCGACTCTGCATTTGCGCAAAAATTATTTTTGACCGCAGTGTATTCCGGCTGTGCAAGGCTGGAAAGATTGATCATTATGAGGCCCAAAAAAATTAATTTTAGTCTTGGATTCTTCATATAATTATAACGTTTCAATCTAAATATATATTGTATGCTCTCTCGAAAAAAAAATTATATTATAATCTCCGCAATAACAATCGTATAATGATTGCATGCGGAGATTATGAGAAACAACGTTACAGATTATCTATGATATTGTATTCCATAGAAATCAAACATATCTTCCCAGTTCATGTCATCTATATCATTTTGATACTTATAATCTGGGTCATCGGAGTATGATTCTTTTATGCCTGCCCATCTATCAACGAAGTCATCATACCAGTCTCCAATGCCTTCTTCAAACTTGTTTAGGTCAATTCCATTTTCATCTTCTATAGAACTCAACCAATCCGTAAAATCTTTCATAGAATCTCCTAAGAAATCTGAGTTCTCATCATTTCCTGAGATGAAGTCCAGACTGCAGGATTGAAACTCAAGTGGAGCTTGCAAATCAAATTTATCCATGAGGCCTAAATCATATTGATCCAAGTGTCCCAATTCATGATTAAGAGATGCTCTGTAATACCATGGTTCCCCAGGATAGGCAGGGTCGTAAGTTAAATATATCTTTCCTTCTTTAGCATTTGTTCGTCCATTAGTATTGCCTTTACTTGTAAAGAAAATACTTACCTTCCCGCTAAGCTTTCTATATTCGTATAATTGTTGAGCCGTCCCATTCAATGTGTTAATGATGTCTTCGAGAGAAAAAGGAAATGCTGTATTATCCTGATTTCCTTCATTGTCATCATGATTAGAATCGTGGTCATCCAGATTATTATCATCTCTGTTATCCACATCTGGATCAAACCCTGGGTCGAAACCAGAGTCGTCGTCTGGTGTAACAATCAGTTCTGGTAAATCTGTGGGGATGCCGTCGTTATAATAACCATCCCCACCCATAATGGCCTTACACTCCTTGCTGTCCAATGCAGGAATGGACAACTTTAGAATTTCTAATGTTTTCATTGTTAAATGATTTTTTTGTTAGTAAATAAATAATAGCTATTGTGAGAGACTCTCATTCGTGATATAATACGATATTCTGTTCTATGTCATATAGTGCGTAATAACGATATTTGTATACATATGTGTAATACGATTTAATTAGAGATAAGTAACTTAGATATGTTTGGCTGTACTGTGATTTAATTCTTATATATTGTTCTACGTTTATTCTCCCCAAATCAACACGTGTCTTCATGTTTGACATCTGCTTTATCAGCAATTTAAGAGTATGCCTGTATGCATTTATTGATTCTATCATAACATTTACGTTTAACAAATCTCTCGATATGCTATGTCGAGCAGAAGACTTATCTAGTTGGTTTTGCTCATATAATTTTTCTAGTTCTAATTGTGCTATTTTATGTTTATAGTTTGCTATATTCCCGTCATAAATGGGAACTGAAATAGTAAGAGCGATGTTGCTACTTGATATTCTATCCTTGAAAGTTTCACAGAAATTCTGAAACTGGGTGTTGTATCCTCCGCCCATTTCAAGCATGAAACTTGGAGCCTTATTCGCTTTTGTTTTTTTTACTTCTATCGTCTGTTGCATTTCTTTAAGTGTGTGAAGCTCGTCATAATTATACTTCATGCAGTTAGCAACAACATCATTCATATTAAAATAGAGTTGATGAAATGACCGACAACTATCAACAAATTCCACATAAGGTGTGTCTTCTTCTGGAAGACGTAACAATTCACTGAATTTTTTGCGTGCAGCGTCTATTTCCACATTATTGTTGTAAATGCTATCACGAATGTATTCAATCTCTGTGTCTCGATAGTCTGATTCGGATATTCTTCCATCTTTTAACATGTGCCCAGCTTTAATAAAAATATATCTTGATAGTTTTAGATTGTCTCTGGCAACCTCATAGCTTTGTTGTTGAATTAATAAATCGAAAAAAGCATTAACGACATCGTATTTAATTTTTTCTTGCTCCTGAATAAGTGTAATTCCTTCAACTTTCTTTTCTTGTACATCTTGTCGTTTTGCCCATTTATACGGATTGTAGCTAAACAGACTTTGGCTATAAGATAGTTTTCCCAAATTAAGGTAGTAGGTATGAGTGTTAAAATTGTTAGTAAAATTATCTAAACGACTCAGTCCCATAGAATATTTAAGCGTCCCTCCTGTGAATGGTATCAATTGGCTCACATCAAGACTCAGTGAAGATGTAGCATAGGTTCTGCTTCTGTATTCATAGCTTCCGTCGTACTGTGAAACAAGACTTATTGACTTGTCATAACTAGGAAGTTTCCCATTTAGAACGATATTGGGTATAATACTATGAGCAAAAATCTTATGTTTCATGTTATATATTAATGAATCCTTCTTTAATAACTTGAAAGCATATGTGTCTGAGACAAGATTCAACACTTTTTCTAATGTATAGTTTTCTCCTTGTGCGCATAATCCAATCTTAAAAAAGAGTAAAACTAGGATGGTAAGTTTGAATTTACACATACAATAATTCATATTTTTTTTTATAGCTTGCAAACTTTATTTTAATTCTGGTTCCATCTTCAAAATATGCCACATATCCTTCTTCATTTTTTTTGTCAATAGAATAAAGCGCATTCCAATCGTTGAGATCTGAATAGCTACTTACTTTGGGGAAAGAAAGGCCCAATATCTCTTCTGGCAAAATATTTTTCTGTTTGATGTTGTCGTATGCTCCAATCAGAAAAAGATCCTCTGTACTTCCATAGTCTACGACATGTTTGTCCTTTGGATAAATTATTTCAAAAAAATAGGTGTAGCTCTTGTTCATTTTGCCAATAACATCGGCATGTTTCGTGTATAAAATCCTTGTACCATTTAATGCTTGAAGAGTGTTAAATGATCCCCTGGTGGCAATAAATGGAGCGTCTTCAATCCAATATAATATACCAAGGGCACCATCTTTTTTTTCGTAAATTCGAAATTTGCATTCTGCTTCAGGAAAGAAATGTTCAAACATTTGGTATTCCTCAAAGAATTTCTTTAATGGGCGATATTTAATATTATTTCTGTTATCAGTAATTAGTCCACGGCACCATAAAGTGATTTCATCCCACAACTGTGCCTTTTTGCATCGTGATGTATAGTTATAGATATAAATATCTTTATCATGATGTTTTTCTTTTGTTACATAGTTATTATAACACAACCAGTTTATTGCTCTTGCAGGAAGTCTGGAAGGGTAAATGTGAAGTAATACAGACAACTGCGAAAGTTGAAGAAATCTTTCTGCCTCTTCATATTCAAGGAAACCTGCCCATGCAATTTCTTTAGTATCAATTGGACTAATATCGGGCATTTTCTCAATTCTGGCTACAAAATATATGATACGTCTTTGAAATCCTGGCAAATTCACATTCATTAAATAGGGGGGGGGCTCAATAAGATGAGATGGAATTCTTATGCCAGTTTCTTCATAGGTTTCTCTAATTGCTGCATCAAAAGGCGACTCGTGTAGATTTATAAGCCCTTTGGGTATTGATAAATGGCATCCATCATGGTCTCCCGATTGCTTAACCAGCAATATCATATTCTTGCAAAGAACAACAAGCCCTGCGGAAACATGTTTCATCTTCTATTATTTTAGATAGCGATTCTTCCAATCAATTACTATTGATTCGTATATGTGCGGATGCTTGAACCTGTATTCGATATCAAAGACCTCTTTCGTTTTTGGTTTAAGCGCCCCCCAATCTCTTATTTCATTTACATCGTGGTTAGACAGGATGTCATTCTTGACTTTTCTTAGCCAACTTTCAAATCCCATCAAATAGAAATAGCTTGGAATACTATTTCTTAATGAAAGAAGATTATGGTCACCAGAGGACATTTCACACCAAACATCGAAATTGGATACGATACGTTCTTTTATACCCATTTTATTTCTCAGTTCATGCTGTTTACAGTAGATCTTTTTTTCACAAGCAATTATAGAATCAAGTTGTGAATGTACCTCTTGATACCATGGGAATTTTAATTTGATCATTTCTCCATTTTCGAAATACAACACAAAACCCTCTTGATTTGGAAGATTAAGAGAAGCCAAATCGTTTAGATTAGTGATATGACCATATTGAGATGTATAATCATATGCTTTCATGAATCCAATATCTGGAAGTTCCATCGGCTTGCATGTTTGTTTGTCAATCATCCCAATCAAGTACAAGTCGCGAGTGTCTCCATAATCAATTAAGACATTTGATTCCGGATAAACCGCTTCAAAAATATACGTGTATCTTTTATCTAATTTGCGGATATCCTTTAAATGTTTTTCGTATAAAATTTTAGTTGCTTCCAATGCCTTGGGATTCGTAAATGAGCGCTGAGTGGCAAGATAGGGTTTGTCATTAAGCCAGTATAAGGTACACATGGTTCCGTCAACTTTCTCCAAGATTCTGAATTTGCCTTGCGGCATCCTCATAATCTGATTATCGTTTAGCAATATCATGTTTTTATTTAAATACTGTTTAAATGTCCAAAACTTTTTAAAGGGATGTTCTACGATATTGCCATCGCCATCCACAATCATTCCGCGACAATGTATGGATATATCATCCCAGATGCGTGGTTTGTCATTATCTTGAAAATATCCATAGATGTATAGATTGGCATTAGGATGTTTCTCAACACAGACTATAGTCTTATCTACGTATTCGTTTAATGTTTCGATGTTAAATTTCATTGCTTATAAACTTTACACAATAAGGAATGTATGATAAATAAAAGGCGGAAATATCAAAAGAATGAAACAAATGTTTTGTAATTTCTTCAAAGAGTAAATCACGATGATCATTTTTCTTACAAATTATCTTGAGTTTCTCAAGCTTGTTGATATAATTAAGATAATCCGTTTTACAATTCTCAAACGAATCCCATTCAGAAATCATATCGGTATAATTAGAAAAAAGCATTGAAGCATTTTCTAGACACAAAGAATGATATTCCTTTGCAATCTTGTTACCCAGAACTCCCATAATTCTATGACTAATAAGATATCTGACATTGTCAGACATGGATATCCAAGAATATTTTTGGTATATTTTGTTGTTCGTAAGAGTGAAATCAGGGAAGTCGTGATATAATATCTTGCCATTTAGGATATATACATATATCATTTCTGTAATAATTTTATCAGAGGATGTTGATTCTGATGTTCCCGAAAGGACAATACTCTGAAAATCAGAGATCATTTCTATTATGTCCATCTGCACCTGATGACTAAAAAAATCGGGAGTATAGTTGATCTCATAATATGGAATTCTTATGTTTTGACATAATAATTCAGTTGAATGGCTATATAGCAATTTTTGCATTGCTATCAAAGCATCTCTACTTTCCTTGACATTGTTAAAATACAAAGAAAAAACGGCATCCTTTCTATACGTAGTATTATAGAACTGGAGATCTGTTACTGCTTTATCGAGGAAATTTTTTGCATGACTTTGAATTGGTATTAGTACATTAAAAATAAAGTTCAGGTCGCTCGAAATATTATAAAACCTAATAGAGAATTTATTGTCATTTAACTTCACTTTTTTTTCGCTGCTATCCCAAGCATATGATATTTGAGGGGCCTTTTCTAAATCATTATGTAACAAAATTGGCTCTAGTGATTGAAAAATATCACGGCTTATATCTAAATCATCCTTCAGGCATAATGTAGATGTAAACAAGGAGGGAACAAGAATATCCCGAGACAGAATTAAAGACATACATGTCTCAAGATTTAGTTCATATAAACAAATTATATATCCCTCTTCTTCCCATTGTTTTCTTCTCATGCGAACATTATTGTCGTTTACTCCAACCAACGTCATTTCCTTATTTTCTTTGTTCTGCTTAAGAAACAATGACTGCTGAAGAAAGAATGATTTTTTTAAGCAGATGTCTATCTCCTGGCTGATTTTCTTCATTTAGTTATAATTTTACATTTCCTATATTTGGTGCGACTTCATTTCTCTGAGAATCTTCTTTTTCTCTAGTGACATTTCCCCCTTTTTTACTTGACGATGTGATTGCCTTAAGTTTATTAAAAAGCAAAAGAATGAGTTTCTTCTTGGCTGTTATTATTTCAGCCTGACCATACATTGATTCTGCGAAGGAGAGCATATGGTTATTGTCACTTTTTAGGCCGTTAGGCATATCAATATATATAAGATACCCTTTGTCAACCGTATTCATTGATATACTTTTGACAAAACCTTGCAATGATCCATACTCCTGATAAGGGTATAACATCATGTCCAAATTTACAGGGTTACCAATGGATACATCCCCAGATCCTTCTGAGGATAAAAATGCAACTGCATAATATGAATTATTCTTATAAATGATATTATATATAGGTTCACCTAATGTTACGAAGGATCCTTCGGAAATAATGCTGGCATACTCTGCTATACATTCATCAGGAGCAATAAAGACATATGCTTTTTCCCAGTTCTTAATTTGTATGACTAATCTATGGAAGGCATCGTTCAGAGAAACTCTGGCTTCTTCCATGGCGTTGTTAATTCCATCTATAATTTGGTTTCTCTTAATCAAATTCTGAACGGTCGAACTATGAGTCAGGTTTATCTCCTGTTCTAAAGTGAGAATCTTATTCCTTGCTTCCAAATATTGAATGTTCGATCTATCAAACTCATCTTTAGTAATGATTTCGTTATCATATAGAATGGAATCGGATTTTGTATAAAACTCTCGTATCTCTCTTTCGTTATTATAGGAGTTTAACAGTTCCTCGCGATTAGTTATAGATTTCATGTTTGCATCAATCTGTTTGTTAATCAAAGATAAAGTGTGTTCATAATCATTATGGCCTTCTAATAATTGGTGATATTTAATAAACGCCACCTTAAATGCAAAAAAATCAGTTTCAATGTCTCCCAATAGATATGTACTTCGAAGCAACTCTTCTATATTTGCCCCCCTTTCCCATATTTTGGCATTACTAATCCAATGCTTTAGAGCCAAAACGTCTTTATAATCTGCGGGATTTTCAATTACTGCCAGATATTGTCCCTTATAACATTTTAGCGCGGATTTTTTCTCAATAATATGTATTTTGCCATTTGTCTGGGCATTAAGCGTTATAGGAGGATTGGTTGAGATAACTTTTGCCTCCGCATAAACTCTTTCTGGGATTTCAATTATAAATCCTAAAACAAAGATAGTCAACACAAATACAACTAGTCCATATACAATATATGATGTATACCGATCAGGCATTCTTTGGGCTACATCATAAAACTCTTCTGTATGTTCTGTTTGTTTATTCATTTTCAGCATCAACTAATGAAACAAAACTATTTTCATTGATAGTGACTTCTTGGTTCTTGAATAGTTCGTAATACACGCCTTTCTTCTTGTATAATGTATTATGCGTACCCACCTCTGCGATACTTCCATTTTTGAAAACAATTGTTAAATCTGAACGTTTTACAGATGACAATCGATGCGCAACAAGGATTGTCGTTGGATGATATGGGAGATTTTTAATAGCCTCAATGATTGAAAGTTCACAGTTTGAATCTAGAGAACTGGTAAGCTCATCCAGAAACAGATAGTCGGGATTATTATATATAGCTCTTGCAAAAAGAATCCTTTGTTTCTGACCCTCACTCACGCCTTTCCCGTTTTCTTGAATCCTTGTCTCGTATCCCATAGGCCTTCTTTCAATGTCAGATTTTATGTTAGCTATATCCACGACTTGTTGCAAACGTTCTGCACTATATTCTCGACCGAATACAATATTATCTAAAATTGTTTCATTAAGTAACCCACTATCTTGGGAAAGCAAACCGATCTTATTTCTCCACTCCTCTATGGGGATAGAAGTGAGTTTTGTGTTTCCTATCAATATACTGCCAGAATTAGGTGCATATAATCCGGAAAGTAATTTAATTATAGTGGACTTCCCACAACCGCTGTCTCCAACTATTGCAATCATTTTACCCTTAGGGATAATGCATGATATGTTTTGCAAAACATAATCATCATTGGCACTATATTTAAAAAAGATATTCTTAAGGATTAGAGGAGCAGAGTAATCAATGAGTTCCGCCTTGAAATTTCCTACACTATTATATTCAGCGGGTTTGCTGATGATTTCCTGTATACGTGCATAACTGATATTAGCCAATTGAACTGATACAATAAACTGAATGACTCCTTCCATAGGAGTTGACAATTGACCTATTATGTACTGCACAGCTATTAGCATACCCATAGACATTTCTCCCCCAGTAACGGAAATTGCAGCTAAATAGATTAGAATCAGATCTTTAGATGAATTAATTAGGGATGAACCGAAATTCTGCAACTGATCAACATTTAGTAGTTTAATTCTGGTCTTAAATAATTTAATCTGTACTTTTTCCCACTGCCAGCGTTTAAAAATACCATAATTGAAACTTTTTATGTCGCCCATATTGGAAAGCATTTCTATCCACTGACTTTGATTTTGGGCAAGAAAAGTAAAATACCTAATGTCTATCTTTTTTCTAATATTCCAAAAGAACAGCACCCAGCCACAATATATTGCGCTCCCAATCAAGAAAGTCCATAAAATCAAAGTGTTGTAATAAAATAGTATTATGGCAAATACGATAAGTTGTAATACAGATAGAATAAAGTTAAAACCGCTACTCATTATGAATGACTCCAAGCGGTCATAGTCATTGTTTCGTTGCATGATATCACCCATCAAGCGAGTCTCAAAAAAACTTAACGGAAGCCTGAACATCTTAGTGATAAAATCTGATTGCATGGAGAGTTTGGTCCGAACGGAGAAATGAGTCGTAAATAATTGTTGAAGCCAAGAACTCATGGACTTACTAACGGTAAGCGCGAGACTTGCTATTAGCATTATGGTGATAAAGTCATAATCCTTTGAAGGAATACCTATATCTATAATATTTTGCGTAATGATTGGGAACAACAAATTCAAAGCTGTTATCACCAATAAAAGAAGAAATATCTTTGTAATAGAACTAATTGATGATTTAGTGTAGTCCCAGATAAATTTCAGAACATCTAAGACGGATTGTTGCTGCCTTGGCACCGAAACTCTCGTGAAAAAATCGCCTGTTGGTTCAGAGATGATACAAACGCCCCTTTTCTTTATCTTGTTACCATCATCAAACTTGTAAGTTAGCCAACCTTCCGCAAATTCTTTTATTGAGTATTTGCAAAGACCACACTGTGGGTCTGAAACAAAGATTTTCTTACTTGTAATTTTATATACAACAATAAAATGATGATTTTTCCAATGAACAACGCAAGGCAAAGGTACTTCGTTTCTAAACTTCCAATACGAAAGTCTGTATGCTTGGCTTCTGAGTTTAACTTTCTCGGACGCTTTAATAAAGTCATAAACCGATATGCCCTCTTTTTTTATACCACATATCTCTCGTAGATATTCCATATCATAAAAAGATTTGTAATATTTGCATATTATTTGTAGACAAGCAGGACCACAGTCCTTGCTCTCTAGTTGGCGTACTGACGGGAATTTGGGTTTAAATAATGACATTAAGATAAAAATTTCGAGCAGTTATAACAAATGATCAATTTCTGATAACTATCCAACGAAAAAACAGATAATACATGATTGAAAATGTTATAAATAATGCTGTGAGAGTTCACTTTGAAAAGAGCAGCATTGTATGGCATTTTTTTACTGTTTGCTGAAACATGTACAATGCTATGACACATTCTGGTGATTTCTTTCGTATCAATAATCTCTGATTTAAACACCTTTTCTATAAAAAGGTGCATTTCATTTTTTGATTTTGCATAAACCCCATCAAGGATGGGCATAATATTATTATGTCTTCCTGCTAGCATGGCATGAGATGCTCGACCGTTGATATTAATTGCATCAGGCAGATATAGCATGATAATAGTATGCATAAAGACATCTAATTGCTGACCAAGAATTCGAAAAAGAGAAAAGCACATGATATAACCCAGTTCTACCCCTCTATTAGCACAATCTGATTCGAGCATGAGATTAAAACATTCTATAAATAATCCGTTTATTTCATCGCGATACTGTTTATCGCCAAAGATATTTAGATGAAAAAAAATGGTATTGTATGGGAAAATGATTTTAGGCATAATATGGAACACATCCTTCGCAAGGAGATTATTTATATTGCTTAACAAGCAATTTCTCTTGTATTTGTCCCCAATGATAGCAATGTAAGTTCCTCTAGCATATATATTGCAATTACCAACATAAAATGCATAAACTTGAATTCCAGGTATATTATTATTCAGGCTGCATAATATATTCTTTACAGTCTCTTCATAGATTCTTTCGTCTGGAACGAAAATCATAGAATCATTATCTGGAGATTTTTCAAGTAAGGTGTCCGAGGATGAATAATTACAATGTAGCTCGCAAATACTATTAAGTACACTCTTTATATTGTTTGTGTATTTGTCCACGTCATGTGAAATAAGGAAATCATGTAAAGCCTCATTAAGAAATTGATATTGACTAGGATGAGATCTCATTATTTTGTCTAAAAATCTGCATTGAGGTGCTAATAGTCCCACGAGTATTTGTTGCGTAAGAATATGAACATTTAAGGTGACTCCTAACGCATTCTCATTCTCACCTAAATATATTAGATCCTCAGATATGTCGTGCACCTTATTCATTAAAGTTCTTTCGGACAAAGAAGGCTCAATACCATTTAATAGTTCTTTTATTGATTGGAGTATACCCTCTTGATCTAACAAGATATGACCTTTCTTAAAAACAGAAAAGAACACGAACTCTTCTTTTATGAAATCATCGCATATTAGTTCGAACACCTTATTTATCGGGAATACTATAAGATGATATAATTCCTTATTCTTTTGGAATTTTGTCGTTGTCTGACGGTTGGCAAGTTTAGATATAACAACCAAATCCACATCAGAGTTTTTATTCTGTTTATTTTCCGCATAACTACCTGATAGCATTATGCCAACAACATCTTCCTTGTTTATTGTATTATATACAATTTTTATTAAATAGTCATTATCCACAGAATCGTATCATTCTATTTTATTTAATTGCTAAGGTAAAAGTTTATACATATTGCTTCAAAATGTTTTTTTTGAATTTTAATGATGGTTTCTGAAAATATATACTTCAGAACATGTACTTAAGTACACATTCAGGTGTTTTTTATCGAATTTTAACGCATAGAAACTAAGGAATTTTCTTCTGAATAATTAACTTTGCAATAAAAATTGAACGCATAATTCTGGTTTGCACAATGAATGTACATAATCTTCTTTCTAACAACTCTTCATGTAGAGAAAACATAACCACTTCTTGTAATATTAATACCCTGGTGGGGGGGGTAAGTTCTGCTGCTGCTCTGAGCAATACTAGCAGCTTGATAGTAGACTTTGATAATCATCAAGTGCTCTATAGAACTCCGAAGTTAATATATCTGGACAGAGCAACCCCCAAGGACAAGTTAAGAGATTGCCCCAATCCGTATTGGACATATATTCCTGAGGAAATACTGGAGTTTCTCCTTCAACTCAAACAAAGTAGTCTCCACCTTAGACATAATATGGCACCCGAAGAATACAAAACACATGTCTGCATAACAGATTTTCCTATCGTAATTAGGGGCAAGGAGTTTTATGTCAGTCAGAAATTTACACCGTTGGTTGTTGACACCAAAGGAATTATTAGGATAGGGCTTTTTACCATCACTCCATCTATTCGTAAACATATAGAAAGCACTATTATTACGGAATCTGGGAAGTGCTTCTCGTACAATACTGGAATGAAGAAATATGAGCAGGCAGATTTCTCAACGATTCTTACAGAAACGGAGAAGCGTATATTGAAATCTTCTGAGATGGGGATGAACAATGAGGAGATTGCAGATTACCATAATGTAAGCATATCTGCTGTAAAAGCTAATATAACACGCATATTAAAGAAACTTGCAGTTAAGAAAGTTCAAGAGGCCGTGACCATTGCCAATAGTTATCGAATTATATAAAAAGTGTAGTTTCCTGATTTAGGTTGACTACCTTATTGCTTACCCCTGAAATTAGTAGACTCTGTTAAACGTTAAAACTTTTTTATGTTGACTGTCATTCCTGAACCCTGCGGAAAGTTGACAGATGAAGTCTTAACCCTGATTTGAGTTGTCATGGCGCAAAAGTAAACAATTTCCAGGGATTGAGTATAAAGAATTATATTGTTGAATTACGCAAAACAAGCGGAGATATACATCGATTGGCAAAAAATACCGATGGTTATCGGTTTCTGGGTGTATGAGGTTTTTCTCCAAACCTCATACAAACCTCATGGAAACCTCATAAAAACCTCATGCAACCTTCAGGGGAACCACCTTGTAATAAGCAACTCGACAACGATCAGTATGTTCATATCCCAATTCCTTCATGGCATGTCCTAAATGGATTCTTGCGCTATGGTCAATCTTCAAACTGGGATATTCACCTTGAATCATCTCAAGCATCTGCCTTCCGCTGATGGTCTTTGCATTGTCACCTTCTTTAGGCTTACGAAAGCAAACTGAAATCATATCCGCTAGATCCTTTTTCTCTGCAAATTCGATGTTCAGTTCCTGAATTCTGGCCACCTCCTCGTTGTTGAACCAGTAGGGTGCCTTCTGCTCTCGCAATTCATACAGCACCTGAGCATATAGCTGCTCGTAGTTGATTTCCCCTACATTATCTATATACTGGCCTTGGGGAATCTGGATGCAGATATAGCGTCTGCTACCTGTGGCATCCGTCAGCGGATGAGGATTGTTGGTGGTCGCCACGAAAGAGGCAAACCGGGGCCTGTCTTCCTGCGCACATCCGAAGATGGGGCGGCCATTTACCTTACTCTTGGAGAGTGTCTGTTTCAGGGCAGCATGCTGGCTGGGGCGGATAGCATCCAATTCATCAAGGTTCACCAAGAGGTTATTGGTAAGAGCCATCTCCTTGTCAAACTTGTTGCTTAGGTTCAGATGATCCAGATAGTACTGGCGCAGATGCTGGGGAAGCATCCTGCGCAGGAAGGTCGTCTTACCACAGCCTTGCGAGCCAATCAGCGTGGGTACACATTCGTTTCCGTGAAGGGTATCCATCTGCAACCAATGGGCCACTGTGGATCTGAGCCAGACAGAAAGGAAAGACAATTGCTCCGAGCTGACTCCTGGCAAACGGCTGAACAGCTCAGCCACATGATTCTGTCCGTCCCAAGCAGGAAGACCGTTCAGGAACTCCTCGATGGGGTTGTAGTTGGGCACTTCCTCAGAATGGATGTGCTCCACAATGTCCGTCTTGGGATTACCCTCAGCAATCTCCAGACGTTTGGCCCTCAGGATGATGCTGTTCAGGGCTTCCTGGGTCAGCGTACGATAGTCGGATGTCTGACTCTCATCCTTCTTGGTGGCAAACTCAATCTTGCCGTTCAGCACGTTTCTGCGAAACAGATAGTTCGAAACAAGGAACTCCTCAACAGCGAGTATTCCTTCCAGAGAAGCGTTCATAGCCTCTCCGTTAATAAGTAGTTCTTTACTCATAACAGTTAGTTTTGTTGGTTAATAAATAAAAGATATTTCGTTCTCGTGTGCTCTTCTTTGAATGGTTATCTCTGAAAAAGCTCGCAAAAGTAATAAATTATTTTCATATTCACGAATATTTGTCCCAAATAAGCACGTTTTTTGCATTTTAGACATTATAAAACGATAACGTTAACGCTAACCTTAACCGATAATCGATTATTAGACAATAGACCTTTGCCGAAAACAAATGGGTGAGTTTAAGTATGAGGTTTACATGAGGTTTGCATGAGGTTTACATGAGGTTTGAGAGTTAAACCTCATACCCTTTCTGTCCGACAACAATCGAGGCTGAACGCCAATCGATGTATATCTCGGCCATTTTGCGAAAAAGAAGTATTGCTGCAAAAAGAGAAAATGGGAAGATTTTTGACAAGCACGAAGGCGACTTATAATGGTCGCCTTTTTTGTTTAACTAAGAAAAACTTGTTCCCTAGTTAGGGAATTTTTTCCGCCTAACGTGGCGGAAAAAAAGATTAGGGAGTAGAGATTAGGGATTAGGGAATTTGTGTATGGAAAAATATTTACAAACAAAAAACGACAGGAATTGGTGATTTGTGAGGTATTAATAGAAAAAAGTGCTACTATTAATAGAAATTTTTGCGGCCCTTAAGGGTCGCAAATTTTACCCTTAATACGCTTTATGAGGAGTAATAGGAAATATCTTGACGCCATAAAATAAATAAGAGAGGCATGAACCCATGCCTCTCTTATTCTATATAAAAGTATAATCTTACTTTCCTTCGTTGGCTATCTGCTCATCAACAGCCTTGATCTTCTGGGCTAGGAGAGAGAGCTCGTCGCGGAGTTTGTCCACCTTCTTCTTCATGCTGTCAACCAGAGAGTTTCCTTTCTTGCTGTTGCTGCTGAGGAAACCTAAG
>JAIKYE010000064.1 GCA_024683455.1 Bacteroidaceae bacterium
TTCGATGGCTTGCGCCCAATCGCTCTGTTTTGGGCTTCTCTTTCCTCGACTAAGGCTCTCACTTTTTTTAGCAGAAGAATCTCCAGCCTTAAGCGTTCGTTCTCCTTGCGAAGGCGCTCATTCTCCTTCTCGCATTCTTCTCTTGGGAGTCGTTTCATTCTTTTCATACCTGTCTTTTGACGTCCTTGTTTTTTAGGGATCAGGGCCTCAAAACCTTCATTCTCGGCTAGCCTAACCCAATTGCCTAACTGTGAGCTTGACACCTTATATTTTGCCGAAAGCTGGTACAAAGTTAATTCACTTTCCTGATACTCACGAATAATTCTGCATTTTTCTTCGTATGAGAGCCTTCTTGGTCTTTTCTCTCTAGTTTTAAGACCATCAATACCAATATCCTTATAGGCTGCTAACCACTCAAATAGAATATGGCGACCTAAATGAAATCTGTCTGACACGGAACGAGCTGATTGCCCCTGCTCGACCAAACTAATAAACGCCAGTTTTTCTTCTAAACTGTATTTCCGTTTCATTGTGAACCTTTAAGTTGTGTCCAACTTTCTGGGTTCACTTCAGTACATGATACGTATTATTGTATATTTGTTTTCAGAAAGAATAGGGAAGAATGGTGTAAAATTTATGAAGGTTGAATCCCGATAGTTTGCACGCAGAATTCGATGGGTTTGGAGGCAGAATCCTTTTTAGCTTGTTTTTGTGCAAAAATCAACTTGATTTTGGACAGTAATCAACTTAAATAATTTATTTTGTAAGCTGATTAATTTTCGTTTGCCTCTTAAATACTCGGTATGCAAATTATGGCTCTATCGTTTGTAAAATGAACCCCGAAAGTGTTTCTATCCAACTTTCGGGGTTCACTTTATCTTAGGAGTGAAGTCTTATTTTGATATCCTCTTTTATCTTACTTAATGTATTCTGCCAAGTCGGTCAGACGCATGTCGCCCTTGCGGAGGAAGGTGTCGTGCATAGCGAAGGCAGCAGACAACTCGTGATGAGTGTGACCGCCCTTCTTGGCTGCATAGTTCAGATAGTCCTGAAGCATAGGGCGATAGTCAGGGTGAGCCACCTTAATCAGCTCTTCGGCCTTCTGCATATCACTCTTGTGACGCAGGTCGGCTACACCATACTCTGTGATGACTGCATCGATGAAGTGGTTGGTGTGGTCGATATGACTGGCGAAGGGAACGATGCTGGAGATAGCACCGCCCTTGGTAGTAGAGCCACAAGTGAAGATAGAGAGGTATGCTGATGTGGTGAAGTCAGCAGAACCGCCGATACCGTTCATCATCTTAGTACCACAAATCTTGGTGGAGTTGACATGACCGTAGAGGTCGCACTCGATGGCTGTATTCAGGGCACAAACGCCAATGCGTGAGATGACCTCGGGGCTGTTGCTGATTTCTGATGGACGCAGCACGAGCTTATCCTTGAAGAAGTCCATATTGGCATAGATATCCTTCAAGCACTCATTGGTAACGGTCAGAGAGCAAGCAGAAGCACTCAGTACACGACCTTGCTTCATCAGACCAACGGGAGCATCCTGCAGTACCTCGGTATAGATATGGAAGTCGGGCACCTCAGGGCACTGACCCAGAGCACCTAATACGGCATTGGCACCGCTACCTACACCACTCTGCAGGTTGAGGAAGCTCTTGGGGATGAGGCCTGTCTTCAAGTTGTGCAACAGGAAGTCGGCTACGTTCTGACCAATCTGGGTGGTGATAGGATCTGGATCCTTGAAAGCACGAGCCTCATCGGGTACATCGCACTCTATAACGCCGATAATGCGGTCGGCATCCACCTCTACGTATGGTTTACCAATACGGTCGCTGGCCTTGCAGATATTGATGGGCTTACGGTAGGGATGGTCCTCAATCTCGTAAACGTCATGGATTCCCTTACTGTCGGGGCTGTGGAAGGCATTCAACTCGATGATGATACCATTCTTGGCCAAACGACAAACGGTGGGACTGATACCGCCTGCAGCAGTCAGATAGATGTGGCACTTGTTGCTCACCTTCTCTATGGCACAAGCCTCAATGATAGCCCAATCTACATCGCCCAAGTAACCCTGGCGAATCTGGGTAGCCATGTTAGAAAGGTTGAGGTCGGAATAATGAAGTTCGTTGAGGTTTACATGCTTGCGGAAATCAGGGTTTGTGGTGTAAGGCGCACGAAAATCGATAGCCTGTGCGTTAGCTAATGCACCATCGCAACTCTGACCTGTGCTGGCTCCTGTAAAGATGCTGATTTTAAAGGGACGGCCGGCAGCGTGTTCAGCTTCTGCCTTCTTGGCAATCTCTGCGGGAGTACACTTGGGAACACCTGCAGGAGTAAAACCACTCAGACCGATTGTTTGTCCGTTTTGGATAAGGGCAGCTGCCTCAGCAGCCGTAATCTTGTTGAATTCCATAATTCTATCTGCTTGTTTTAGATTAATTTTCGGCAAAGTTATAAAATTATCTGTTTTTGGCCAAATGCGGAAATAACTTATTTGCGTTTTCCCACATTTCCAATTTTAGGTCTTCTACGCTGATTCCCTTCAGCTGTGCCACCTCTTTATATAGCGGTTCTATAGGGGCTGCTTCATCGTCCGTTTCCAGAAACATCATCTCTAAGGGACACTGCATGAGGCTCTCCTGGTTGTAATGTAAACCGAAGGATACGTATATGCCGGAAGAAAGGAGTGACTGTAGCTGCTGGGGCTTTCCCCTGAAGCCGTGCATAATCCAGGGTTGCTGGGGGCGCATCTCCTTGCGTACACGTAGAATTTCCTCCAACGTCCTTACGCAATGAATCACCAAAGGTTTTCCCTTGTGCTCGCTTTCCATGACATGTTGGCGGAAGGAGGCTTCCTGTTCAGATAAAGGCGTCTCCCAACGGCGATCCATGCCATGTTCCTCGCAGCCTAACGAGAGCTCGTTTTCAAAGACTGGGTGATGCGTATGAAAGTTGGTGTAGGGTATTGTCATGGTACTGGGTCATATCCGGATCCGCCCCACGGGTGACATCTGAGGATTCTTCGTATAGCCAGATACATCCCTTTTATGGGGCCGTGTTTACGTATAGCTTCTATGGCGTATTGGCTGCAAGTTGGTGTAAACCTACACGATGGCGGGGTAAGGGGGGAGATGCATTTCTGATAAAACCGTATAGGAAGAATCAGCATACTGCCCACAAGTTCAGACAGTGGTCGAAGTATCTGAAACGGATTCATTGATTTTGTTTAACAGGTTCTGCATTTTCTCCATTATCTTCGCGGTAGGTAGCAGGTCATTGCTGTTCCAGAGAAAAGCGATGTTTACGCCTCCGCTTGCAGGCTTGAGAATATGCTTGTTCAGGCGATAAGCCTCGCGTAACTGGCGCTTTACCCTGTTGCGTTTCACAGCACGCTTAAAAAAGCGTTTAGAGACAGAAACCATAATGCGGATTCCTGTCTCTTCTGTTTGCTGGAACACTGCCCTTATGGGGTAGGCCTGTATTGAATTGTTGCTTCCTTCAAAGAGTTCTTCTAAGGCTTTTTTGCTGCAAAGGCGCTCTTCTTTGGATAGCGTAAAACGTTCGTTAATCGATTCCATTAACCTTCTTCACGTATGCAGCAATGGCAGAGGTGATGCTTGGGTATTCTGGTGAGGGAGCTCCGAAGTCAAGACGAAGGCCGGCATCCAGAACTGCCTTTGCTGTGGCAGGGCCGAATGTTCCGATGGAAATCTTGTCTTGCTTGAAATTGGGGAAGTTCTTCAGCAGGGCTTGAATACCGCTGGGGCTGAAGAAGATGAGCAAGTCATAGTCAAAGGGCTCGCCTTCCTGGAAGTCGTTGCTTACCGTGCGATACATGATACCCTCTGAGTGTACAAGTTTCTTGGCGTCAAGCATCTCACCAAACTGGCTCGTGTGAACATCGCTGATGGGGATGAAATACTTCTCGTTCTTGTGCTTTGCCATCAATGGAACCAGATCGTCAATCTTTCCTGTCTCACCAAAGAATATCTTGCGCTTGCGATACTGTACATATTTCTGAATGTAGAGTGCCACGGTTTCCGTGATACAGAAATACTTCATATCCTCTGGAATGACAACGCGCATCTCCTTACATAAGGTAAAGAAATGGTCAATGGCATGTCTTGAGGTAAATACAACTGCCGTGTGTTCTAAGATGGAGATTTTCTGAGCACGGAACTCCTTCGGCGTAATGCCTTGTACCTTAATAAAAGGACGGAAAACAATCTCCACATTCATACGCTCTGCAATGTCGTAATAAGGAGACTTTTCTGAAGAGGGTTTGGGCTGTGATACCAATATCTTCTTTATCATAATTGTCTTAGAATTTTACTACCAGTTCGTCTGTCACTCTAATCAGCACTTTGAAAACTGCCAATAATGGCATGATTTCGAGTGTGCAAAAGTACACAATTAAATGCAAAGTGCCATAGAATTTAGGAAAAAAGATTAGAAAAGTTTTGTAAAGAAGCAATATTTTGATTACAAGCCCTATAGAAAGGATAATCCATAACGGAATGGCAGGCGAAAGATTAAGATATATTGTGGAAATTATGACCGCAAAAAAGAAAAAAGATTCAATAATAAAAAGGAAAAAATAGGATTTTCGCCACGCTTCTCTTTTTGTTTTGTCAAAAAAAATCCAATTAATAAAATTTGAGAGAAGACTTTTGAGAATAAAATACAATACCCAAATTCCTATATATATTCCAATAAGGGTGTAAGGTGAAATCTGCCCTAAGAAGAGATGCAGCTGTCTTTGTGTGTACATAAATACCCCCAAACCGCCCATAACGCTTAGAATCAATGCCATAAGCAAGGGTATCAGTTGCTCGTAGTTTCCCTCGCGTTTCTCCTTTCGGGTGGTGTTCTTGGAGGGGAAGAAGAATTCTTTGGCTTGCGGGACAATCTGTCGTCTGATCCTTTTCTGTATCAATGCCAAAAGGACAAAGCAAACAAGGACAAATAAGACAACCCAGTTGTCGCGCCATAGTTGGTACGCTCTTGGGATACCTTCAAATCCGGTTTGGCCAACTTTAACCTCGGGGTGCATGAGTGGATTCCCTTGGAAGAATCCCATATCCTCATAAAAAGGTTGTGGCGTTTCTGCCAAGGGGATGGAATCCGATGCGATGGTATCGGTGCTTATGGTATCACACAGAAACTCTGTCATATAGCGGCAAATCTTCGTATGCTAGTATCCCAAAGGGGTGTTTCCAAAACCAGCTTCAGCGCTTCTTCCGGTGTGCTCGCAACTTGCCAGATGGCAGAATGTTGCTGTCTCATAAAGTTCTGCTCAACGGCTTGCAGAAGTGTCTGTATGAGCGGATTGTAGTATCCGTTGGTATTCAAGATGACAATGGGCTTCAGGTAAAGACCCAGCTGCTTCCAAGTGATGAGTTCCATCAGTTCGGCAAGGGTGCCGCAACCGCCAGGCAGGATGATAGCAGCATCGCTCATCTCTGCCATCTTCTGTTGGCGGATATGCATGTCAGGGGTTTCTATAATCTGCGTCATTCCCTGATGGCACCAACCTTCCTTTATCATGAAGGAGGGGATGATGCCTATAGCCTCTCCTCCAGCCTCCAGACATCCGTCGGTAGAGGCTTGCATCAATCCCATTTTTCCTGCACCGTTTATTACGGCTATGCCCTTGGCGGCCATCAGTTGACCCAGCTTTCTGGCATCGCGAAAATAGCAGTCGTCAATCTTGGTGCTGCTGGAACAATAGATACAGATGCGTTTTATTTCTGACATATCCCGAAGGCTTCTTGTATTTTCTGTACGTAGTCCAACTTCTCCCATGTGAAGAGTTCCACGGTTACCTCCTTGGTTTCGCGGTACAGAGATTCGTAGCGCTTGGTGACAATCTTTGGCTCACGTCCCATGTGTCCATAGGCTGCTGTCTCTTCGTAGATGGGGTTGCGAAGCTTCAGACGTTGCTCTATAGCGTAGGGCCTGAGGTCGAACAGCTCCTTTATCTTCTGTGCAATCTCTCCGTCGGTGAAAGGTACCTTGCTGCGTCCGTAGGTATCAACGTAGATGCTTACGGGTTCTGCAACACCAATGGCGTAGCTTATCTGTACCAGCATCTCGTCTGCCACACCTGCTGCCACCATGTTCTTGGCGATATGACGGGCTGCGTAAGCTGCTGAGCGGTCCACCTTAGATGGGTCTTTCCCGCTGAAGGCGCCACCTCCGTGAGCACCCTTTCCGCCATAAGTGTCAACGATGATTTTTCTACCGGTCAGACCAGTATCTCCATGAGGACCACCAATAACAAACTTACCCGTTGGGTTTACGTGGTAAGTAATCTGGCTGTTAAAGAGATTGCGGATATTCTCGTTCTTAATACTTGCCAATACACGAGGAATCAGAATCTCCTTTACATCTTTGGCTATACGCTGCTGCATAGCCTCATCGGTATCAAACTCATCATGCTGAGTACTGATAACAATCGTGTCTATGCGCTGAGGAATACCCTCGTCGCTGTATTCTATGGTTACTTGGCTCTTGGCATCTGGGCGAAGGTAGGTCATTACCTTTCCTTCTCTGCGGATGACAGCCAATTCCATTAGCAGACGGTGAGCCAAATCCAAACTTAAGGGCATGTAGTTATCTGTCTCGTTGGTAGCATATCCAAACATCATACCTTGGTCGCCTGCACCCTGATTTTCAGGATTGGA
Source organism: Bacteroidaceae bacterium (assembly GCA_024683455.1). GTDB lineage: Bacteria > Bacteroidota > Bacteroidia > Bacteroidales > Bacteroidaceae > Physcousia. Next base: position 6,702 of record JAIKYE010000064.1, read on the forward strand.
GCGTTCTACGCCTCTGTTGATGTCGGCACTCTGCTCATGGATAGCACTCAAGACACCACAACTGTTGCCTTCGAACATGTATTCGCTCTTGGTGTAGCCAATGCGGTTGATTACTTCGCGGGCGATACGCTGTAGGTCAACGTATGCCTCTGTTTTTATTTCACCAGCCATAACTACCTGTCCTGTGGTGACAAGTGTTTCGCATGCAACCTTCGAATTGGGGTCGAAAGCCAGCAACTTGTCCAGTACGGCATCGCTGATTTGGTCGGCCACTTTATCAGGATGGCCTTCAGAAACTGATTCGGATGTAAATAAGTATCCCATAATACAATTATATATATAATTAATAATGTATGGGGAGAGAAATCGGGCAGAAATGCGTGAGAAACACGTTTAAGTTTCTCTTTTTAGCATTTTTTACTGTGGTTGCAAGCAGCCCAAATCTATCCACATTTTGTTTTCGGGTGCAAAGATACGAAAAAACATTGAACATTGAACATTGAACATTGAACATTTTTTGTTTAATGTTCAATAATCTCCCTCAAAGGAATCATGACGAAGTCACGTTCGTGCATGTGAGGATGGGGGAGAGTAAGTTCTGGCGTATTCATTTCTACGTCATCATAGATGAGCAGGTCCAGATCAATGGGCCGGTCGTGATACACCCCATCCTTGCTTTTCTGTGTTCTGCCTAGGAGGCGCTCAATTTTTTGCGTTTCCCTAAGGCATTGCATAGGCGTAAGTGTGGTCTCTACCAGACAGGCGGCATTCAGGAAGGTATTTTCGCTTTGAAATCCCCAAGGTTCTGTCTCGATGAACGATGAGGTACGCTTCACCGAGCCGATGTGCTTGTTGATAAGCTCAAGGGCTCGGTGGAGCATCTCTTCTTTATTGCCTAAGTTGGAACCTAAGCCTATGTATAGTTTATGCATTAATCTTGTAGGATAAGCATGGCATCGCCATAGGTGCCGAAGCGGTAACGGTTCTCGGGATCGTTCTCGTTGAACTTCAGGGCTTCCTTGTAAGCCATCATTACCAGGTCGTATCCACCATAAGCGCAGGTAAGCATGAGCAGTGTGCTATAGGGAGGATAGAAGTTGGCAATCATGGCATCTGCCAGTGTGAAGTCGTAGGGAGGGAAGATGAACTTGTTGGTCCATCCGTCATATTCCTTCAGTTTTCCGTCTGCGCTGACAGCAGACTCTAAGACTCTTTGTACGGTTGTTCCTACAGCTACCACCTTACGTCCTTCTGCCTTTGCATTGTTGATGATATCACAGGCTTTCTGGTCAACGTGCATCTCCTCGCTGTCCATCTTGTGCTTGGTAAGGTCTTCCACATCTATCTCACGGAAATTGCCAAGACCGCAGTGCAGGGTTACATAGGCAAAGTCGATGCCTTTGATTTCCATCATCTTCATCAGTTGGGGAGAGAAGTGGAGTCCTGCTGTGGGAGCAGTAACAGCACCTTCCTTCTCTGCAAAGATACACTGGAAGTTCTCCAAATCTTCTGGAGTTGTAGGACGTTTGATGATATGCTTGGGTATGGGTGCCTCTCCTAATGCGTAGAGGGCGCGCTTGAACTCATCGTGTGGTCCGTCGTATAGGAATCTGAGAGTACGACCGCGACTGGTGGTGTTGTCTATAACCTCGGCCACCATAGACTCGTCCTGACCGAAGTAGAGCTTATTGCCGATACGGATTTTGCGAGCAGGGTCCACAAGGACGTCCCACAGGCGCATTTCCTGGTTCAGCTCTCTGAGCAAGAATACTTCAATCCTGGCGCCAGTCTTTTCTTTGTTGCCATACAGACGAGCGGGAAATACCTTTGTGTCGTTGAAGACAAAAACATCCTTCTCGTCAAAAAACTCCAGCACATCGCGGAAAGATTTGCGGTGCTCAATGTATTTACTCTTAGCGTGGACTACCATCAGGCGACAATCATCGCGGAATGGGGTTGGTTCTTGAGCGATTCGTTCGTCAGTTAGTTTGTACTTGAATTGTGATAGCTTCATGAGATTGTAATGTATTTCTTTAATCGTTATCTGACTCTGTTTCTTTCTCTATTTCTTGTTTCTCTAACCATTCGGGGAAGTCCTCCACCTTCATGCAGTCCTCCACTCGGATATCTCCTACTCTCGTTCTTCGCAGGGCTATCAGATGGGCACCGCTCTGAAGTGCTTCTCCTATGTCTCTGGCCAAGGCCCTGATGTAGGTCCCTTTGCTACATACCACCCTGATGGTCATCTGCATGGTCTCGGGGCTGAAGTCTTGCAACTCTATCTCATCGATAACCAGAACTTTGGCTTTCAGTTGCACTTCCTTTCCCTTTCGGGCTAAGTTGTAGGCACGATGCCCGTCTACCTTACAAGCAGAAAAGGCTGGAGGTACCTGCTCTATTCTTCCCATGAACTGCGTCAGCACTTCCCTTACTTTTTGTTCGGTGATGTGTGCCGTGGGAAAGTTGGCATCGATGTCAGTTTCCAAATCGAATGATGGGGTGGTGGCACCAAGTTGCAGTGTGGCAACATATTCTTTGGTGTGCGCTTGCAACTCATCAATCCGTTTGGTGGCTTTTCCTGTACAAATGGTTACGACTCCTGTTGCCAAGGGATCCAAGGTGCCGGCATGTCCCACCTTCAGTTTTCGCACTCCTATCTTATGGCATAAGGCACTGCGTACCTTTGCTACGAGATTAAAGCTGGTCCAGTGAAGCGGCTTGTCGAAGTATAATATTTCCCCGGCTTGGAAGTTCATCTTTTTTGAGACTTTAGGCTTTAATTAATTATCAACTTTCACCCTAATATCAGCACCAGTGTTCCTGCTATGGCACAGTAGATGCCAAAGTATATAAGCTTACACTTCTTAACGATGGAAATCATCCATTTGCAAGCAAAGCAACCTGCCACGAATGCTGCCAAAAAGCCTATGGATAATGCCGATGCGGAAAGGGGAGCAGAAGCTCCGTGTTCTGCCAGATACTCTGCACTGGGTGATATGAGGTGTTTGAAGTCCAATAAGGCTTCACCCAGGATAGGGGGAATTACCATCAGGAAAGAGAACTGTGCCAGTTTCTTCTTGTTGTTTCCTAACAGCAGTCCTGTAGCTATGGTGCTACCGCTACGGCTTAAGCCTGGAAGAACTGCCACAGCCTGAGCAATACCTATAATAAAGGAATCCAATGGCGAGAGGTTTTCTTTTTCTTTTCCGTTGTAGAAGTGGGTGAGTGTGAGCAATGCTGCCGTAATCAATAGGCAGACACCAACTACCATCGTGCGTACATGCTCGTTGGCATAGAGTCCTTCTATGCTATCCTTGAAGCATAAACCAACAATGGCTATTGGAATCATGGAGACGATGATGTTGAGTGTATATTTAGTCTCATCGTTCCACTCAAACTTAACCAATCCTTTCAGAATCCACAGGATTTCTCTCATCAGGATAACCAGCGTAGCCATCACAGTGGCAACGTGCACCACGATGTCAAATTGCAATCCACCCGTTTCGGGGTCAATACCCAGCAACATCTTACCTATCTCAAGATGGCCGCTGCTGCTTACAGGCAGATATTCTGTGAGGCCCTGTATTATGCCCAACAATAAAGCTTGAAGATCACTCATATCTATTAATTCTCCTTATTTTCTGCGTTTTTTCTTTCGGCTTTTGATTTGTACATAATGGCAATCATGATGAATACAAACCCAGCCAGACTAACCAGCGGAGCAACCTTAATACGACGGGCGCTGAAGATGTCGGCATTGAAGACACCCTCGTGACTTCCTTCGCCTGCCATCAGTATCAGTCCTATGATAACTATAGCCATTCCCATGGCCAGCAGAATGTAGTTAATCTTTGAAAATGCAAAATTATTCATCTTCTTTTTCTTTATTTGCTATATTGATGATTTACTGTTTACTGCAGATTGTAATTTTCTTTGTTGTTCCGTCCCTTTTCATTTCTGGGGGCGGAAGAGAGGCTTAATAAAGCTTCCTTGTTTTCTTGTACAGTTGACCTGTTACAGACACATAGGTGCAAACTATTGTGATGAGCAATCCGATAGCTAACACGCTTCCTCCCACGATAAGCATGTTTTGCTGTGTTATGTATTGCATGATGGCCTCATCATATTTAGCTGCCCACATAATCAAGCCAAACAAAACGGCATCGGCTAAGATGGCTGATATCAGTCCTATCCAAAAACCGTTTATCAGGAAGGGACGACGGATGTAGCTCCACTTGGCACCTACCAGCTTCATGGTATGGATGATGAAGCGGTGGTTGTATACAATCAGCTGAACGGTCAGGTAGATGAGGCTCAATGAGACAATAATGAGCAGTACTGCTATACCTAACAAAACCAGTGAAGCATACGTGAGGTTGCGGTTTAGGTTCTCTACCAAGTCCTTTTGATAGACAACTTCATCCACTTGTGGTATTTCCTCCAGTTCCTTTTCTATCCAAAGCAGGCTGTCGTTGTTTGAATAGTCAGCCTTCATGCTTACTTCCATAGAGATGGGGAAGGGGTTGGCTTCCAGAAATTCCGATGGGTCGATGCCCATGCTTTCTACGTGTTCCTTCAGTGCCTGTTCCTTGCTTACGTATTCTATGCTGTTCACATAAGGCTTGGCGCATAGTTTCTTTTGCAGTTTCTGGGCGTCTTTCGTTGGCGTATCATCTTGTAAGACCACAGTCACTACGAGGTTTTCTCTTACCGAGTCACCTACCACGTTGGCAGTAAGCGTCAGCAAAAGTACCAAACCCAGCAGAATCAATACCATAGTGGTTACGATGGTATTAATGAATGCCAGAATTCTCCAAGCCGTTGTCTTTCTTTTCTTATTCACTTAACTAAAGTCTAAAGTCTAACATTTAACTGTTCCTTTTAACGTAGCGCTGCTACTCTCCGTTATCACCACGCGAACTGTTTCGCCTATATGGTGAGTGCCGCGGTCCACAATAACCACCTTGTTCTGTCCTGTTCGTCCAAACAGTTGGTCCCTGCTTCGCTTGCTTACGCCCTCCAGCAGCACGTCGTATTCCTGTCCGATGCAGCGCTTGTTGCTCTCGGCAGACAACTCGTTCTGTAAAGCGATGAGCTCGTTCAGACGACGAATCTTTACATCTTCGGGTATATCGTCGGGCAAGTGCTTGCTGGCATAGGTGCCAGGGCGCTCGCTGTATTTAAACATAAAGGCGCTATCGTACTGGCATTCGCGCATCAGGCTCAGACTTAGCTGGTGATCTTCTTCCGTCTCGCTGCTGTATCCTACAAAGATGTCTGTGCTGATGGCACAGTCGGGGATAATCCTGCGGATGGCTGCTACGCGGTCCAGATACCACTCGCGGGTATATTTGCGATTCATCAGTTTCAGTATTCTGTCGCTTCCGCTCTGAACAGGCAAGTGGATGTGATGGCAGATGTTTGGCTCCTCGGCAATCACACGCAAGGTCTCGTCACTCATATCCTTAGGATGCGATGTGGTGAAACGTACCCTCATGTTGGGCACCTCGCGGGCTACACGTCTGAGCAGTTCAGGGAAAGAAACTTGCTCGCTAAGGTAGCTGTTCACATTCTGTCCCAAGAGCGTAACTTCCTTGAATCCTCTGTCGGCCAAATCACGGCATTCGCGCAGAATACTTTCTACGTCACGACTTCTTTCCCTTCCCCTTGTATAAGGGACGATGCAGTAATGGCAGAAGTTGTTACATCCGCGCATAATGGTCACGAAACCTCCTATGTGTGTGCCACAGATGCGCTGGGGAACAATATCCTTGTAAGTCTCAGTCGTAGATAGCTCTACGTTGATAGCCTTATGCCCACATTCTACCTGTGCAATCAGGTCGGGTAGGGACATGTAGGCATCTGGTCCTACTACAATATCTGCATGGTGATTTTCTATCAACTCGTCTTTTACGCGCTCAGCCATACAGCCCAAAACACCAATAATAATTTTGCGTCCTTTTTTCTGTAAGCTATAGAGGAATTCAAGTCGGCTAATGATTTTCTGTTCTGCATTGTCTCTAACGGAGCATGTGTTCAGGAAAACGGCATCTGCCTCATCCATATTTTCCGTCATCTCATAGCCCGCCATTCCCATCACGCTGGCCACGACTTCACTATCGGCTACATTCATCTGGCAGCCGTATGTTTCTATCAGTAATTTCTTCATCTAAAAATCGAAATGCGCATTTCGCGCTGCAAAATTACGAAAAATCGAACGCATAACAAAAGAATTTATTCTTTTTTATGCTGAGATGGAGTAATTTCGAGGTTACAAAGTAAACTCAAAGGTACGAATAAGTGAGCGGAATACAAAAAGAATCTATTTTTTTTGTTCTGAGAGGGCGTAATTTCGAGGCATCGTCTCAAAAATCTAATCTTTTTGTTGCTTTTCGCCCCTTTTTGTTGAGAAAAACCATTCGAGAAACCATCTTTTTGTTAAAAAGTGTCAACGGGCGCATCTTTTTTTTCTTTTTTCTTTGGCGGTTTGTGTAAATATTACGAATTTTGCACTACATTAGATTTTTTCATAGTTAAGGTTTAGTTTTAAAGGGTAAGGGAGCTGTGAAGTCCCCTTACTTTTTTTATGTGTATTTGTGTTTGTACGCAAAAAGACTTCTTATTCTTAGTGGAAGCTGAACTTTAATGAATGGAAAAATCAAAACAATTTTCATGACAAACTTTTTACTGCCTAGTTAGAGAAAATTTACTGCCTAGTTAAGGAAAATATTTTTTTACACGTGAGAGAAAAAATGGGCGAGGTTATATAACGGGGGTATTAATAGGAAAAAGTGTTACTATTAAGAGAAAAATTTACGGAGATTAATACTTGCAAATTTTGTTGTTAATAATAGTTTTTGTCCTTTCGTTGAAAAAGATTTACAATTGTGTTCTTTGAAGATTCTTTTGTTATGCTCTCGATTTTTCGAAACTTTGAGACGCTGTCTCGAAATTACTTTCGTTCAGAAATAAAAATAAAAACATTTTTATTTTGTATTCCGCTCACTTATTCGTAATTTTGCAGCCCGAAAATTATATATATAATGTAGTATATGGAAATTACGAGCAAAATAATGAAGGCCGTTCAGGCTGCAATCGAGGAGTTGTATGGTCAGCAGATACCTGAGAAAATGGTGCAACTGCAGGAGACCAGAGCTGAGTTTGAAGGCCAGTTGACACTGGTGGTGTTCCCCTTTCTGAAGATGAGCAAGAAGGCTCCTGAGGCTACTGCACAGGAGATAGGAGAGTGCTTAGTGGCTAAGGTGCCCGAGGTTATCAGCAAGTTCAATGTGATCAAGGGCTTCCTGAATCTGACCATTAATCCCGCTCAGTGGATTGAGTTGTTGGAGAGCATTCAGCAGAATCCCACCTTTGGCTTTACGCCTGTTACGGAGCAAAGCCCCTTGGTGATGATAGAGTATTCAAGCCCTAACACCAACAAGCCTTTGCACCTCGGCCATGTACGCAACAACCTGCTGGGTTGGGCTTTGGCCAATGTAATGCAGGCCAATGGTAACAAGGTGGTGAAGACCAATATCGTCAACGACCGTGGTATTCATATCTGCAAGAGCATGTTGGCTTGGCTGAAGTATGGCAATGGCGAGACACCTGAGACCTCTGGCAAAAAGGGCGATCACCTGATAGGTGACTACTATGTAGCCTTCGACAAGCATTACCGCGAACAGGTGAAGGAGCTTGTTGCCCAAGGTATGGATGAGGAGCAGGCCAAGCAGGAGGCTCCACTGATAAAGGAAGCTCACGAGATGCTGGTGAAGTGGGAGCAGAACGACCCTGAGGTTCGTGGCCTATGGAAGAAAATGAACGAGTGGGTTTATGCCGGCTTCGATGAGACATACAAGGCATTGGGTGTAAGCTTCGACAAGATATACTACGAGAGCAATACTTATCTGGAAGGTAAGGAGAAGGTGGAGGAAGGTCTGCAGAAGGGCTTCTTCTATCGCAGAGAGGATGGCTCTGTATGGGCCGACCTGACAAAAGAAGGACTCGACGAAAAGCTCCTGCTTCGCTCCGACGGTACCAGTGTCTATATGACGCAGGATATCGGTACAGCTAAGCTTCGTTTCCAGGATTTCCCCATCGATAAGATGATCTACGTGGTGGGTAACGAACAGAACTACCACTTCCAGGTACTCTCAATCCTGCTGGATAAGTTGGGCTTCAAGTGGGGTAAGGACTTGGTTCACTTCTCCTATGGAATGGTGGAGCTGCCTAATGGTAAGATGAAGAGTAGGGAAGGAACTGTCGTAGATGCCGATGATCTGATCGCCACTATGATCAGCGATGCCCGGCAGATGAGTGCCGATAAAGTAAACAAGCTGGAGGGCATAACAGAGGAAGAGGCTCAGGAGATAGCACGCATCGTAGGTATGGGTGCCCTGAAGTATTTCATTCTGAAGGTGGATGCTCGCAAGAATATGTTGTTCAATCCCGAAGAGAGTATCGACTTCAACGGCAATACCGGTCCTTTCATCCAATATACGTACGCCAGAATTCGAAGCATCCTGAGAAAGGCAGGCGAGGTAGATCTTACGGCATTGGCTAAGGATACAGAGTTGAGCGACAAGGAGATAAGCCTCATCCAGCACTTGCAAGGCTTCCAGGCTGCCGTTAAGCAAGCCGGTGCCGACTACAACCCCAGTTGCATTGCCAACTACTGCTATGAGCTGGTGAAGGAGTATAATCAGTTCTATCACGACTTTAGCGTGCTGCGCGAGGAGGATGAGAAGAAGCGCCTGTTCCGTATCGCCCTTTCTGCTGCCGTAAGTCAGGTAATCAAGAACGGTATGGGCTTGCTGGGCATTGAAGTTCCTGAAAGAATGTAAGGAAAAAACGATAACGGGAACGGACAATGTTCAATGTTCAATGTTCAATGAATTAAAATGGATTACGAAAAGCTGAAAGGTATTGTTGATTTTAATGCCATTGCCGTAGATGCCGGTTGTAGCGGCAACCCTGGTCCTATGGAGTATCAGGGCGTGTATCTGGGCAATGAGCAGCGGCTGTTCCATTACGGACCAGTACATGGCACCAACAATATAGGTGAATTTCTGGCTATCGTCCATGCCTTGGCACTGATAAAGCAGAAAGGCTGGGATATGAAGGTGTATAGCGATTCGTACAACGCCATTCTGTGGGTAAAGAACCGCAGGTGCAAGACCAAGTTGGAGCATACGCCTCAGACAGAAGGACTCTTTCAGTTGATAGCCCGTGCAGAGGATTGGCTTTGGAAAAATCCGCAGCATGCGCCAGTGCTGAAGTGGGAGACCGCTCAATGGGGCGAGATTCCTGCAGACTTCGGACGTAAATAAAGATAAAAAAGACTTTAGGTGAAAAGAGTATTATATATTTTCCGTTTCATGTTTTTCCTCACAGTGATTGCGCTGGTGGGGAAGGTTGTCTTCATGCTTTACAATGCTGGAGAGCACTGCACGCTGATGAATATCTGGGATGTCCTGTGGGTAGGCTTGCCACTTGATTTGAGTCTGGCGGCATTGTTGTCAGTACCCGTGTGGGCTGCCACAGCGGCTACCATGTATTATCCTGGCTTACGACTGAGGGCAATCCTGTCGCCCTACCTGATTTTGGCAGTGTTGTTTGTGGTGCTGGTTACGGCTGGTGATATTGTGATGTATCACCATTGGAAGTTTAAGTTGGATGCCTGTATCTTTAACTATATGTCATCGCCAGGCTCAGCAGGTGCCAGTGCTTCGCCTGTGTATATCGTTACATGCTTGTCATCTGCCGTTATTGCTATTGTGGGTTCTATCGTTATTGCTGTTTTGCTGACACCTAAGCGTATAACGGAAGACGGAAAGGGTATTAACCGTACCAACTTCCTGGCAACAGGAGCTTTGCTTGCTTTTACGGTTTTTGGTGTGACGGGACACAGGATAACAGAGTCCAGCGTGTTTGAGTTTGAACCCATTGTGCTGAACCATGCTGCCGTAAATCCAGCAGCTCACATGCTGCATTCTTTGTGGATTTACCATAAGACACCCAGCAAGCAGTTCAGAAGTATGAGCGATGAGGCCTGTGAAGAATGGGCCGGCAATCTCTTCCCCGAGGAGATGGATGATATCACAGATACGTTGTTGACCACCAATCGTCCTAATGTGCTGACCATTCAGTTGGAGAGCTTTGGTGCTTCTTTTATTGAAACGTTGGGTGGCGCTGTAGGGGTAACGCCTGAGCTGTGTCGTTGGATGGAGCAGGGTGTGAATTTTACCAATGCATGGGCAAGCAGTTTCCGTACGGACAGAGGAACGGTGAGTGCCTTGTCGGGTGTCCCTTCGTATCCTACCTACAGTTTGATGATGGAGGATAACTGCTTGGGTTATTTCCCCAGTCTGGCCGGTACATTGTCAGGCTATGGCTACCAGACCGATTATCTGTATGGTGGCAACTCGGATAATATGAACAAGCGCAAATACTTGCTTGCATCGGGTTTCCAAAATATGTGGGATATCCGAAACTTGGATGTGCCCGAAGCAGAGCGTGATGCGTGGGGAGCCAATGATAGTATATCCATTCAACGTTTGTACCATTTGCTTACAACGAAGAAAGATTCCTCTTCCTGGTACTTTGCTTATCAGAGTGTCTCAAGCCACGAACCTTGGACCGTACCTTATCACAAACTGGACAACGAGGTGTATAATGCCTTTGCCTATACCGACCATTTTCTGGGTGCATTCCTTGACAGTCTGAGCAAGACGCCAGTATGGGATAATCTGGTAGTAGTTATCTTTGCCGACCACGGAAGTATGTACCAGTTGGATTACCAGCATCCTATGTTCTTCAGAATGCCCTTGCTGATGGTGGGTGGTGCTGTTAAGAAACCAAAGAAACTGAATATGTTTGTCAGTCAGAGTGATATGGTAGGTACTTTGCTGGCTCAGATGCAGATAAGTAAAAAAGACTACCCGTGGAGTCGTAATGTTCTGAGTAAAAACTATCTGTATCCCTTTGTCTATGCTACCTATCCCTCAGGTATGCTCTTTGCGGATAGTACGGGCGTGACGATGATGGACTTACAGTCGGGCTGTGTAGTATATGCCGATGGAGAGGATAATGGGAGTAGGGCAAACCGCACAAAGGCTATCCTACAGCGAAGCTATGATAAATTGAAGGGAATAAATATTCACTAGTATATGAGAAGGTTTCTACCCATTATACTTTGCCTGCTTGTTGCTGTTAGCATGAAGGCTCAGGATGTTGTCTTGACTGACAGCCTAGTTGATGTATGCGGTACAGAGCACAAGTTCAAGGCTAAGCAGCTGATAGTCCCAGGAGCACTGGTGGCTGTAGGCAGTGTGGGTATTGCTTTTCATGATAAGTTAGGCGATTGGGGCGAAGGATGCCATACAAAGGCGGACGATTATATTCAGTATGCTCCTGTAGCAGCCAATCTCTTTTTGGGCTGTTTTGGTGTGAAGCATAAGCATAACTTTGTTGACAGAGCTATGATCTCGGCTACGGCCTATGCAGTAGAATTAGCTTTGGTTAAAGGCCTTAAGCACTCAGTTCGTGAACAACGTCCAGGCTCAGACACGCACAAGAATTCGTTCCCATCGGGACATACGGCAACGGTGTTTACAGGAGCAGAGTTGGTAAGAAAGGAATATGGCTGGGGGATAGGCTCTGCAGCGTATGCTGTAGCTGTGGCCACAGGTTTCTTGCGTGTTTACAATGGCAAGCATTGGTGTAACGATGTGTTGGCGGGTGCTGGTATAGGAATCCTGTCGGCCAACGTAGCCTATTGGCTTTATCCTTGGGAAAAGAGATTGCTATGTCCTAAAAAGAAGAATCAGAATGCCGCCAATATGATGGTGGTTCCAACATACGAGACCCAGAACAACACCGTCGGACTTGCTTTCACGGCAGTATGGTAAAATAAGGATATGTGTAGGAGATTATTAATTGTAGTGCTTTTCTGTTGGGTAGGAATTTCTGTTCTTGCCCAGGCCGACCTGATTCAGCCGGACAGGGAAGAAACGACAATGATTTCTCCTTATTATTTCGGTCCGAATGCTTTTCCCGTTCCAGACATGCTGGATGGAACCTTGCAGCGTGACTTGCGCATAGAGTTGGATGGAAATCATTTCTTTGGGACCAGAGGTGACCATACAACAGACCTTACGCTAAAGGTAAACGTCCCTCTTTTTACAGAAAGGGTCAATCTGTCGGCATGGATGCCTTTGGCAGAATGGTATAGGAATTCGGATGAGAGTTTGGCTGCATGCGGACTTACGGAGAAGGCGCTTACTGACCCCAAAGCACGTAGGGGCTGTGTCAGTGGTGATGTATATATCTCTACCGATGTTCATCTCTTTCGTCAGAGGCGTTATTTGCCTGATGTGGCATTGCGCGCAACGCTGAGAACGGCGTCGGGAAACGATTACCAGTATGCTCGCAACTATGACAGCCCAGGCTATTTCTTTGATGCAACGCTGGGTAAGTCTTTCGCTTTAGGGGCGTTAAAAGAGCATGACCTGCGTGTGGCCCTGACTGCTGGATTCCTGTGTTGGCAGACAAATAATGCCCGTCAGAATGATGCCATCATGTACGGCCTGCTGGTAAAATGGTCTTATAAGCGCCTTATGTTGGAGCAGACGGTGCGTGGCTATAGCGGATGGGAGCATTCATCCACTCGCAACAAGGAGTTGGCACATGACCGTCCAGTGGTACTGAAGACCAAGGCATCCTACAGAATAAAGAACTGGGAGGCGCTGGCATCATATCAGTTTGGCTTGCGCGACTACCCTTTTCATCAGGCACAGTTAGGCGTAGCCTATCATATTAGTTTGAAGAAAAAAGAAACAAAAAAAGATAAAAACACATTATGGAAAAAAATTTCAAGAGAACTTTAGTGACATCAGCTCTGCCTTATGCTAACGGTCCCGTTCATATCGGTCATTTGGCAGGCGTGTATGTTCCTGCAGATATCTATGTTCGTTACTTGCGTCTGAAGGGCAAGGATGTGCTCTTCATTGGTGGATCGGACGAGCATGGTGTACCAGTAACTATTCGTGCCCGCAAAGAAGGAATTACTGTTCAGGAGGTGGTGGATCGTTACCACTATCTGATCAAGGACAGCTTCGAGAAGTTTGGCATATCATTTGATGTTTACAGTCGTACCACCAGCAAGACACACCACAAGTTGGCCAGCGATTTCTTTAAGAAGCTATACGATGATGGAAAGTTCATTGAGCAGGTTAGCGAGCAGTTCTACGACGAGCAGACAGGTCATTTCCTGACAGACCGTAACATTAAGGGTGAATGTCCCCGTTGTCATGCTCCTGAAGCATACGGAGACCAGTGTGAGAAGTGTGGTGCTACGCTCTCTCCAGAAGAACTTATCAATCCCTATAACGCAGAGACAGGTAATCCTCTCGTAAAGAAGGCTACCAAGCATTGGTACCTGCCTTTGGACAAAGATCAGCAGTGGCTGGAGAAGTGGATTCTGGAGGATCACAAGGAGTGGCGCTCTAATGTATATGGTCAGTGCAAGAGTTGGTTGGATGGCGGCTTGCGTCCCCGTGCCGTAACTCGCGACTTGGACTGGGGTATTCCTGTTCCCGTGGAGGGTGCTGAGGGTAAGGTGCTGTATGTATGGTTCGATGCTCCCATCGGTTATATCAGCAATACCAAGGAGTTGTGCGATGCACACCCTGAACTTGGCTCATGGGAGACTTGGTGGAAAGATCCCGAGACCCGTCTGATTCATTTCATCGGAAAGGACAACATCGTCTTCCACTGCATTGTCTTCCCTGCTATGCTGAAGGCACACGGAGATTACATCCTGCCCGATAATGTACCCAGCAACGAGTTCCTGAATTTGGAGGGTAATAAGATTTCTACTTCCAAGAACTATGCTGTTTGGTTGAATGAGTATCTCGAGGACCTGCCCAATCGTCAGGATGAGCTTCGCTATGTGCTTACTGCCAATGCGCCCGAGACCAAGGATAATGATTTTACCTGGGCTGATTTCCAGGCACGTTGCAACAATGAGTTGGTGGCTGTTTATGGTAATTTCGTAAACCGTGCCTTGCAACTTACCAAGAAGTATTACGAGGGTGTTGTTCCAGCCTGTGGCGAGTTGAATGATTACGACCGCGAGACTTTGGCAGAGTTCCAAGGTGTTAAGGAACGTCTGGAGGCTTTGCTGGAAGGCTTTAAGTTCCGTGAGGCTCAGAAGGAAGCTATGAATCTGGCACGTATCGGTAACAAATACATTGCCGACTGTGAGCCTTGGAAGGTTGTCAAGACCGATCCTGAGCGTGTGAAGACCATTATCAATATCTCCTTGCAGTTGACTGCCAATCTGGCTATCGCATTTGAGCCCTTCTTGCCCTTCAGCAGTGAAAAACTGAGAAAGATGATAAGCATGGACAGCTTCTCTTGGGAGCAGTTGGGTAGTCTCAATCTGCTGCCTGCAGGCAAGCAGTTGCCTAAGCCTGAGTTGCTCTTTACGAAGATAGAAGATGACGTGGTTGCTGCTCAGATGAAGAAGTTGGAAGATACTATCAAGGCCAACGAGGCTGCCAACTACAAGGCTGCACCTGTTAAGGACATCATTCCCTTCGAGGATTTCGAGAAGTTGGATATCCGTGTAGGCCTCGTCAAGGCTTGCGAGAAGATAAAGAAGAGCAAGAAGTTGCTGAAGTTTACCCTCGATGACGGTTCAGGAAAGGACCGTACTATCCTTAGTGGTATTGCCCAGTGGTACGAGCCTGAGCAGTTGGTGGGCAAGCGTGTGCTGTTCATCGCCAACTTAGCTCCCCGTCAGATGATGGGCGAGGAAAGTTGCGGTATGATTTTGTCTGCCGTCAACTACAATGGCGACCTCAGCGTGACTACTACACTCGACGATGTAAAGGGCGGAAGCCAAGTTGGATAACATTTTGGTGCAATTTGTTGGCTGTTTCATAAAAAAGATGTAATTTTGTCGCGCAAAATAAAAATTAAGGTAACAAAAAGCATTGCAATTATGGAAAAGATCCGCGTAGCAGTTATTGGTTACGGAAATATTGGCCGCTATACCATTCAAGCTTTACAGGCCGCTCCCGATATGGAGATTGCTGGCGTGGTACGCCGTGCCGGCGCAGAGAACAAGCCAGCAGAATTGGCAGATTATAACGTAGTAAAGAATATTGAGGAACTGGGCAAGGTAGATGTTGCTATTCTGGCCACTCCTACACGTAGTGTTGAAGAGTATGCTCTCAAGTGTCTGGCTTTGGGTATCAATACGGTAGATAGTTTTGATATTCACGGTCTTATCTGTGACCTTCGCCGTAGCCTTGATGCTGCTGCTAAGAAAACTGGTGCAGTAAGTATTATCAGTGCTGGCTGGGATCCAGGTTCTGACAGCATTGTCCGCACTCTTATGCAGAGTCTGGCTCCTAAGGGTATTACATATACCAACTTTGGTCCCGGTCGTAGCATGGGACATAGCGTATGTGTTCGCAGCAAGGAAGGTGTAAAGGATGCTCTTAGCATGACCATCCCTGTTGGTGAGGGTATTCACCGTCGTATGGTATATGTAGAGTTGGAAGAAGGTGCCAATCTGGAGACTGTAACAGCTGCTATCAAGGCAGACCCATACTTTGCCAGCGACGAGACTCACGTCTTTCAGGTGGATAGCGTAGATGAGTTGAACGATGTCGGTCACGGCGTTAACTTGGTTCGCAAGGGCGTAAGTGGTCAGACACACAATCAACTCTTCGAGTTCAATATGAAAATCAACAACCCTGCTCTCACAGCTCAGGTTTTGGTGAACGCTGCCCGTGCAACGCTTAAGCAGCAGCCTGGTGCCTATACCATGATAGAGATTCCTGTGATAGATTACCTGCCCGGTGATCGCGAGGATATCATCCGTCATTTGGTATAATTCTTTTGCAAAAGTAAAAAATACATTTTTTACCGAAATAAGTGATACTACGTGGAGTCTTTACGGCTTCACGTAGTATTTTTTTTCCTCTGTTTAGTCCTTTTTTGCTTCAAATACTTTGTATTTGAAAATTATCCTTAAAATAATTTGAAGCAATGGTTTTTATCGTTAAATTTGCATCTTCTTTGTGCATAAAATACACATAATATATAATATTTTATTTTAAACTTTAATTCTACAATTCTATGAGCAAAAGATTACTTGGCGTGTTCTTTGTAGCCATATTGATGGCTATGGGCATGTCTGCGTATGCGCTGGAGAAAGTAAACGGCGTGTACCAAATCGGCACAGCGGAGGATTTTTCTGCTTTTGCTGAACTTGTGAATGGTGGTCAAAGAAATGCCAATGCCGTACTGACGGCTGACATTGATTTGGGCGCCACTACTGTTCAAATCGCTATTGGAGGAGATTACGCTGGAGTCTTCAACGGTGCTGGTCATACCATTACCGTTAACCT
>JAIKYE010000106.1 GCA_024683455.1 Bacteroidaceae bacterium
CAGGGCAGACAGCAGGTTCATAAGCAGGATGGCGACGAAGGCACTCACGAACAGCAACGGAGCGAAAAGCATCTCATCCGTAACGAGAGGTGCAACGTTCAGAGTAGTGCTGGCAAAGAACATACCCAGAATCTCTGTACGCATACCATAGATAGCCACCCATGCGGCCGTCAGACCGATGATGCCGCCGATAGTAGTCAGTACCAGGTTTTCTGATATTACCTGCCCCAACAATGTACTGCGACGGGCACCGAAGGTCTTACGGACACCCATCTCAGCAGTACGCCGCTCCATCCGTCCTGCCACAATACCGCAGAGGTTCAGGGCAGGCACAAAGAGCAGGATAAAAAGCAGAGCGGCAAAATGAAGGATGACTTGTCTGTTTGATGTTTCTTTAAAGGAATCTTCGCTTGTGGCAGTACGTAAGGCATGCATGGGGTGTGTTTCCAAATCGTGAGACAAATCCACACGTGTCTTTACGCCCTCGCCAAAACTGAAAATTCCGCTCGTGGTTTCCAGTATATTCACAGACAAACGTGCCGACAACTCATCCAGTTCCTTTCTTAATTCCTGCAGTTGTTTTGAATCTTTCACGGTGGCAACAACAGAGAACATGCCTCCGTATGTTGTAAAGCTCTTTTCCACTACAAGTGTATAGGGCATAAACAGGTCGGCATAACTGTCGGGGGTCAATTGACTGCCACCCTGCACAACACCCACCACACGCATTTCCTTTCCACTCTCCAGACGTACCATCTGCCCTATGGCATCTGTGTTCTTTCCGAACAGACGGTTGGAGAATTCATCGCTGATAACACAGACCTTCTCCTGATCTTCCACCTCTTTTTCTGTGAACGGGCGTCCGCTGATATAGTTATACTGGTAGATTTTGAAGAAATCGGCATTGGTCAGGTTAAAGGTTACCTCTATGAAATCATCATTGCCGACTGAAGCATAATCAGAACATCTTCCTAATCTCTTGCCCGAGCCACAAGCCAGCAGGGTAGGAGCGCAAAACTCTATATTCTTACTATTCTGGAACCACTCTTCAAAGGCTTTCGCCCCAAAAGGCATCTGTCCTTGACCACCATTCTCGGCTACAACTCTTAGGCCCTCGAAATACACGGTCCTTGGGCGGTTCACCTCGGGATAGATGGGGGCGAGCTTGATGTAATAGACCACCGCCATCACCATGGTAAAGGCTATTGCCATTGCCGTTCCCGCAATGTGTATGGCGGAGAATAGCTTCTCCTCCTTTATCATCAACAATACCTGTCTAATTATTCTCATATTCTCTTTTTATCGTTATTTCCGTTTTGGCCGCCTTTTCGTTATGTTGTCATTACGTTATTACGTTATTACGATTCTTTTTCTGGCGGCCTACTCCTTCAGGGAGTTGGTTATTCTTGTATTGATTATCTTTATGGCCGGGATGGCTGTTCCTATCAGTACTGTACATAATATAATAAGGTATACTACGGCAGATAAGACAAAGAAGTGGGGCCAGAAGTGATCCACCCAAATACGGTCGGCAGGCGGCATGTAGTAATCACACACGTACATTGTATCGAATGACTCAATGCCGTTTTCCACTTCCAGGCCGCTATACGCATAGTTCAGGTAGATGATGCCGCCAATGCCGCAGGCAATGGTAGCCAACAAAGCCCCTTCGACCAGGAATGAGAGCAACAGACGCGGTTTGGTAGCTCCGTAGGCACGGCGCACTCCGCATTCCTCTGTCCGGCGCTTGGCTTGCAACCATACGGTGCCTATCACGGCCAGGCAAAGGTTCAGTAGGAAGAACAGCGCCAGCGCTATACTGCGATTGACCTCCTGCGGACGACCCTCAGACAACTCCATTTGTTTAAGATGGTCGTCATAGGTCATAAGTTTCTTTATACGACTGAATTCCGTCTTGCCCTTGCCCGTGAGATCCTTACCATGCTCCTCTATGAACCGTTTGGGATGGATGCCGTTCTGCAGCCGGATAACATAGGAGAGGGTGTTGGACATTGGTCTGATGGGAGTAAAGATAAGAGAACGAATAGAGCGGGCTACGGACATCTGGACGTCCTCTACAACACCGGCGACTGTCATTTCAACAGGGTCCTGACCGTAGAGCAGATTCTGGAAGTGACGGCCTACCACATCTTCCGTACCAAATAGTGAAATGGCTGCTTGGCGTGTCAACACAGCCTGATCAGAACGCATCTGTATCTGTGACAGTTCTTCTGCCGACGGACTTCCGGGCAATGGCTTGATGCCGTATGTCTCGAAGAAGTTGGCATCGAAAACAAAAGATACGCTGGCAAGGTACACTGTATCTTGCTCAAATTTCACTGCCTGATAACTGGGATTGTAGTTTCCAAGTGAACTGTATGGATTGGTGCTCAGATATACATTTTCAACCCCTTCCATAGATTTCAGCTGCCTGAGAAGTTGTGTCTTTCTCTCCTCCGATACTTCCTGATAAGGGTCGTTTACATCCAATTGAGCCTCGGCATATAGCAGGCACTCATTGTCATAACCCATTGGTAAGTGATTACAATAAAGGTTCACGATGGCAGGGTCGAACACTACCCAAGCCACGACGGTGATGATAATGAGTTCGAGGAAGAGCCAGAGGTTACCCCTCCTCCAACTCCCCCCGAGGGGGGAGAGATTAAAAAACGATGTGTGTTCTTTATTATTCATTTGTTTTCTTCGTTTTTATCGATAATTTCGTTTGGCCGCCTTTCGTTATATCGTTATAACGTTATTACGATTTTTAGGCGGGCGGCCTCTTATCTCTTTTCCATCATACTCTCCACAATAGGTTTTCTCAGACTCAGCCAGGCGGGCAGCAGGGCAGACAGCAGGTTCATAAGCAGGATGGCGACGAAGGCACTCACGAACAGCAACGGAGCGAAAAGCATCTCATCCGTAACGAGAGGTGCAACGTTCAGAGTAGTGCTGGCAAAGAACATACCCAGAATCTCTGTACG
>JAIKYE010000014.1 GCA_024683455.1 Bacteroidaceae bacterium
CTGCAAAGTTACGGCGTGTTTCTGGGGCATGCAATACACAAATTCTATGAAATCGCAACCCTTGTGAGGCTTCTGCCTTACCTATTTTTGGTGAAAGAATGATTTTTCAATGTTCAATTGATTTTTACTCCCTAACTAGGGAGAAAAAATTTCCTAACTAGGGAGTTCGTTTTTCTCAGTCAAACAAAATCGGCGACCTTTATAAGTCGCCTCTGGATTTGCCAAGAGTCTTACCGTTTTCATTTAATGGATGAATATTCCCCTACCTACTTTTGATGATTTTTACTCCCCATCAGGCAGACAACTCATAAAAAATGGTGGTTGGTTGTGAACTTTGTTGTACCTTTGCAGCAGAAAAAATAAACAGCAAATGACAGAGAAGTATCATGAATTAGACCCTATGAGCGATGTCATCAGCGATGATTACCGCATGTTGCAGATGATAGGTCGCTTTGGTATTACCTTAGGATTTGGCAATAAGACAGTGGGAGAGACTTGTAAGGAAGCCGGAGTGGATGTGACTACCTTCCTTACTGTCGTTAACTACGTGAAGGATGCTGCTCACGCACATATCAATGAGATGGTGGAGCAGATAGACTTACCTTGCTTGATGCGCTACCTGAAGAATTCTCACACGTACTTCGTGGATTTCCGTCTGCCTAATATTCGTAGGAAACTTCTGGAGGCCATCGACTGCTCTTCTTCCAACCAGATAGCTATGCTGATACTCAAATTCTATGATGAGTATGCTGCCGAGGTTGGTCGTCACATGAAATATGAGGACTCACACGTTCATCCCTTTGTAGAGAATCTGCTGAACGGAAAGGTGGGAGCTGATTCCTTTGATATGGTTGCCCGTCAGCATGACGACAATCATGCCTCTCTGGAGAAGAGTATAGCGGAGCTGAAAAGCATCATTATTAAATACTATCCCAATGATAATGCTGCCCAGCTGATGGGCGAGGTGTTGATGGATATCTACATGACCGAAGAAGATCTGCTTACACACTGCCACATGGAGGACACCCTGTTTGCCGAGTGTGTACGCCGATTGGAGTTCAAGGTTCGTCAGTCTGGTGGAACGGAAGTTGAAAGTGAAGAGGATGAGGACGATAGGAATGCTTCTGCCTCAAACGATCTGAGCGATCGTGAGAAGGATATTGTTGTGCAGGTAGCCAAGGGACTTTCCAACAAGGAGATTGCCGATGCGCTCTTCATATCTGTGAATACAGTTATGACGCACAGGCGCAATATCAGTCGCAAACTACAGATTCACAGTCCTGCCGCTCTTACCATCTACGCCCTTGTGAACGGGTTGGTAAATCTCGATGAAATCGCTGTTTAGCCCTTTAATCGGTTAGCGGTTAGTGGTTAGTGAACTAATGTTCAATGTTCAATGCTCAATGAGCCGATGGCTTAAACCCTTCGCTAACGTAGTTTTCCTTACTTTGACAAGCATTGCCTGCAAATTGGCAGGCAGTATTGATAAGGTTTTCCCACTGCTCCTCAGTTAGGCTGGGGAGCTTTTCTTTTGTTATTCCCTGCCAGATGAGGGCGCAGGAGAAGCCGGCATTAAAACTGTCGCCGGCACCAACAGTGCTTACTACATTCTCTATCTTAGGTGCTTGGAAGTGGTAGTTTGCTGTTGGTGTGCAGACCTCTATCTTCCCTGCTCCTGCTGTACAGATAAAGATGGGGCAATGGGCCTGTATATGCTGTCGGTAGATGAGGCTTGCGTCACGTGTGCCATACATCACCTCGAAATCATCGGCACTGCCTCTGACTATGCTGCTTTGGCTGAAGTTGCTTAGGATGTTGGGCATCAGGGACTCCAACTCATGGGCATGACTCATGCGGAAGTTCAGATCATAATAAACGATGGCTCCTACCTCATTGGCTTCTTCCAACAGTTGGGTAATCATAGGTCTTGTCCCTTTGCATACAGCGTAGTAGGAACTGAGAAGCAAGACATCGTTGGCTTGAAGGCTTGGTGCTTTCCAACCGTCAGGTGTAAAGGGCGGCTGTTTGTAGAAGACATAGTTGGCGTCGCCCTTGTCGTTCAAGAAAGCTAAGCTTACAGCGCTCTTTTCTTTTTCCAGTACCAGGAAATATTCGGTGGATACGCCATTTTTCTTCATAAAGTCTATGGTTTGCTGCCCCACGACATCTGCCCCTGTATAACCGACAAAGGCACAGGGAACGCCAGCTCTACCCACACTGATAATACTGTTGAAGCTGCTGCCACCTGCCACAGCTGCTACCGGCTGATTATTCTTAAAGAGAATGTCAAGGATAGTTTCTCCGATTCCAACAACCTTCATAAGTTGAAAATTGAAAATTGAAAATTATTTTTCGCCAGAAGTGTCTCCTTTTAGTGATTTTATTATCGCAACTAAGAGAGCTATTATCTCTTTACAATCGCTTAGTAAGGATGCATACATCTTGTCGTCAATATAGTCTGTTGTGTGGAGCAAATCTAACCAATAATCCGTTTCATCAGCTTCCTTAAGTGCGATATTAAGTTTGTTTAGAAAATCTAGACGGCTTTGAGCGTTTTTGCTTTCACGAGTGTTGGCACCTATACTTGTGCCACAACGCAGCAACTGCTTTGACAAGATATGTTCGTGTTTTTGCTCAACCAAATATTTATAACATCTGATAATCCGTATCGCAAAATTTCTACTTTTATTCTGAATAGAGCTATCCATAATTTTCAACTTTCAACTTTCAATCTTCAACTTGAAGAAAATCTTTGATTTTCGATAACTGCTCGCAGGCAGTCTTTCTTCCTAACTGGTAAACACGAAGCATTTTTTCTTCGTTCTGTTCTGTGCGACCAATGGGGAGAGTGTCTTCAGGATAGATGAGCAGGACATTTCCCTTGCGTTCTTGTTCTGCTAAATAGCGAAGCTGTTCATTATACATCAAGTGTCTGCGTCCCATAGCTTTTATGATAGCAGGATACTTGCGCATGGTCAGTTGGAAGAGTGGCATCAGCTTGGTACGTTTCTTGAAGAAACCCTTTGGCTGGGTCAGTACTACGATATTGCGTTCGTAGCCCAGCTCCTGAAAATGCTTCAGGGGAATGGAGTTGACAATGCCTCCGTCCAAGAGTTTTCTGCCTTCCATGGACACTGGCCGGGAAACAATAGGCATAGAGGCTGAGGCACGAATCCAGTCGAGCCCTTCATTGGTCATGTCATCCAATTGCTTATACACGGGTTCTCCTGTTTCTGCATCCGTGCAGACGATATGAAATTCCATAGGATTCTGTCGGAAGGCTTCGTAGTCAAAGATATCCAGTTCGTTAGGCAGGATATGGTAGCTGAATTCTGCACCAACCAAGTCGCCCGTCTTAAGGAACGAACGCCAACTCATATATCTGGGGTCATCCTTATAGGCGATGTTGTAGCGCAGGGCACGACCTATCTGCTCAGACTTGTAGTTGCAACCAAAGGTCGCTCCTGCAGAGACACCAATCAGTCCGTCGAACTTAATTTGATTCTCCATCATTACATCGGTGACGCCTGCTGTGAACAATGCCCGCAGGCCACCTCCTTCTAATACCAATCCTTTTTTCATGCATGCAAAATTATAAAATAACTTTTAATTTTCAACTTTCAATTCTCAATTTTCAACTTAATATCGTAACTTTGCGACCGAATATGAGTACATTTAATGAATTAGGGCTCTGCGCAGAGCTCTTACAAGCTATTGAGGAACAGGGATATGAACATCCCATGCCAGTTCAGGAAGCAGTAATCCCATTCCTGTTGAACAAAGAGGAGACATCTGATTTGGTCGCCCTCGCCCAGACAGGAACAGGAAAGACGGCAGCATATGGTCTGCCTATTTTGGAACTGATAAAATCCTCTTCAAAGAGCGAAAAGGTAATGCCAAAGGCTGTTATCCTTTCGCCAACACGTGAACTTTGCATACAAATCTCCGATGATATGGAGGGTTTTAGCAAGTATTTGCCAGACCTTACCATTCTGCCTGTATATGGCGGAGCCAATATCGAGCCACAGATTCGCGCCTTGAAAGCTGGGGTAGATATCATTGTAGCTACCCCTGGCCGTTTGGTGGATTTGATGAAACGTAGCGCAGCCAATCTGTCACAGATTCAGTATGTAGTATTGGATGAGGCTGACGAGATGCTTTCTATGGGCTTCCAAGAGGAACTGGATGCTATTCTCGAGGGTGTCCCTCAGGAGCACCGTACTCTTCTCTTCAGTGCTACCATGAGCAAGGAGATAGAGCGTATTGCCCAGAACTACCTAAAGGAGAAGCGAGAGATTCAGGTGGGCAGCAGAAATGAGGGTGCTGAGCACGTCAATCACATCTATTATATGGTTCACGCCAAGGATAAGTACTTGGCTCTGAAGCGTCTGGTAGACTTCTATCCACGTATCTATGCTATTATCTTCTGTCGTACCCGAATGGAAACACAAGAGGTGGCTGACAATCTGATACGTGACGGCTATAATGCTGATGCTTTGCATGGCGACCTTTCCCAGCAGCAGCGCGACCTGACTATGCAGAAGTTCCGTAAACATAGGACACAGTTGCTGGTGGCAACAGATGTGGCAGCCAGAGGATTGGATGTAGATGACCTGACACACGTCATCAACTATGGAATGCCTGATGATGTGGAGAACTATACGCACAGAAGCGGTCGTACTGGTCGTGCTGGCAAGAAAGGCACCAGTCTCTGTATCATCAACCTGAGGGAGAAAAGCAAAATCCGTCTGGTAGAGAAGGTTATTCAGAAACAGTTCGAGAAAGGAACATTGCCTGAGCCTCGCGAGATATGCAGCAAGCAGCTTTATCACGTGATTGATGATATAGAACGTGTGGAGGTGGATGAAGAGGAGATAGCTCCCTTTATGGAAGAGGTGCAGAAACGTTGGGCGTGGTTGGACAAGGAAGACCTTATCAAGCGTGTATTGAGCCGCGAGTTCGGGCGTTTCTTGCAATATTACGCCAATGCACCGGAGATAGAGGCTGTTTCCAGCTCTGAAAAGGGAGAAAAGGGTTCTCGAAAGAAAAGCGACCATACACCAGAAGAGGGTTACACACGTCTTTTCCTGAATGTGGGTAAAATAGACAAAATGTACGCGCGTGAGATTATGGGCTTGATTAACACCAATGTCAAAGGCGATAAGGTGGAGATAGGACGTATTGACCTCATGAAGAGCTTTGCTTTTGTCGAGGTGAAAAATGAGGATGCCGACCGTGTCATCAAGGCGATGAAACATGGCGTTACCATCAAGGGACGTAGCGTGGTAGTGGATCGCAGTGAGCCTGCAGGAAAGGGAAAAGCCTCCTCCAATTCCTCCAAAAGAAAAGCATCCCCCAGCCCCTCCAAGGGTGGAGAGAAGAAAGGGAAGAGAGAGAAAGCCCCAAAAGCTTCTCGCGAAGAACGTGGATATGACGCTCCTCGTGGAAAGAAATTCGATAAAGCCGACTGGATGCAGTTCTTGCACCCCGAAGAAGGATGGGCTCGCCGTCGTCCCAAAAAGAAATAAAAAGCCCCCTCCCCGCTCCCCCTTTGGGGGAGTGAACTGATAACTCAAAATCCTAGATATGAAGAAGATTATTATTACTGTTTTGATTGTTGTTTTCGCATTGCATGCAAAAGCAGATGAGGGCATGTGGATGCTCAACAATATAGACGCCAAGACAGCTCAGGTGATGAAGGAGCTGGGCTTGCAGTTGACACCACAGGAACTCTATAACCCAGATGGGGTGAGTTTGAAAGATGCCGTGGTAGATTTTGGCGACTTCTGCTCAGGTGTTGTGGTAAGTTCCAATGGATTGGTCTTCACCAATCACCATTGTGGCTATGGAGCTATCCAGAAACTCTCTTCGCCCGAGGATGATATCCTGAAGAATGGCTTCGTGGCACATTCCTATAAGCAGGAAAGACCTGCCGAGGGACTCTTTGTCCGTTTCCTGCAACGGACCGAGAATTGCAGCTCTCGTGTCTTGTCTGCTTTGGACAGTATCTATCGTGCCAACCCAGATGTGGAGCAACGCCTGTTGCGTAAGGATCATATAGACAGCATCTGCAATGCGGTTGAGAAGGAATATGAGCAGGCAAACCCAGGTCTCGACTGCCAGTTGAAAGCCTTCTATGGCGGCAATGCATTCTACGTAAGTATATATAAGGTATATAGGGATATTCGTCTGGTCTTTACCGGTACCAATACCATGGGTAAGTTTGGTGGCGATACGGACAACTGGATGTGGCCCCGCCAGACTTGCGACTTCAGCGTCTTCCGTATTTATGCCGATGAGAACAATGAGCCTGCCGATTACAGTCCCAAGAACAAGCCCTACCATCCTAAGCGTTATGCTAAGGTGAGCCTCGACGGTTATCAGCCCGGTGACTACTGTATGACAGTAGGTTATCCTGGCAGTACCAGCCGTTACCTTAGCTCCTGGGGTATCGATGAGCGTGTCAATGCCAAGAACGTCAGCACTATTCAGGTGCGTGGCAAGAAGCAGGAGGTGTGGAAGAAGTTTATGGATGCAGACCGTGCTGTAGCTATCAAGTACGCCAGCAAATGGGCGAGCAGCAGCAACTACTGGAAGAACTCCATTGGTATGAACAAGGCGATTGCTGATTTAGGTGTCATAGCCCAGAAGCAGCAGTTGGAACAGCAGGTTAAGGAGTGGTACAACGGAAGGGAGGACTTGAAGGCTCGCTTCGGCAATATGTTCGATGCGTTGGAGAAGGCGTATGCAGAGCGCAGAGAAAATGTCTATGCCCAGGGCTTCTACAACGAGACGTTCAATAGGGGAGTGGAAATAGGTACTGTTGGCAGTAAGCTTAGTCATATGCCTCAGGATGTTGATTCTGCCCAGATTGCTGCTACACGCGAGAGCCTTCAGCATTTCTTCAAGGACTATGATGCAGCCCTTGATGAGGCTACCACAGCAGCTCTTCTGCAGAACTATCGCGAGCAGGTAACGGACCAGAAGTACTGGCCCTCTTGCTACAAGGATATAGACAGCCTCTATAATGGCGACTGCAGTGCTTTTGCTCACGACATCTTCAGCAAGACCATCTGCAAGGATATCTCCTGCCTCGATAAACTGTTGGCAGACAGCACGCTTCGCGAGACAGACCCTATCCTGCGTTATGCCGAGGAGATACAGGATTTTTCCCAGTTCCTTTATGGCCGTCAGCGTGAAAACAACAATATCATAAGTTATAACGAACGTTTGCTTACCCAAGCTCTCCTGGAGATGGATCAGGAGACTCCCCATTACAGCGATGCCAACTTCACCATGCGCCTATCCTATGGATTCATTCAGGATTATACGGCTCAGGGACAGCATTTCCAGTATTATACCAATGCACAGAGCTTGCTGGACAAGGCTGCCAAGCAGGATGAGATAGAGGATTATGAGTTGGAAGCAGATATCGTCCGGCTGATGCAGAAGGGCAAATGGGGACGTTATGCCGACAAGGAGACAGGCGATTTACACCTGTGCTTTATTTCCAACAACGATATCACGGGTGGAAACTCAGGCAGCCCTATGTTCAATGGCCGGGGTGAACTTATTGGCCTGGCTTTTGATGGCAACTGGGAGGCTATGTCGGGTGATATCAGTTTCAACAGTTCCCTTCAACGTTGCATAGGTGTTGATATCCGCTTTGTTTTATACCTTATAGACAAGTGGGGAAAGGCCAGAAACCTCATTAAAGAAATTGGACATTGATTATTTTAACTAAAGTCGCAGAAACCCTGCGACTTTTTTTTTAGATTTAGGGTACTGCAGAGAAATTCTTGATTTTTTTTGCGGGTTTAATATTCAGAAAACTTATCTTTGCATCTTCTAAAACAAAAATAACAACAAAAAAAACAACAAAAAAAACAACACAACCTTAAATTCATTTTTTTTTAATGAAGAGACATTACATTATTTTCTTGATGTTGTTGTTCCCATTGGCAACAATGTTCAAGTCGGGAAGTGTGAATGCGCAAACCGACGAAGAGTACAATGCAGCCATGGCTGCCATTGTCGATGGCTGTTCCTACTATATTCAGACAGAGATGGATGGAACCACCTATTATGTGACTAACGAAGGCTATTTCACGAGCCTGAAAGAAGAAGCAGGTCTTTTTATTGTCAAGAAGACCACGGGTGGTGCCTTCAAGAACATCGGTATTCGTCTAGACGGAGGAACGGGGAAGTTCTTCTCAAATGCCAATAAGGTGGACAACAAGGCCGACCTGAATTCTGGCTATTTCCTTCTCAATGCCAAATACGATCGTGACACTTACGAGAGGCAGGTGTTCTTCCTCAACAGCGAAGGCAAGTATGCTATTCGTGCCTGTAACACTGCTCATGCCGAGAGTGGCTGGGGAGACTGTGGTCGTGTCTTCTGGACCTGCCAGATCGCCGAGGGAGATGACTTCTTCACCCCCTGCTACAGTTACGAACCCTCCTACATCTGGACGCTGGAAACTCCTGCAGACGTCTATCAGATTTCCGCTATCCTCAATTCCATCATCATCTCTTACGAGGTTCAGTTGTGGGACGACGAGGAAGGTACTTCCATGAATATTGGTACCAATTTTGGTCAGCGCGCTGCTGTTGAAACCTGGAAGGAGTTCTGGCAATTGCTTCAGAATGTTGTTACTGTGTGGTACAAGGTTTCCGATCCCCAATACGATATCACCCAGGATCCCGATGCTCCTACCTTGGATTGGGCCAACCAGACCCAGGCTGCAGCCGATTCTATGTACCAGGAGATTTTAGACAGTGAGATACCTTACAAGGTTCCCGCTGATGGTTATTATCGCATCCATACAGCCGAGTTGTACAAGTCTACCTCATCTGCCCTTGGCGTTGTAGATAAGGCACTTGCTGCTGCTTACGAGAAGAGTCATGCCAACAGGGCTGTGTATGGCACCCTGCGCAGGGATATGGCCAACTTTGTCTGGAAACTCACACAGCATGGCGACAGCATTCTTATTCAGAATGTAGGTATGGGCACATATCTCAGCCCAGCCTCTATTGCAGAGAATACGCTTGTTATGACAGAAGATGCCAGCCAGGCAGCCCACATCACATTAGACTATGCAGGCTCTCAGTTGGTACAGTTGATCGGCGAGGACGAAACGTTCGATGAGGACTGGAGAGATGTCTTTGCCATTCGTCTCTCCAGGAGTGCCCGTGGTAGTTCTTCTTATGTTCATCAGAAGGGGCATGGTACTTGCGTCGAGGACAAGTCCTCTCCCTTTGGTTACTATCAGACAGATTCTGGTCAGGATCAGGAGATGAGTCTATGGATCAGAACTTATCCAGATGAAAGTGCCAGAACCATCGATAAGTGGACCAGCGAATACTACCTGGAGCCAGTATCTCAGGAAGAGGTAGCCCAGCTTGTCGAGGCCTTCGGTCCTATCGTCAATCATGATATCCTGGTAGAGAAGAACAATGAGCTTCGTGCCCAGGTAGCAGAGACATTGGTAAAAGCCAAGGATGTGATCCGTACCAAGCTCATCACATCAGCCACTCAGATGACCTCACCCTATAGCCAGAACGATATAGGTGGTAGCAAGGATGGTGGCAACCTCTCAGATGGTGTCCTCTTGGATGGTGATGCATCCACATACTGGCACAGTGCCTTCAGAAACACACCTCAGGAGCCTCATTATATCCAGCTCTCAGACATGCAGGGTATGGTAGGCGACTGCGAGTTCTACTTCCGTCAGCGAAACAGTACCACCGGAAATCATCCTGCAGAATTTACCATTTGGGGATCCAACGATGCAGAGGCTCCCGCCGAGGAATGGACCCAGATAGCTGTGCTGCCTATCAGTAAGGTTGGTCCAGCCGATGAGAATACCGTTTCCTTCACCTGTCCCCAGGCTTATCAGTATATACGTGCAGCAGCCACCAATTGTGATTCTCAGTACAAGTACTTCTGGCATGCTTCCGAGATGCAGATTTACTCACTTGCTCCCAATCCCAACTCTCAGTTCATCGCCATGGGTGAGATTGCTACCAACCTCGAGAAGATTTACCTCGAGAACTGTGCTGTAGAGGATGCCGACATCACGTTAGACATGTACGAGGCATTGGCTGCAGCTTACAAGAAGTTCCTGGGTGGTATGGTAGATCCCACCGAGTTACGCGAAGCACTGGCCAAGTATGCCGATGTCACCAAGGGTGTTATTCAGGGTACCAATCCAGGTCAGTGGGCCAATACAGAGGTTGCTACACAGTTCGACAAGCTATATGCCGAGATACAGGCTTACGACAAGTCTGGTATGTATTCCGAGGCTAAGAGTCATAAGTATATCCTGATGCTCCAGGCTATGGAGAAGAGTGTCAAGGAGCAGGTCAATGGTGTCAAGACAGACACCTGGTACCGTATCATGTTCCCCACAGAGCAGATGTACACCGACTATGGCTTCGATCCTTCTATTGCAGGTGGCAAGGCTTCAGACCTCGTAGAGGAGCAGTCCTTCATGTGGGGCAACTACGCAGCTGTTGGTAAGAAGATTACCCAGGAGATTCCCAGTCCTACCGACGAGAATCCAGAGGCTACTGTCAGGATCTCTCATATCGAGCCATGCGAGCAGGCAGATGTCCGCGAAAATACCCATCTCTACTTCATGGCCGAAGATGAGATTACAGACAAGGCAGTCAGCATGTTCCGCTTCGTGGAGTGTCCTCAGGAGAAGGCCGACTATACCATTCCTATGCAGGAGGTAAGGGACAACATCCTGTTGGCACTGGATATGAGCACCACCTTTACCAAGGGCGACTCACTGATCATAGACCCCTCTCAGCTCTCTAGTAATGCCAGCGACCAGACAGAGGGTCAGCATATCGAGTACCTGATAGATGGTGATCCCACCACCTATTGGCATTCAGACTACCACAAGAAGGCCCTCCAGCCTCCTTATCTCCAGGTAGCCCTCAAGGAGCCTGTATCTGGTGATATCATGCTCCAGGTAACTCGTCGTAATGCTGTCAACGGACATATCATCCGTATGTATGTTCAGGGTAGTACCGATGCAGAAAACTGGACCAATATCGGTTATGTCTATACACCTTTCGCCAGTCAGATAGAGACAGTCACCAGTATGCCGCTTTCACTCAATGGTACCTATAGCTATCTGCGTTTCTTCATTACCAACAGATATGGTACAGATACTGGTGGCAATGTGGAGTTCGATCCATTCGCAGAGGTTACCAGTGCAGCCGATTACAACAAGACTTATACCTATTTCCATGCTGCCGAGTTCCAGCTCTATACAGTCCAGGCTGATACAGAGCTCAGCGATAATGGTAAGGCCATGATGCAGGCTTATGACGTAGCCAACAAGGTCGTGCTCAAGGATGCTACTGCAGAGGACTTCGCTGCAGTTAAGCAGGCTTACAATGCTTATCAGTCTGAGTTCAATACCTATGTAGGTAAGGCAGTGCTGCCCAATGGTGCAGAGAAGGCTCCTTCTTCTTATGCTATCCAGAACAAGGGTACAGGTCTGTTCATCCACTCCAAGGGCGGCAATACCAACGACCTTTACCTGCAGCTCATTCCTACCTTATATACATACGCAGCTCCTGGTTATCAGAGGAGTTTGTTGCATGGTACCAATATCGATGGTGCAGATGCAGTCTATATGCATGCCGGAAATTCAGACCACAGATTGTGTTCTTGGAACGATTCTTATGTCAATCACAACTCAGCCCTGGTTCTTTGCGAGGTTGAGCCAGTAGAGCCCGCAGCATACACATTCTACAAGGATATTCAGCTGGGTGAGATTTACAACTTCTGCTCTGCTGTTTCTGTCACCAACCAGGGTGATGGTACAGCCTACATGGGTCTGGGTCAATATACTGATAAAGATGGTACTGTATATCTGGCTCTGAAGGAGATCGAGACTATCCAGGCAGGTCAGCCAGCCTTCTATATTCTGGGTGACACTACTCAGTATGAAGCTGACGAGGAGCCCGAATCTATGCTGTTCACTATGGCTGCTGAGCCCGACTTCAAGCTTGTAGGCGATACCATCAACGGATTTATTGCCTGTATGGTGAACCATCCTATTGGGGTGAACGATATCTACTTCGAGAAGAACTATCCTGCTGCTACAGGTAAGACGGGTGTCAGTCTGGTTGCACCTGCTGTTCTGGTAGATCAGGCTCTTTGTCCCGAGGTTGACCCCTCTGTGAAATATGACTTTAGCATCTGTCTCGAAGCTGCCGATGTTGTTGATGGTCTTCGCGATGTATCTTCAGTTGTGAAGAAGATTGCTAAGCCTGGCGATGTTTACAGTATTGACGGCAAGTTCATTCGCAGCAATGCTACACTCAACAGCCTCAAGTCTCTGGGTAAGGGTACGTATATCCTCAATGGAGTCAAGGTTGTGGTTAAGTGAGAGCAATGAACCAAGCTCGCTTGAGTTCATTGCCGAACGTGAACAAGCTCGAGCGAAGGTCAAGGTTGTGGTTAAGTGAGAGCAATGAACCAAGCTCTGAACCCCGAAAGTCGGACAAGACTTTCGGGGTTCACTTTTTTTACCCCCTAACTGGGGAGTATTTACGCGCTAACTAGGGAGTAATATTTTCTCCGCGTAGCAGTAATAATCCGTCAAGTGATGCCAACCAGATTAAAGAAGAGCCATAAAAAAATGGTCAAATAGATGGTTCGGGGATGCACAAACTGAACAAAAGAGGCAAAAAACGAGAAAAAAAATGCGCTGATATGTTAAATAATGTTTAATTTTGGGCACTTTGTTATGATAGTATAGATAAATTCCACTGTAAGGTTTAACTTTGCAAAATAAATCTAAGGAAGCTGTCTAAAACTAACAATATTTACAAACCTTAAAACTTTTATTCAAAATGAGAAAGCGTTACTTTTCTTTTTTGATGTTGTTGTTTTCACTGACAACAATGTTTTGGAGTGGCAATGCCTTTGCGGCAGATCCTCCTGAAGCAGATTATGAAGCAGCATTATTGACCATTAAGGACGGTGGTGCCTATTACATCTGTACAGAGGTGGATGGTGTCAAGTATTACATGACTTATGATGGAAATTTGTTCGAAGGCGAGGATTCTCGTCAACTGTTTCTTTTCACCAAGGTGACAACTGACGGAGACTACAAGGCAAATTCTTTCAAGGTGTTTGGTGACACTTACTTCAGTAACCCTGAAAGTAGCAGTTATACTGACGACATCTTCACTGACAAATATATTCATACCAATAAGGATGGTCGTTCTCCTTGGGAGAATCAGGTGTTCTTCCTTAATTCTGATGGAAAGTATGCCGTTCGTGCTACCAACTGTACACCTGCATCCAGTGGCTGGAACCATGTAGGTAGTGCTTTCTGGACAGTTAAGACTGATGAGGCAGAACAGGTCTATGCAACTTATGGTTATGAGCCTCAATACGTATGGACGCTGGAAGCGCCTGTTGGCAAGGAAGAGATTAGAACTATACTGAATAACATTTATGTAAAATATGAAAATCAGGCTACTGAGGATGTAGATGAACCGTCTGAAGCAGTTCCTATGGGTGAAGGGCCTGGTCAGTATTCCGACTGGGATACATGGCGTAAGTTTAAGGAGCTGCTCGACAAGGTATCTGTTTTGGTGGATAAGCTCCTGAATGAAGAGGACTATGAGCCTGCGTTAGACCCAGATTGTCCTAATGCTGACGGCTGTAATGCATGGGCCGCAGCGGCAGACTCTATGTGGAACAAGATTTTAGATTCTGAGGTTCCCTATAAGATTCCACAGGATGGTTATTACCGTATATATTCTCAGATTCGCTATAAGAGAGATGTTCCTGTCCTAGATCCTGAAACAGGAGAAGATACTGGTACAACAGAAACTGTGTATGCAAATAAGGCTCTCTTAGCTTCATTTGACCCCAATTATCCTAACGAGGTTATGTATGGTACTGTCAAAAAAGACAGAGCCAACTTTGTATGGAAACTTACCCAGCATGGCGATAGCATTCAAATTCAGAATGCCGGTATGGGCACTTACCTGAGTATGGCATCTGACGAGGAAGGCAAACCTGTTCTTACCGACGATCCTGAAAAGATGAGCCATATCGTCTTCGATTTCTGTGAATATGGTTTTGTAGAATATGGAGATGGTGAAGAAGCTGATGAGTATGAAGCTCCTGTCTTCAATATCCGCCTTGCCCACAACCCAAGACACGATGGCTACTATCTCCATCAGTTGGGTCATAGCAACGGTAAGGATTCTAATAAGGATTTGTCTATGTGCTTCTGGTGGAGCACCTATGGCGAGGCGATTTATAGTTCTGAAGGTGGTGCCAGCGAGTATTGGCTGGAGCCCGTCTCTGACGAGGAGGCTGCAGAGCTTATCGAGGCCTTCGGTCCTATCATCAATCATGACCTCTTGGTTCAGAAGAACAATGAGCTCCGCGCTGAGGTTCTTCAGGCTTTGACAACGGCTAAGGACGTTATCAAAGAGAAGCAGATTACTTCAGGTTCTCAGATGACATCTCCTTTCAGCTACAACGATATTACTGGCGGTACCGATGGTGGTAACCTTTCTGACGGTGTCCTCATCGATGGTGATAAGAGTACATACTGGCACAGCGACTATAGTGGAGGTGCTCCCGAGGGTGATCACTACATCCAGCTTTCTGGTATGCAGAACTTGTCTGGCAACTGTGAGCTCTACATCTGGCAGAGAACAACTGATAACGATCATCCTGCAGAATTTGTACTCTATGGTTCAAACGATGCTGAGGCTGAAGATGAAAACTGGGTAGAGCTCGTCACCTTGCCCATTAAGAATGTT
Source organism: Bacteroidaceae bacterium (assembly GCA_024683455.1). Classification (GTDB taxonomy): domain Bacteria; phylum Bacteroidota; class Bacteroidia; order Bacteroidales; family Bacteroidaceae; genus Physcousia. The sequence goes on from JAIKYE010000014.1 coordinate 14,818, forward strand.
GCTTCCGGCGAGGAATATACTACTCCTATCTTCAAGATCGAGACACCTTATGAATTTATACGCGTGGCATGTACGCACCAGTCTCCTTCAGATCGTGGCTTCTGGCATGCAGCAGAGCTTCAGCTCCTTACTGTAAGAGATAATCCTAACTCTCAGTTTGCTGCTCTTGGTGAGGTGGCTACAAATTTGGATAGAGTTTATAACGAGAACTGCGCTGTTGCAGATGCTGATGTGACTCCCGAATTGCTCGCAGCACTGGAGGAGGCTTACAAGGCATTCCTGGGCGCTATGGTTGATCCTACTGAGTTGCGTAATGCAATGGCCAAGTACGAGAATACTACCATCGCAGTCGAAGAGGGTGATAATCCCGGTCAGTGGTCAAATACCGAAATCGCTAATGACTTTGACAAGCTGTATGCTGAGGTGAAGGCTTATGATAAGGATGGTCGTTACACAGCGCTCCAGAACCATAAGTATGCTGTAATGCTGAAGGCTATGGCTAAGGGTGTTAATGAGCAGGTCAACGGCATTAAGACCGACACTTGGTATCGCTTCATGTTCCCAACAGAGGAGATGTATGATAAATATAACTTCAGCAAGGCTGGTGCTTCTCCCAAGTCTAGCTACGAGGGTCAGCCCTATCAGTGGGGTAACTACGTAGTTGCCGGTGAGATGCAGTACGAGGAAGTTCAGAAGGAAGACGACCCAACTAAGACAGAGCAGAAGCTTGTTGATGTTGTGGCTTGCAAGGCTGAGGATATCCGCGAGGGTGAGACAGGTTTGTTCTTCATCGATGATGACCTGATTGACGATAAGGATGCCAGCTTGTTCCGCTTCATCGAGCGTCCACAGGAAGAGGCAGACTATACTCCTCTCATGCAGGATGTTAAGGACAATGTACTGATGGCATTGGATATGAGCACAACCTTCACCAAGGGCGATGCTTTGATTACTGATGCTTCACAGCTCTCAAGTAATGCCAGCGACCCCAGCGAGGGCTTGCATATCGAGTATCTGGTTGATGGTAAGCCTGCTACGTACTGGCACAGCGACTATCACAAGAAGTTCTTGGAGCCTCCTTATCTCCAGGTTGCTCTGAACGAGCCTGTTTCCGGTCTTATCCAGATCGACGTGACACGTCGTCAGGGTGCAGCCAGTGGTCACGTAGTTCGTATGTATGTTCAGGGTAGTACTGACGCAGAGAACTGGACCAACGTAGGTTATATCGAGACTCCTTTCGCCAACCAGAACGAGTCTGTTACCAGCTTGCCTCTCCAGTTGAATGGTAGCTACAGTTATCTGCGTTTCACCATGACCAACAGATATGGTACTGACGGTGGTAGCAATATAGAATTCGATCCATTCGCAGAAATCACAAGTGCTGACGACTTCAACAAGTTGTATACATACTGGCACGCTGCTGAGTTCCAGATTTATCCTGTAAAAGCTAATGCAGAGCTTAGCGATAAGGGTCAGGCTATGATGGAGGCATTCGTTGCTGCCAACAAGATCGTCCTCAAGGATGCTACTGCCGAGGATCTGGCTACTCTGTCTCAGGCTTACAGGGCATACCAGTCAGAGTTCAATGCTGCTGCTGGTAGGGCTGTACTGCCCAATGGTATGGAGAAGGCTCCTGCTTCATATGCTATCCAGAACAAGGCTACCGGTCTGTTCATCAATGCTAAGGATGCTAACAACAATAATGTCCTCTTGAAGACCGTTCCTACTATCTTCAAGTACGAGGCACTTGGTTACGACAGAAACTTGTTGCGTGGTTCTAAGATCAATGGTACCAGCGTTAACAATCTGCACTCTCAGAACTCGAACCATCGTCTTGTAACATGGAGCTCTACAGAGCCTTCTTCTAACTCTGCTCTCGTTATTCGCGAGGCTGGAGCTGTAGAACCTTCTGCATTCTCATTCTACAAGAATATCAAGCCTGGTAGGATCATGACTTGGTGTAACACCGTTACTCTTGCCAACGAAGGTGATGGTAAAGCATATATCGGCTTGGGTAAATATACTAATGATGAGGGTCAGGCCTTCTTGGCTCTGAAGGAAGTAGAGACTATCCTGGCTGGTCAGCCTGCATTCTACATCTATGGTGATACTACCAAGTACTACAAGGATGAAAATGATGAGGAAGCAATGAAGTTCACTATTCCTGAGGATACAGAGTTGGCATTCGAGCCCTCTTATACAGTAAATGGCTTCGAAGGTACACTCCAGGATCATACACTCTCACCTGAGGAGATTTACTTCTCTGCCAACCATCCTGTATGTATTGCTTCTACAGGCTATTACATAGCAGGAACCAGCGTAGTATTGTCTATCGGTGCTGTTACTGATGTTGATCCTGAGGCTGACTATGACTTCAGTATCTGTCTCAACGGAACAGCTGATGAAGCTACAGGTATTAAGGATGTATCTGCTGTAGTGAAGAAGATTTCTGAACCTGGCAATGTTTACAGCATTGACGGTAAGTTCCTCCGCAGCAATGCTACACTCAACAGCCTCAAGGCTCTGGGCAAGGGTACGTATATCCTCAATGGAGTCAAGGTTGTGGTTAAGTGAGAGCAATGAACCAAGCTCGCTTGAGTTCTAATCAATAATCGAAAAAAGGGAGTTTCTGGTTATTCAGAGACTCCTTTTTCACTTGTTTGTAATCCACAAATGACAAAGCATGCAATCTTTGTCTTTGCAATGGGAAATGATATGCCATTACATCCGTTTTTCGCTAAATTTGTAACGTATAATATTGAAATGCATACAGAATTTAGCCTTGACATTGAACATAATAATAGCTTGAACTAATAACGTATGAAAAAGATTCTTTATACTCTATTTCTGGCAGCATTTGCCACAAACATCAATGCGCAGTTGGTTGTAGATTCAATAGGAAGAGTGGGTGTTGGAACGGAAACGCCAAAATCTATCCTGTCAGTAGGAGGCAAGGGCGATTCTATTACGGCAATATCTTGTCATCCACTCGATATACAACGATATGGACTACGTGTTTCTAAACAGTCTTATAATACATCTTCCGCTGTTTATGGAGTATTTTCAAGTCTACGGAATACCAATTCGGGATGTTATGGGGTAACTGCACATGTGTTGGGCAATAATAATATGAATTCATTACAAACTGTGATAGGAATAATGGGTCGAGCAGGATGGGCACGAACATCCGTTGGCGTTTTTGGAGGAAAGCCGCTAAACTCATGGACACCAGTTAATTTTGCTGGAGTTTATGGCTCTGAATTGGGACTCAATCCATCATTTCCAAACTATTCTGGCTCATACGCAGGTTTCTTTGAAGGAAAAGTTCGTGTAACCAATGGTATTTATGCCACACTTCTCAGCCCTTCTGCCAGTTCATTACCATCAGGAGAATGTGGCACAATAATACTATCTGGCAGAGAAAAGAGCGTGACGGACAAGTTAAGCCAAGTTCAAGCGATCCAATTCCTTAGATACGACCCGACAAAAGAGACAAAAACAGAGAAGACAAGCCCAGTTGAAACAGACGTAGAAAATATGTCTCCCGATGAGTTGGACTCTCTTGCAGCAAACACAGAAGAAAAACCAGAACAATATTTGTCACCTATTCAGTATGGCCTTGCTGCCGACCAGTTGAAAGCCGTTTATCCTGAGCTGGTTTACGAGGATGCCAATGGCAATGTCAGCATCAACTATGTGGAAATGATTCCATTGCTTGTTCAGAGCATTAAGGAGTTGTCACAGGAATTGGCAGAACTGAAAGGGAAGACTACAAGGAAAGCAAAATCTGAAACCACGGGGATTGAAGAAACACCCAATGATATAGATATGGTCAGAATGGACCAGAACAAGCCCAACCCATTCAGTGAGAGCACGGTTATTGGTCTTAATATCCCAGAAAAGACGCAGAAAGCCAGCATCTTCATCTATGATCTCAGCGGTAAGCAGATACAGAATTTTCCTGTTGCCGAACGTGGCGAGACAAACATCACCGTCTATGCCGGTGACCTGAGCGCAGGCATGTATATCTATACACTTGTAGTCGATGGCAAGGTGGTTGTTACAAGGAGAATGATTGTTGAAAAATAATTGTAAATGCGATGTTTTTGTTTAACATTAAACCGCCAATGATTATGAGTAAGAAATATATCCTGATAATATTATTTCTCTTCTCATGTTCCGTAGGAGCAATCGCGCAAACAACATATTATTATTACAAAGGAAACAAAATACCTTTGACGATAGACGATAACAAGGTTTGCCTGAGCATACCTAAGAACAAAAGGGATGAAAGTAAGGAACTTCTAAAGGATGTCCAAGTTCTGGATACTATTAGAGATACAGTATTTGACATCTCTATTATCCAACAGTCCGATTTAAAACGATTGTCTGCTACCAAATTATGGAAAAAAGAGGCGAAAGTTGTTTTATTATCTTCGTGCTATAGAACAACTAATGGTGATGAAATGACTTTAACTCCATATTTAAACGTGCGGTTGAAAAACAAACAAGACTCCACCCTTTTATCGCTATATGCAGAAAGGTATGGACTTAGGATTGTTAAGAAAGATTCTTTCCTGCCTTTATGGTATATATTATCTGTCTCTCCGGAAACAGGAAAAAGTGCTTTAGATATTGCTAATATATTTTGGGAGAGTGGGATTTTCGCTGCCTCTGTACCAGATTTGTCTTCTGATAATATGATAAGTTCTTATGACCCCATGTTTAATCAACAATGGGGACTTCATAATAGCGATTATGTAGGTATAGACATATCTATATCTGATGCATGGAACTATGCAACAGGGAAAAACGTAAAAATAGCAATTATCGATACAGGTGTAGACTTGAATCATATTGATTTGTCAGCGAATATCAGTAATTTAAGTTACGACACGGAATCAGATTCATCTCCTAGCGTTTATTATAGGAATCATGCCACCCATTGTGCAGGTATAGCGGCAGCAGTCAAGGATAATGGTGTCCATATTGCAGGGGTTGCCCCTGAAGCAACAATTATTTCAATAAGCAATTGTTTGATTTCATCAACTAATAGTGAATTGAAATTGGCAGATGGCATCAGGTGGGCTTATGAACATGGGGCTGACGTTATATCAAATTCGTGGCATACTTCAGAATTTCATTCAGCAATAGATGAAGCCATATTTGAAGCTTTTAGATATGGAAGAAATGGAAAAGGTTGTATAATTGTATTTGCTTCAGGTAATAAAAAAGCGAATACAGTAAATTATCCCGCCAATTGTAATGACACAATTCTTGCTGTTGGCTCAATCGACAATACTGGAACAAGAGCAAATTCTTCAAATTATGGAACGGCACTCGACATGGTAGCGCCTGGAGTTAGTATCCTTTCAACTCTCCCTAATGACTCCGTCGGATTTAAAAGCGGTACTTCAATGGCATGTCCACATGTTGCTGGTGTGGCGGCATTAATATTACAGCGTAACCCTGAGTTAACCGTCACTCAAGTGAATAGTATTATTTGCCGCAACACAAAGAAACTTTCTAACGTAAATTTCAATGAAACAAAACCCGAAGGCTCATGGAATGAACAATATGGATATGGTCTTGTTGATGCATATAGCTCATTGTTAGACACGCCCGAAATCGTTTATATCCAAAACGACACATTAACTGGGACACAAACGATTCCTGCCACGTCTTCAATTCCTGCCGAAAGGATCTATGTTGGAAGGGATGTTACAGACAGAGAGGACCATGGCCGTGTAATTCTTGGCCAAGGTGATATCACTTTACGGGCTAAATCCGTGATAATCAAGAACTCTACTACTGTGTCTTTAGGTACAAAACTGAAGATAGTAAATCAATAATAATTGATAACGACAATGAAACCATATAGATTAGCTATCCTTACCTTTGCTGTTTTTATGTCAATAGCTGTTCATGGGCAACTGTTCGCCCCCCTTGGCTTAGGAATTGAAATATCAAGTGAGATGGCTATAGATTTCCAACCACAGATGTATGTTGAGGGCAACATCCTTTACGTATGCACAAAGCAAGGCCTTTATTCCAAGGATTTGTCTAATAACGGAAGTGAGTGGCAGTTAGTTGGGTTTGAAGGTATCCCCATTCTTGACTATGCCCGTAACGTTGGTGACATACTTGCTTTGCGCTATAATAATAACGAAAACCGAGAGTTCTTACTATTGTCACATGATGACGGAAAGACCTATGAGGACGTTACGCCTGATTTGTTTAGAGAACAACATATAGGGTGGACAAATGTTTTGAAAAGCCTTGCTAAGCATCCAAACGACCCGAGTACACTACTCGTTTCATCTTCGTCAATGGGTCTGTTTCAATCTTCCGATTTTGGACAGACTTGGAGTCAACTGACAAGTATTATACCAGAAAATATTGGATACCACCCATTGAATCCGCAGATAATTTATGAAAGCGGCGAAGATAATGTGTTTTCGCCATACATAAACATCAGTTATGACGGCGGAAAGACGTGGAAGGTTTGTTATCCTTATTATCCTGGCGACAATTGCATAAGTCGCATAGCATTTCACCCGCTTGATCCTGACAAATGGATAGCTGGGGGATGGGGGGCTGTTTATTCGTCTTCCGATAACGCTCATACATGGAATACACAATTATTCTCGGGAGAATGTTCTGCCCTATGGCATTTTTCGGTTTACGACAATGAGAATGCTGATATTGTATATATGGCAGGTGAATATGATGGCTATATGAAACTTATGTGCTCTACTGACGGTGGAACCACATGGAACAGGCCGTATATGGAGTCCATAAAAACAGCAAATAGTGAGCATGTGTTTGACATGAAGCAATACCGCGACAAACTGCTGATATATTCCCAATCTGATGTTTATATGGTGTCAAAAGCCGATTTAATCGAGCAAACCACTTCACTAAGTGAAGAGTTAAGAGCGAAAAGTGAAGAATATGGTGATGCCATCTATGACCTCTCTGGGCGTAAAGTTATTTCTCAATTTCCAACTTTCAATTCTCAATTCAGGAGGAAGGGCATTTATATTCAGAATGGGAAAAAGGTTGTTAGATAATATAAAGGAGACTCCTTTTTTTATTTCAGAATAGCTTCTGACAGAATTTCTTGCCGAAGAAGTAGGATAATAGAAAAAACATCGTATATTTGCAGAGCAATAACCTAAAACTCAAACAAAAACCTACACTAAATCCCATGAAACGAATTCTTTTCATCATCGCATTGCTGCCTGCCCTTACGTCCATGGCACAGATAGAGGATTATACGCTGCCAGACGGTAAGGTGGTAAAGATAGACCGAAGTGTCTTCCCCAACCTGAAGTACGACGTATCACCCAAGGAACAGCCCAAGGAATACGTCCAAAGACGTAAGGCGCGCAAGGCTAAGGTACAGTTGCCTCCGTTCGTTTACAACGGACAGGATAAGTATTTTCCCCCTATCTTTAATCAGGATGGTGGCTCCTGCGGATCAGCAGCTGCTATCGGCTATCAGTTTACGCACGAGATAAACAGCTATCGTGATGCCGATGCTTCACTAGCTGTGAACCAGTATCCTTCGCATTTCACTTGGCTCATGGCTTATCAGACCAGTACCACCGAGGGTATGGCTAAGGCTATCGGAATCCCCAATGTTCCTACCTATGGCGGACGAACATACAGCAGGCTCTTTGGCGCACAGACGCACGACGATCCTGACTATGGTTGGATGCAGGGCTATGACAAGTGGTTCAGCGCTATGTGGAACCGTACAGCCTACGAATTCAGCCTTGCACCTACCAATACCCCTGAGGGCCGACAGGAACTCAAGGAGTGGCTTTACAACCATAGTGGCGATGCTTCCATGCATGGCGGAGGTGTTGCCGGTATAGGTGTGGCTGCCTATGGTACATGGGAGTCTATTCCCAGCTCGCCTGCCAATAAGGCTGCTGGCGTTGTGGGCATGAAGTATGTGCAGAAATGGGGCGAGACCTACAATCATGCCCTTACTGTCTGCGGTTATGACGACCGTATAGAGTTTGACCTGGATGGCGATGGTATCATCGGCGAGGTAGAGGATGATGAGGTGGGAGCTTGGATTATTGCCAATTCATGGGGCGATGGATGGGAGAACAAGGGTTTCATCTATTGTCCTTACAAGCATAGCTTTGCCGTTGACAACGATGTATGGACGTGGACACCCAGTGCCTTTGTCATCCGCCAGGATTATCGCCCCTTGCGCACCATCAAGCTGTTGATGGACTACACCCGTCGTAGCGAGCTGTTGCTCTCAGCAGGCGTGGCAGAGAATGTAAATGCTACCAAGCCAGAGAAGACTATCCCCTTCGAGCATTTCCGCTATGCAGGAAATACGCTGGGTGCCAGCCCTGCTCCTGAGGTTCCTATGCTGGGTCGTTGGGCTGATGGCATCCATTCAGAACCTATGGAGTTCGGCTATGACCTGACCGACCTAACTTATGCAATGGATCGTACCAAGCCGCTCAAGTACTTCTTCATCGTGAAGACAGCTTCAGGAGCTATTGGTAGCGGTCATATCTACAATGCATCCATTATAAATTATGAGATGGAGAACGAGGGCGTGGAGATTCCTTTCAGGCAGCAGAATGTGGAGATCAGGAATCGCGGGCGTGAGACCATCATCACAGTGGTTGTGCCTGGCGAGCAGTTGTATCCTCCCACCAACCTCTCTGCCCAGGATGGCGTGCTGCAGTGGACAGCTCCTCAGACTTCCAGCCTTGTGCTTACCGGCTATCATGTCTATCAGGGTACCAGGCTTGTGGCTCAGTTGCCTGCCGACAAGACATTCTATACGCCTGCCGAAGGAGGCGAGGTGTCCTTTACCGTAAGAGCCGTTTATCAGGCAGGGCAGTATGGACAGGAGTCTGCCTCCTCCAATGCTGTTGTACTGCAGATGCCTCAGCAGGGAGCCAACCATTACGTAGATCTCACAGAGAGCGGCATCATCATCCCCAATGCTGTATCTGAGATGTTGGGACAGGCTACCATAGAGTTCTGGATTCGCAACGATAAGAATACCAACTATACCCATCAGGTAGGCCCCGGATGGGGTAAGTTCCTCCTGCACAACAGTACCAACGGAACACTTTCCGTAGGGTGGGATAGCAGTGGCTCAGACCGTTTGGATGTGGCGAACGTATTCTCTACCACCAAGAGGTGGAACCATATCGCAGTGGTTATCAATGGAAGTACCCTTACGCTCTATGTCAATGGTAACCGAAAGGGTAGTATCACTTCCAAGAGCTACTCGGGACTTGTTGCTTTTGGCGACCTTCAGTTTGGTCGTACCTCGGATATCAACCAATGGTGGATAGGCGGTCTGGATGAGGTGCGTGTTTGGCGCACCGTTCGTACGCAGGCAGAGATCAGGAACAATATGCGTGTTCGTATCGCTGCTCCTGCCTTGCACCCCGACCTCCTGATCTATGTGCCTATGGAGACTATAGAGGTGGATGGACAGACCTTGCTGCGCGAGTATGTGAGTGGAAAGCATGCCAGCTTCCAGAAGTTGGGTACCCACGAGGTAGTGGAGAACGACGGACCTCTTACAGGTACTGTTCCTACGCCATCCCTTACCATCAAGGAGAGCGGAACCACCCATCTGACTGGCGTTCCCTTCCAGCTTACTGCCCATACATCCCTCAATGCCACAGCATGGCACTGGGAAGTACAGTCCCCCTCCGACTCCCCCTTTGGGGGAGGGAACTCTCAACTCTCAACGTTCAACTCTCAACTAGTAACATTGAATTTACCAGCCCCTGGAACATACAATGTTACCTGTACTGCTACATATGACGACGGCAGTTCGCTGACGGCAGAAAAGGAGATAACAGTCATAGATGGCGAAGCTCCTGTGGCAGCCTTCGATATTCTCAATGACACTTTGCCAGCTGGCGACAGGTTCAGTTTTATCAATCAGACAGAGAGCCCTGGTTGTACCTATCTGTGGAGCATGCCCGGCGCTGAGGTTGAGGAGTTGGGAGGTACCAATGCTACAGCTTTGTATCCCACCACAGGAACCTTCCAGGTAACTCTTACAGCCACCAATCCTCATGGCTCCAACAGCATTACCAAGGAGGTGACGGTACGTGCGTCTGCTCCTGCAGCCCGTTTTGATGTTTCCCAGACAGCTATCAGGTTTGGCGAGAGTGTCCAGTTGATAGACGAGAGCAGGTACAGTCCTCTCTCCTGGCAGTGGGAGTTGGACAATGGCAGTCGTATCCTCACAAGCGAAGAGCAGTCGCCCTGCATCAAGCCAACTGCTCCCGGTATCTATGACGTCAGTCTGCATGTTACCAACCAGTTGGGCGAGAATACCCTTTCCATGGGCAAATATCTTATTGTGAGCAATGACGACCCAGTGTCCTGTCTCAACTTCACAGGCACAGAGCATTTGCAGCTCTCCTGTCCGTATGCCGAGGAGCAGAAGGCACTCACCTTGGATTGGTGGATGCGTCCGCAGCAATATCAGGGCAGCGTCAGTCTGCATACTACGGAGGGTGGTCTCTCAACCTCTGTTGATAGCAAGGGCGTGCTCAGCGTTACATTGGGAAATAAGACCATTTCATCGGATGATTCTTATGTTATCAAGGGCGAGTGGCACCATTATGCTATCACCTATAACGCAGGAGCGGTTAAGTTCTATCGCGATGGTCTTCTTTTCAGCAGTCCTACCGTTAAGCTGGCTACCCGCATGCCTGTCTTGGGTAGCATCACCATGGGTGAGGATGGCTTCTCAGGTCAGATAGATGAGGTGCGCCTGTGGGGCGATGCCCTTACGGCAGAAAAGGTGAAGGCGTATTGCAACCAGCATATTGCTGATGTTCAGGAGGCACAGACAGCAGATGCTCTGCTCCTGTACTATGATTTCAACCAGAATGGAGGTGATGTCTTGGACCGTACCTCCAATTCCTGCAATGCGCAGCGTATCAACTTTGGTCCCGATGGTGATGCATGGAACTCTGCCATTGGCGTCTTTACCCTCGATACAGAGGCCCTGATGCATGGCGATATCTCTGCTCAGTACCTTACCAATTACAAGAACCCCTTTATCACAGGTTCTGGTACCGTCAATCCCAACAATAGCAGCCGCTTCCTGAAACTGGCCATGAGAACGTCGCGTTCCCGTTGGCAGGATGCCAATGCCATTGTCAAGAACGGTATCACCACAGGAGCGCACATAGATACCGGCCATCACAATGATATCCAGTTCGAGACCCAGTGGAGCGGTTTTGCTACCCCCTTGCTGGACTATCGTCTGTGGCAGGCAGTCACCCTTCCTGCAGGACGTTATCGTTTCAGCATCACGGCAGGTGATGTGGATGACATGCAGACAAGCCGTTTGGTGGTATGCGAAGGCAGCAAGATGGTTTCAGACGCAGAGTGTGAGCAGAAGGCTCTTGCCTGGGCCAAATTATTCGATGGAACCGTTAGTTTTACGCTTCTGGAGGAAACGGAAGTCTCTCTGGGAATTATTGTCAACCTCACAGGTCAGAGCAGCTTTGGTATCAATGCCTTCAAGCTCGAAGGTGCTACCATAGAGCCCCTTGCTCCCTCCAACCCAGATGGAATCCACTCTCCCGAAAATGTTCAATGTTCAATGTCCAATGTTCAATCAAACAAGGGAGTCTACGACCTCTCAGGCCGCAAAGTTCCCAATGTTCAATGTTCAATGTTCAATGTTCAATCAAGGAAGGGAGTTTACATTCAGAACAACAAGAAGATTCTCAGATAATCTTCCTTATAACCATCCCAAGAGACAGGCCCTCCCGCCTGTCTCTTTTTTTATTTAACCTCCTATGCCCTGCGGGCAAGAGATCTTGCGAGTAATCTATTTAAATTTTATCCTACGCCTTCGGCGAGAAATATTTGTATGTGGTGTGAATAATAGATAGGGTTCTATCCGTTAAAAGAGGATTTAAAAACAAGCTTTTACTCCTCTTTTACCGTATAAAACCTCATGTCTCGTATTGCATACGATTCATGTCGTACTTCGTACTATCCATCTATTATTCCAGTTCATGAAAGTTCTACGGAATTTGAGGGTTAAATATCAGACTTCAAACATCAGCCTTCATGCCTTCTTATTCTATTATTTATAAGATCTCTTGGCGCATAGCGCCATAGGAGGTTTAAAAATGTTTGGAGAGCTAAACATTCACACGAAGAATACCTTTCTTCATATCACTCTCTCCAAAATTAACAAGATAGCCGAATTGCTTATGAGTAAGACGGAGGT
>JAIKYE010000033.1 GCA_024683455.1 Bacteroidaceae bacterium
GGAATTCACGCAATGGCTTTCCCGTACCCCAAAGAGTAACCTTGTTGTCTTCAATTCCATACCAAGCAAGTATCTTGCGAATGAGTGCTTCATCACTATTGCCGTCTATCACATAGCGCACTTGCTCACCGTTCTCCTTGATGTTTGCACCAACTGGTCTTATGGCCAAGTCGCGACGAATCTTCTCCCACTCCCCATCGTGAATCTATTTTGCTAGATACACTTTACGCATCATGGCAGGCATTACATGGCTATTCTCCAGATGGAAATTGTCATTCGGGCCATACAGATTCGTAGGCATCACTGCAATATAGTTGGTTCCATATTGCAAGTTGTACGATTCGCACATCTTCAAGCCTGCAGTATGGTACCAACTATATTGCCGTGATGCCCACGAACCTGTATGGCCCGAATGATAACTTCCATTTGGAGAACAGTCATGTGATGCCCGCCATGATGCGCAAGGTGTATCTGGCTAAACTCATCCACGATGGCGCCTGGGATAAGATTCGTCGCGACTTGGCCATACGACCTGTTGGTGCTAACATCAAGGAAAACGGTGAGCAAGTGCGCTATGTAGTAGACGGCAATAGCGATGAAGCACTCATTCGCAAGATTCTTGCTTGGTATGGTATAGAAGATAATAAGGTTACTCTTTGGGGCACTGGTACGCCATTGCGTGAGTTCCTTTGGTCGGAAGATATGGCTGATGCTAGTGTTCATGTGCTTTTGAACGTAGATTTCAAAGACATCATAGGCATTGAGAAGTATTCAAGTGTTCACTATGGCGTAGCAGCAGACGGTGTAGTTGACCGCAATCATTCTACAGGTCGAGGTGGTTATATTCCTTCATTAGGCGAAATTCGCAACTGCCACATCAACGTGGGTACGGGTAAGGAGTTGACTATTCGTGAATTGTCAGAGCTGGTGGTTAAGGCCGTAGGTTTTGAGGGCACAGTAGAGTTTGATGCCTCTAAGCCCGATGGCACCATGCGTAAACTCATTGATGTAAGCAAGCTGCATAGCCTTGGCTGGACGCACAAGGTAGAGATAGAGGAGGGCGTTCAGAAATTGTTTGAATGGTATAAAGAATCCTTGCATTAACTAAGATGTAAGATGGATGAGGGAAGATGGCTGATGTGAAAACTATCCTTTAGTCTTCATTATAAGAGTCAATAATTGTTTGAATTTGTTCTGTCAAAGTTGGAATGATATTTTTTGCGACGTCCCAAACAATATAATAGTTCACTCCCATATAATCATGAACAAGCTTGTCGCGCATCCCAGCCATCTCACGCCATGAAATGCTTTGCCATGCGTATTTTACATCAGCAGGTATTTTCTTTGTAGCCTCGCCAATAATGGAAAGGCTTCGAGTGACTGCCCGTTTTAACGTTTCATCACTAAGAAACTGCTCCATCTGTACATCATCTGTAATGACGGAACGTATATACAGACATTCATCAAAAATATGCTTTAGATATGGGATATATGACTTATACATATTCTACTTCTTTAAGAATAGTCTCTCCTATATATGGACTTAGGCCTTTTTTCGTAACAATATCAAGTTTAATCTTGCCGAAGGCATCTTGAAGTATATTACAGGCACCAATAAAATTGAGGTATGTTTCCTGACCTGCATTGAAGTCTATCAGAATGTCTATATCACTATTTCGGGTGTTCTCGCCACGTACTGTTGAACCAAACAAGCCCAACTGAGAAACACCTACTGCCATCAAAGGCATTTTCAGTGCAGAAAGACGATTTAATACAGATTTCTTATTCATACTTCCATTATTTTGGGGGCAAAGATACGAAATGTTTTTGAAAAATGCAAATGTATTCGCTTTTTTAATATCATTCAACTTTCGGAAGTTGATGAAACAAAAACCATAAAAACACCACTCATGATGGCTGTGGCCCTTGCCCAAACGTCCTGTCTTTCCGTCCTTGTGTCTAAGAGCAAGCTCTTGCACAGTCCAGAAGTCCAGTCCGGTTTTGTTCCAAAACTCAGCCTTCATGGTGGCAAAAAACCTCGTTACGCTGAGCTTCACTAAAAAATCTGCGTCATCAGCGAGATCTGCGAGAGATTAGAAAAAAATTTTTTTAGGTTCGTAGAACCGGTGTTTTTGCTTTTGGATGTTTGTGATAACGAAGTTATGTGATGAGTGGTATGGCTTAGGCGTAAGAGCTCGCTCTTAAAGACAAAGGCATAGCACTTAGCACATGAGCTCTGAAGGAGCTACAAACATCAAAAAGGGTTTTTAAGGTTTTTGTTAAGAACTGAAACTTAATAAAATAAGGTAATATGTCAATCATAAGACGTGAGAAATCGAGAATAGGCATGTATCATGTGCTGATGCAGGGTGCCGGTAACAATGAGTTGTTCCACGACGATGAGGATTACCAGGTGTTTGTGGAGTATCTGGCAAAGCTGATGAAAGAGGCGTGGGCGGAGGATGACGAACCGGATAGGCCGTATTTCCATACGTATGCCTACTGTCTGACACCGAAGCAGTTCAGACTCATCGTGAAGGAGGAGAAATACCAGGTGAGTGCGATCATGCAGAGCATCTCGCAGTTGTACTCGCGGTATTATTCGGGAAAGTACAACAGCTATGGACCGCTGTACCGCAGGCGCTACTATAGTGAACCGATCAACGATGAGGAGCGGCTGGAGGTGGTGATGCGGTATGTGCATCAGGAACCGCTG
>JAIKYE010000051.1 GCA_024683455.1 Bacteroidaceae bacterium
GGCCGTACAAAGGCTGAGGACGGTGCTGTTAAGAGTATTGACCCACGTAAAGAATAAGGAGGAACTGCTATGATTAGAGAAGTAAAATTCGAGTCACAAGACCGTCGTATCAAGCAGATTCTTGCTTGTTTGAACGCTCACGGTATAGCTTCTATCGAGGAGGCAAACCAGATCTGCGAGGCTGCTGGCCTTGATCCTTACAAGACCTGTGAGGAGACCCAGATGATCTGCTTCGAGAATGCTAAGTGGGCTTACGTAGTAGGTACCGCCATCGCTCTGAAGGAAAAGGCAAAGGATGCCGTAGAGGCAGCCAACTATATTGGTGAGGGTTTGCAGAGCTTCTGTATCCCCGGTTCTGTAGCTGACGACCGTAAGGTAGGTATCGGCCACGGTGAGCTGGGTGCTCGTCTGCTCAGCCCCGACACCAAGTGTTTCGCATTCCTCGCTGGTCACGAGTCATTCGCTGCTGCCGAGGGTGCTATCAAGATTGCTCAGATGGCTAATAAGTCAAGACCAGCTGACAAGCCCCTCCGTTGTATTCTCAACGGTCTGGGTAAGGACGCTGCCATGATCATCAGCCGTATCAATGGTTTCACATACGTACAGACACAGTTCGACTACTTCACAGGTGAGCTGAAGGAGGTTAAGCGTATCGCTTACTCTAACGGTCCCCGTGCTGCCGTTAACTGCTACGGTGCCGACGATGTACGCGAGGGTGTAGCTATCCTCTGGAAGGAAGACGTAGATGTATCTATCACAGGTAACTCTACCAACCCCACACGTTTCCAGCACCCCGTAGCCGGTACATACAAGAAGGAGCGTATCCGCGCTGGTAAGGCATACTTCAGCGTAGCCAGTGGTGGTGGTACAGGTCGTACCTTGCACCCCGATAACATGGCTGCAGGTCCTGCTTCTTACGGTATGACCGATACACTGGGTCGTATGCACTCAGATGCACAGTTCGCAGGTTCAAGCTCAGTTCCCGCTCACGTAGAGATGATGGGCTTCCTGGGTATTGGTAACAACCCCATGGTAGGTTGTACTGTAGCTTGCGCTGTACAGGCTGACCTGTATCTGAACAAGAAGTAAGAAACTTTTTCCTCTTTCCCCCTCTCGTGGGGAAGGAATACTAATAATCGCCGAGATTTCCAATGCGGAAGCCTCGGCGATTTTTCTTGCGGCCTCACCCCCCCCGCCCTCTCCGAAAGGAGAGGGAGCTGGGAAGTTAAAGGGGACGATACCAATACGAATACACGGTTTTATAACACCCTGACATTCTGCACGTTTCATTTTTACAACATCGTTTTTCGGTATTGCAACATACTTTTTTGCGCCTCTTGCTGCATCTTTTCGTACATTTGCATTAAAAGAATGTAAAACGATAGTATAATTATTTTAAGGTCGTAGTGATGAAAACGAAGAGAATGTTCCAATGGGTGAAGGTAGCCGCCCTCGTGATGTGCCTGCCGCTGTGCGTGACATCGTGTACGGATTCGGAAGAAGATGAAGGTCAGATAGAGTATCTGGACCCGCCACAGGTGGAAAGTATAGAGCCATGCAATAGTGTAACGGCTTTCGTATCGGACATGTCATCGGAGAAGTACAGTCGTGTCGTTGATGCCATGTTCCCAAAGCGTGTTACGCTGGAGGAAGCAGAGATTGCCGTTGTCACTTCGGCTGAGATAGGTTCTTTCGATGGTAAGCTCTTCAGTGTCTATGAGCGAGGCGGCACCATTGTTGTCGTTAAGCCCGACGGAAGGCATTACGAGGAGTTTGCAGACTTCTATGGGCTGGAAAAAAAGATGTCGGAGATAAACTTCGGTGAGATTCTGGCCTTTGCCTTCAATAAGGACCACCGCTACTACACCCTCTATGATGATACGGATGAGGAAACCCATGATGAGCAGCATTATATCCAGAAGTTAAACAGACTGTCAGAGTGGCTCACAGAACTCTATCAGCCAGCATATACGAGGTCAACGTTTGCGGCCAATGCTGCGCAAACGAGGAGCAGTGACAATCCGGACTTTGATATGGAATATCCTGATGAGAAAGCCTGTTTCAATATTCCTGTACAATTGCATTATACAATCATGAAACAAGCGAGTTCTGATCCAGACAAACATGAGAAAGATGGTAGCATTGATGTTGATTTGTCTGTATGGTATGCATATGGCAATTCTGGCAATAAACCAAAAGACCAAGGCGATTATTATTTCGCAAAATGCAAAGTGACAGCGCATAATGATGATGTTTGGAATCCATACAGACATAGGCATTGTGGCGTATTTAGTTACATTGTTGGTTATTTTATGCGAGAGATGCAAGTCAGCTATAAATTAGAAAATCATCATCAAGGAAATGTTTCTTTCCAAGAATTCATTAGTGATCCTAAACCGATGACATCTGTAGGCGAAGCAAGTTACTCGCATTCAGAAGGCTGGACTCTGGGAGGCGGATTAACTTTAAGTGGCGGATTTGATCAGACCAATGGCGGACATGCAGAAGCCAGTGCGAGTTTTTCGTTTAGCCACAGCTGGAGCAATTCTTCAGACAAGACGCTAAAAGATTTAACCACAGAGAACAACAGTAAAGATGGGCAAGTTAAGATGAGATATATTTTCAACAACTTGAACAAAATGGGGCAAAAGAATTTCACTGATTATGGTTTCTCTGAAACTAATTACACTTCAGTTAGCCGCTCAAATGCCGAACTTACTTCTTCATGTGCATGGAGAGTTCCGATAGGCACATGGGGAGTCGAGGACAATAATAATAAGACACGCTTCAAAATACACTTATGTATCCATCCTATATACGGTACTGACCACTGGGAGGGAGGACTAGGAAAAAAATTCCATCATGATTCCTGGACGAACCAGCGAACATATAATAATACGGGAGATTCAGAATTCGATTTCTATTTGTCTGCTCCTAACCGCACACCTTATGGTATCTTGGCTGTAAAGAACGGATATTCAACGAATGAATCTGTTGTTATGACAGACGTTAAGGTATGGCCTGAAGGTGCTGATCCGTCAAAGGATACCCCGATTGGCTCAACTACAAGTTCCTACAACTCCGAACAAGTTGTAAAATTTACTCTGAATGCAGGCAAAAAGTATACGATACGTTATAATCTTTACGACACGAGTTATAATCCTCAGAAATTTAAGGGTTTATACGAGGTGACCGGCATCGAAATCCATACAGGTAATGATGAAGCATCAGCAACTACAGAAGTCTCAACCGTCAAAGGTAAAAAAATTGAATGAACAGAAAAGAATATAAGAGACCGATGGCTGAGGTCGTGATATTGCACCAGCAGTCTCACCTCCTCAGTGACAGCCAGCCTAAAAGAAAAGGTGTACAGGACTATGTTTGGAATGATTATGAAGAAGAGTAGGTTTAGTATGTCCTTTCTGGCACTGGCATGCTCAGTGCTGATGGGCTGTAACAACGATGACGGCAGTATCATTGCACCGCAGCAGCCGAAAGCCAACGTGGTGACGCTGACAACGACCGTCAGTATAGACGGCGGTGCAGAGACCCGCGCTCTGACCAGTAGCGGCGTGAAGACCTTCGCACAGGGCGAGAAGATAGCCGTTGTCTATGAGAATACAAACGGTGAGACGGCCGTTGCTGTGAGCGAAGCACTGCCCGAAGGCGAGTACGGCAAGACGGCATCCTTTACCGTCACCCTGACCGACCCAAGCCCCAACGGCAGCGTGAAGTATATCTATCCTGCTGCTATGGCCAAGGCCGACGGCTCCATAAACTACGAGGCACTTGATGCGCAGGACGGCACATTGGGAACTCTTGCCTCGGAACTCGATTTCGCCATGTACGAGGGGACGCTTTCCGCCAACGCCAGCCTGCCTGCATCGGTTGTCATGACGAACAGGCTTACCATCCTTGCGTTCACCATCAAGGATGAAACAGGGGCGAACGACCTTACCGCCACCATCACGGGCATGACCCTCAGCGACGGCACCAATGACTACACCGTCTCGCGTTCTGCCGCCGAAGGCCCCATTTACGTGGCCATACGCCCTGTCAGCGGTGTCAATATCGAATACACAGCCACCAGCGCTACAAATGTTTATGCGAAGTCCGTGACAGGTAAGACCTACGCAGCCAACAACATCTATCCCCTCGGCCTGAGGATGGCAGACCGCTATCCGATAGCTATGACAAGTGCCAAGTCCGCGGATATAGGGCACGTCATCACCAGCGACGGCTTTATCTACTTCAACACAACTGCTGCCGTAGCGGACAGCAAGACCCCATGTGCCATCATCGCCTATGTAGGGGACGATACAGCAGAAAAATCGCCCTATAATCATGGACTTGCCATTTCGCTGAAGGATGCAAATAAGGGTTGGGGCGCCTGGTGGAGGCATAGCAACGAAGCAACTGTACAGTATAAGTATGATGATATTCCCTCTGCCCTTAAAGCCAAGGAATCGGGGGATTCTATATCCAATCTGCAAGGCCGAAATGATAAGGATGAATTCACCGCTTTCTATTGTGCTTTGCTTAACGATACGGAAGAGTACGATGTGCCTGGTCCAGCAGCTCCTGCCAATTCCAGCGGCTGGTTCTTGGGCTCGCTATTCCAGTGGAATCAGATTGTGCGCGGTCTGACAGGCAAGGCTGCAGATATTTCCGGGGATTGTAACGACGACTACACGGTCGCTATGATTAACCCCATTATTGGGGCGGCTGGTGGCGTTGGGTTCGAACAACGCAAATACTGGACGTGTACGGAAGGTAAAGCCACCTATGATGCGTGGTCTTTTGACTTCTACGGTGGCCGTGCAACAGGCCAGAGAAAAAAAGATGATTGGAGCATCCGCTCCGTCTTTGCCTTCTAACGGCCTCTAACTACAAAACAGTAAACAGTAAACTAAAGAAAGCCCCATTAGGGGCTTTTTCTCTTTTTCCCCCTCGCCGTAAGGCGATGGGGTAGGGGTGAGGCTGCTTTTCTTTAACTCATGCAGCTAGTCACACCGAAGCTGGTAGCAATGGCTGTCAGCACAGCCAGTATCGTCTGAATGACGAATTTCCATGTTTCTCTTTTCATAATCATATCGGCCTCTCCCCAGCCCTCTCCCGTGAGAGAGGGAGCCGAGGTTTAGAGGACTTTTTTGAGGTTAATACTTTTTTTCAGTTCCCCTCCCTCACGGATAAGTTCCCCTCCCTCACGGGGGAGGGGTTAGGGGAGAGTCTTTTCCCCTCTCCGAGGAGAGGGGTTAGGGGTGAGGCTATTCGTCGCTGTCACCGCCGCCTTGGTTCCCGTTCCCGTTATCGTTCCCGTTATTTGGGTTGTTTGGGCCTTCTGGGTCTTCCACAACGCCATCGTCGGTGCTGGTTACGCGCTTCACCTCCTTGCCGTTGCGGTCGTAGCAGGTGATCTGGATGTTGGTGTCTGCCAGCTCGTCCTTCAGTTCCACGTCGGGCGTGAAGATGATACGTCGGCTGGTGATGAGACCTGCCTTCACCTCGTTCACGTCGGCAACACTCTTGGCGCGAAGACCGAATCTCATGCTGCCCAGTCCGGGGATTGCCACGCTATGGCCTTCGGTGGCCCATGCCTTGATGACCTCGCCTGCTGCGTCCCAGCATGCCTGCATCACACCACGGCTTACTCCGCTGCGAAGGGCAGCCTCCTTGAT
>JAIKYE010000058.1 GCA_024683455.1 Bacteroidaceae bacterium
TAACATCGGCTTCAAGAGCGATGGTATCATACCTGCAAGCGAATTCCGCTACAACCCCGACCTGAAGGTTGGTGACACCGTAGAGGTTTACATCGAGAATCAGGAAGACAAGAAGGGTCAGTTGATTCTTTCTCACAAGAAGGCTCGCGCTAGCCGCAGCTGGGATCGTGTAAACGAGGCTCTAGAGAAGGAAGAGATTATCAAGGGTTACGTTAAGTGCCGCACTAAGGGTGGTATGATTGTCGACGTATTCGGCATCGAGGCCTTCCTGCCCGGTTCACAGATCGACGTTAAGCCCATCCGCGACTACGATATCTTCGTAGGTAAGACTATGGAGTTCAAGGTTGTTAAGATCAACCAGGACTACAAGAACGTAGTTGTAAGCCACAAGGCTCTCATCGAGGCAGAGCTCGAGGCTCAGAAGCAAGAGATTATTGGTCGTCTCGAGAAGGGTCAGGTACTCGAGGGTACTGTTAAGAACATCACCTCTTATGGTGTATTCATCGACCTGGGTGGCGTAGACGGTCTTATTCACATTACAGACCTCAGTTGGGGTCGCGTTAACGATCCCAAGGAAATCGTTGAGCTCGATCAGAAGATCAACGTTGTTATCCTTGACTTCGACAACGAGAAGAAGCGTATTGCACTTGGTCTTAAGCAGTTGACTCCTCATCCTTGGGATGCTTTGGATGCTAACCTGAAGGTTGGTGACCACGTTAAGGGTAAGGTAGTCGTTATGGCTGACTACGGAGCATTCGTTGAAATCGCTCCTGGCGTAGAAGGTCTGATCCACGTTTCAGAGATGAGCTGGAGCCAGCATCTGCGTAGCGCTCAGGACTTCATGAAGGTTGGCGACGAGGTAGAGGCAGTAATCCTGACTCTGGATCGCGAGGAGCGCAAGATGTCTTTGGGTATCAAGCAGTTGAAGGACGATCCTTGGGAGAATATCGAGGAGAAATATCC
Source organism: Bacteroidaceae bacterium (assembly GCA_024683455.1). Taxonomy (GTDB): domain Bacteria; phylum Bacteroidota; class Bacteroidia; order Bacteroidales; family Bacteroidaceae; genus Physcousia. Next base: position 964 of record JAIKYE010000058.1, read on the forward strand.
TATCGGCAGCAAGCATACTGCAAAGGTTCGCAACTTCACCAACTTTGGTGTATTTGTTGAGATTGAGGAAGGTGTTGACGGTCTTATCCACATCAGCGACCTCAGCTGGACAAAGAAGGTTAAGCACCCCAGCGAATTCACCCAGATTGGTGCAGAGATCGAGGTTTGCGTTCTCGAGATCGACAAGACCAACCGTCGTCTCTCTCTGGGTCACAAGCAGTTGGAGGAGAATCCTTGGGACGTATTCGAGACAGTATTTACTCAGGACAGCATCCACGAGGGTACTATCGTAGAAATGCTCGACAAGGGTGCTGTTATCCAGCTCGAGTATGGTGTAGAAGGCTTTGCTACTCCCAAGCACCTTGTTAAGGAAGATGGTAGCCAGGCTCAGCTCAACGAGAAGTTGCAGTTCAAGGTTATCGAATTCAACAAGGAGAGCAAGCGTATCATCCTCAGCCACAGCCGTATTTTCGAGGATGTTCAGCGCGCAGAGGCTCGCGAAGCTAAGAAGACAACCAAGCGTGCAACAACTCGCAAGGAGGAAGTTCCTGCTATCCAGAACCAGGCTGCAAGCACTACTCTGGGTGATTTGGACGCTTTGGCAGCTCTGAAGGCTAAGATGCAGGCTGGCGAGTAATCACCAAAACTTGCAAACAATAACAAAAAGGGGCAGCAAAGATGCTGTCCCTTTTTCTAATTCTCATAAGATAACGTTCAGCTATAAGAAAGGATGGAGATATTTGAAGTTAATATATTAGGATGCGGGTCGGCGAAACCGACATTGAGACATCTTCCCAGCTCTCAAATCGTAAATATCAGAGGAAAATATTACATGATAGATTGCGGAGAAGGGGCACAAATTCAAATGCAAAAGATGAATATACCAATGGCTCGCGTAGGACATATCTTCATCTCTCACAACCACGGCGACCACGTTTTCGGACTACCTGGACTTATTAGCACGATGGCGCTGCTAGGCAGAACAGCAGACTTACACATTCATGGTCCTCGGGAACTTCAAGAGTACTTGGATACCATCATACAAATATACTGCGAAGGCATCACATTTCAAATCCTCTTCCACCCCATAGATACACGTACACATAATATTATTTACGAGGATCGAAGTGTGACAGTCTGGAGCATCCCGCTAAAACACAGAATTCCCTGTTCAGGATTTCTCTTCAGGGAAACACCTCCCCTGCCCCACATCAGGCGAGAGATGATAGATGCTTTCAATATTCCATTCTCGCAAATCAACAACATCAAGGCTGGAGCTTCCTGGACAACAGAAGACGGGACATTAATACCGAATGAAAAGCTGGTAATACCTGCAGAAAAGAGCCGTTCGTATGCATATTGTTCAGATACAGCATACCTTCCCCATCTTGCAGAAATTCTGCGCGATGTGACTCTGCTATATCATGAAGCCACGTATCCCGATGAATTACTAAAACGAGCACAAGAGACCCGACACTCTACTGCATCCCAAGCAGCCACTATTGCAAAAGAATCAAAAGTAGAAAAACTGTGTATAGGGCACTTTAGTGCAAGGGTAAAAAACGAAAAGGATTTGCTAGCAGAAGCTACCGCAATTTTTCCGCAAACAAGACTCGCTTACGAGGGATTAAACATCAAATTATAGAAAAACAGACAAAAAAAGTCATTTTTTAGCAGAAAAATTTGTACCGATAAAATAAAAACGATAACTTTGCGTTAGGAATATCTATAAAATGAAGAAGATTCTATTCATCATATTGCCCCTGATGTTAACTATTGCACCTACATTTGCAATGGGAATGACAGATAATGATGGTGTTGAAACCAGCATTACTGCCGCTAGCATCAACGTTAACGGAAATACCGTACGTGTTTCCAATACGAATGGCGAAGATATAGAAGTCTTCAACCTCACAGGCACTAAAATCACTACCATAAAGACGGACACAACTGGAAAGACATTTACCGTCAACCTACCTAAGGGTTGCTACCTGCTGAAAATCGGAAAGGTAGTGCGTAAGATTTCCATTCGATGAATCTTTTCCGCAAGTATTTATTTCAGATTCCCCTTATAGTTTTGTTCACATCTTGCCAGCAAAGTAGCAAGCAAGAGCGTATTGTCTGTATGCAAGACATACAAGAGTGGATAAAGCCGGAATACAGTCTTAAGAGCAAGCATATACGCAACGAAATAGACTTGCTCATACAAGACGAGACAAAGATGTATGCCGACGCCTTCACAAAGAAATACTACAAAGAAAAGGGGTATTTTGTATGGATATCCAGACATGGTGTAAGCAAAAACGCAGACACGCTTATTTCATATCTGAAGAATGCAGAAGAGGACGGTTTAAATCCATCAAGTTTCTTTATTTCCGAGATAGAAAAAGACTTACAAGAGCTTAAAAACAGGAAAGAAAGCAAAAAAGACATAAACGAGTTGATGGGACAGTTAGAATTCCGACTAACCAAAGCCTTCTTAAGATATGCCGCCGGACAAAGATACGGATTCACCTTGCCATCTCATCTTCTCAATAACATTGAATCAGAAAAATCATACCCAGAAGCCTCACAGCGGCATCACTTTGGCATTCACATAGAAGCAGCAACGGACAGCTTCTATTTGCATGCTATCCAAGAGGCGCAAACAGAAAACCTGAGGAGCTTCCTTAATGAGATACAACCAGAAATCTCCCTGTACAGGAGACTAAAACAGGATTATCTGTCAGCCAAAGAACAAGGAAATGCTGCACGCGCTCGTCTGGCACGCATAAACATGGAAAGAGCCAGATGGCGTTATCCACGTCCAGAAGGGAAATATATATGGGTAAATCTTGCAGGATTTAAGCTAACCGCCGTCAACGAAGAAACGGATAGTGCCCTCAAGATGCTCATCTGTGGAGGCGCCATTGCTCACAAGTCCCCAATGCTTATAAGCAAGATAACCAAATTGGAGCTGAACCCCTATTGGGTAATACCACCCAGTATTATACGTCACGAAATAGCTCCTTCCCATACCGGCGACACCACCTATTTCGCACGCCATCGCTATACCATTATAGATAAGAAAACACGTCAGAACGTCAATCCGCTGACGCTCAGCTCTTCACAACTAAACAGCGGCCAATACACCATCAGACAAGAGAATGGTGGAGGGAACTCATTGGGACGCATTATTTTCCGTTTCCCGAATGTTTTTTCGGTTTATCTTCACGACACCAATACTCCTTCAGCATTCCGGCTTACCACAAGAGCCGTCAGCCACGGTTGTATCCGTTTGGAAAAGCCATTAGATTTAGCTTTCTTTGTAATGGAAGATGCCGACAGCATTATGCAAGACAAGATTCGCATGCAAGTAGGCAAAACACCTCTGACACAATGGGGAAAAAGATACAAGGCTCAGAATCAGCAAACGGACGAGCGCCCCAAAAACAAAATCTACCCCATCAAATCTGACTTCTCTGTTTATCTGGACTATTACACACTTTATCCAGACTTAGACGGGACCTTAGAAGAACACCCTGATAATTACCATTACGACACAATTATAGAGAATGCTTTGGATAAATTTTAAACCAAGCTCTATTTCCCGTGTCAAATTATCTGAGAAATGATTGATGAAACACGCATCATAGCACAACTAAAAGACGAGTCACAAAAAGAATGCGCCTTCAGCACCTTGGTACATGAATATCAAGAGGCTCTCTATTGGCAAATCCGCAGACTTGTACTTACCCACGAAGATGCCGATGACGTTCTGCAAAACACATTTCTGAAGGCATGGATGGCACTCGACGAATTCCGCGCCGAATCTAAAATCAGCACATGGCTATTCAGGATTGCCATAAATGAATCTCTAAGTCTCCTTGAGAAAAAGAAACGCAGCACAGACATTACATCAGATCCAGACGAGTTTCTGGCCAACCAACTTCTTGCCGACCCATACTTTGACGGTGACGAGACACAAGCTCTCCTTCAAGAAGCCATAGCCCAACTGCCCGAAAAACAAAGGGCCGTATTCAATCTTAAGTACTTCCAAGAGATGAAATACGAAGACATGAGCCAGATACTAGGAACCAGCATAGGAGCCCTGAAAGCATCATATCACCATGCAGTAAAAAAAATTACCGATTTTTTTCAAAAAAATGATTAAACCTTCTGCATTTTTATACATCATATATACAAACAGGCAAAATAAGCAAAATAATGAATGAGGAAAAACTTATAACGGATAGATTTGGAAACGAAAATCCTTTTCGCGTTCCAAACAATTACTTCAACGAATTTCCTCAGCGTATCATGAGGCGTATAGAGCATCAGAGAAAAAGGAGGAGGATTATACGTTGGAGCATTGCAGCTATGCTGACCGGATGCGTTCTAAGCACTACATTCCTTATGAAAAGCATCAACCAGAAGAACATGCCACTCGAGGCTGACAATAGCCAGTACATAGAGGACGCCCTTGACTATAGCATGATTAACAACATGGAAATTGCAACATATCTGACGGAGGCAGAATAAACATGAAAAAATCATTATCATTTATTCTTTTCTTGCTATTCAGCACTCTTTACATGACGGCGCAGCAAGAAAAAGGGAAGTTTAACCCAGAAGAATTCCGTGCCAAATTAGAGGAATTCATTATACAAAAGGCTGAATTCAATACCGAAGAAGCACAAGTTTTCTTCCCCATCTTTCACAAGATGAAAGAAGAGCAACGCGGCCTTCAGAAAGAAATCTTCGCATTGAAAAGAATTCCTAAAGATGCCAGTCTTTCAGAAAAGGATTATGCAAATAAAATTCAACGAATCTGTGAGTTAAACACAAAAATGTCACAGATTCAGGAAACATACTACAAGAAGATGTACAAGGCCGTACCCGCGCAGAAAGTTTACAGAGCTATGATAGCAGAAGACATCTATCACCGTATGATGCTTCGGCAGTTCGGTCCTCAAAAAAGGAACCACAACCATCACAAAAAATAAAAAGGCTTGGCCTTGCAAAATTTACCAGCCAATCATTCAATTATAATCATGATGAGAAGAGGGTGTGCCTGACACAGACACATCCTCTTATTTATTTTTATTCCTGACTCTCGCCTCGCTTGGCTTCATTCCACAGTTCATCCATTTGCGCCAAAGTCATCTGTTGGAGCTGTAGTCCCATTTCCTTGGCTTTTTGCTCAACATAATTAAAGCGACGGATAAACTTCCGATTGGTATGTTCCAACGCATTATCGGGATTCAAATGATACAGACGGGCTGCATTTATCACACTAAAAAGGAAATCGCCAAGCTCTGCTGTCTGTTTTTCCTTATTATCCTCTTGTCCGAGTTCTGTCTCCAACTCACCCAGTTCTTCATGCACCTTTTGCCACACATCCTCCTTCTTGTCCCAGTCAAACCCCACATTCCTTGCCTTATCCTGAATGCGATAAGCTTTTATCAGCGAAGGCAAAGCGTCAGGTACACCGGACAGAACCGTTTTGTTACCATCCTTCTCACGCTGTTTTATTTTCTCCCAGTTCTCTACCACATCACCTGCCGTCTTGGCCACGGCATCACCATAAACATGCGGATGACGGAATATCAACTTGTCACAAAGCTTATTGCATACATCTGCGATATCAAAAGACTCACTCTCGCTACCTATTTTAGCATAAAAAACAACATGCAACAAGACGTCCCCCAACTCTTTGCAGATATTCTTCTCGTCATGCTTTATCAAGGCGTCACATAGCTCAAACGTCTCCTCTATTGTGTTGGGACGTAAACTTTCGTACGTCTGTTTCCTATCCCAGGGGCACTTCTCTCTCAGGTCATCCATCACATCCAGCAGTCTGCCAAATGCCGCCAATTTCTCTTCTTTTGAATGCATTTTTCTGATTTTCAATTTTTGACGACAAAGATACAATTAAGTCAGCAAAAAGTGAAAAGAAAAACTGTTTTATTTTGTATTGTTCCCGCTTATTCGTAACTTTGCACCCAATTACAAAAAGACATATACATTATAAAATGGAATTAGCAACAAAATATGCTCCTAACGAGGTAGAAGCCAAGTGGTATCAGTATTGGTTGGACCACAAGCTTTTCAGTTCCAAACCCGATGGTCGTGAACCCTATACAATAGTCATTCCTCCACCAAATGTAACAGGTGTCCTGCACATGGGACACATGCTCAACAACACCATTCAGGACATTCTTGTCCGCAAGGCACGTTTGGATGGCAAGAATGCCTGCTGGGTACCAGGTACAGACCACGCCTCTATTGCCACAGAGGCAAAGGTGGTAAACAAACTGGCTGCACAGGGAATCAAGAAGCGCGACCTTACCCGTGAGCAGTTCCTCGAGCATGCCTGGGACTGGACACACGAACACGGAGGCATCATTCTGAAGCAACTCCGTCGTTTGGGTGCTTCCTGCGACTGGGACCGTACAGCCTTCACTATGGATGAAGCACGTAGCGAGAGCGTCCTGAAGGTATTCTGTGACCTTTACGACAAGGGCCTCATCTATCGCGGCCTTCGTATGGTCAACTGGGACCCTAAGGCACAGACCGTTCTTTCCACGGAAGAGGTTATTTATCGCGATGAGAAGAGCCACCTGTTCCATTTGAAGTATTATGTTGAGGACCTTAAAGACCTTAAGGACGTCAAGGACCTTGAGGCTTCCGGCAACATCATCCACAAGGATGCCAAGGGCTACTATGCTGTTGTTGCCACCACACGTCCAGAGACCATCATGGGAGATACCGCTATGTGTATCAACCCCAAAGACCCCAAGAACCAGTGGTTACGTGGTCATAAGGTAATTGTTCCATTGGTAAACAGGGTTATCCCCGTTATCGAGGACCGTTACGTAGATGTAGAGTTCGGTACAGGCTGTCTGAAGGTAACACCTGCACATGATGTGAACGACTACCAGTTGGGTAAGACTCACAACTTGGAGACTATCGATATCTTTAATCCTGATGGTACCATCTCTGATCAGAGTCCTCTCTATGTAGGTATGGACCGCATGGAGGTTCGTAAGCAGATTACCAAAGACCTGCAGGAAGCAGGCCTGATGGAGAAGATTGAAGACTACGAGAATAAGGTAGGTTATAGCGAGCGCAATCAGGATACAGCCGTAGAGCCTCGTCTTTGCAAGCAATGGTTCCTCTCCATGAAGCACATGGCAGACATCGCATTACCTCCCGTACTCGAGGGTAAGATTAAGTTCTACCCCACCAAGTACGTTACCACCTATCGTAACTGGTTGGAGAATATCCAGGACTGGTGTATCTCTCGTCAGTTGTGGTGGGGCCATCGTATTCCCGCATATTTTATCAAAGGAAACGAAGAGGAAGAAGAGCGCTTTGTTGTTGCACTCTCTAAGGAGGAAGCCCTTCAGAAGGCTCAGGCCAAGTACGGCAAAGACATCACCATGGATATGCTCTCTCAGGATGAGGATGCCCTGGACACCTGGTTCTCCAGTTGGCTGTGGCCCATATCTCTGTTCGATGGCATCAACAACCCCGGCAACGAGGAGATTAAATACTACTACCCCACCAGCGACCTTGTAACCGGTCCAGACATCATCTTCTTCTGGGTAGCCCGTATGATTATGGCAGGAGAGGAATACCTCAAGGATGTTCCCTTCCGCAACGTATATTTCACAGGTATTGTACGCGACGAGATTGGCCGCAAGATGTCCAAGAGTCTCGGCAACAGCCCCGACCCCATAGGTCTTATCGAGAAGTACGGAGCCGATGGCGTACGTATGGGTATGCTGCTTGCTGCTCCTGCAGGTAATGACATTCTCTTCAAGGAAGACCTCTGTCAGCAGGGAGCCGCCTTCTGTAATAAGATTTGGAATGCCTTCCGTCTGGTAAAGGGATGGGAGAAGGCAGATATCGCACAGCCCGAGGCAAACAAGAAAGCAATTGCATGGATGCAGGCTACCATTCGTGCCGCCGTTGCAGAAATCAACGACCTCTATAGCAAGTATCGTCTCAACGAGGCTCTGATGACAGCCTTCAAGCTCTTTACCGACGAGTTCTCCGGCTGGTATCTCGAGATGATTAAACCTGCTTATCAGGCTCCAATAGATGCAGCTACTTTGCAGGCTACATTGGATATCTTCGAGCAACTGATGAAGATTATCCATCCCTTCATGCCTTTCATTACAGAAGAGCTGTATCAGCATATTGCTGAACGCAAGGACGGCGAAAGCATCATGGTCAGCACGTTAGCACTTGCTGCTCCTACAGAAGCTGACACTCAGCTTATTGCTCAGTTCGAGCACGCCAAGCAGGTTATCTCTGGTGTTCGTGCTATCCGTCAGAGCAAGAACATCTCACCCCGCGAACCCCTGAAGCTGGAAGCTCCTGCCGGTGCCGACAATACCACATGGGCCGATACCATTCAGAAGTTGGCAGGCCTCTCTGAGATTGCCGTTGTAGAGAAGAAGAGCGAGGGTACCCAGTCCTTCCTTATCGGTACAGAAGAATATGCTGTACCTCTGGGCAACCTGATAGATGCGGCTGCTGAGATTGAGAAGGCCGAGACTGAGATTAAGCGTCTGCAAGGCTTCATGATGGGTATTCAGAAGAAGCTTCAGAACGAGCGCTTTGTCCAGAATGCACCTGCTCAGGTGGTAGAACTGGAGCGCAAGAAGCTATCGGATGCAGAGAGTAAGATTGCCGCTCTGCAGGAGACCATCAACGCGTTGAAATAAACAAAGTTTCATAAATACAAGAAAAGCGGGTGATTATTAAAATCATCCGCTTTCTTTTATCTATCGTCCGTGAACGAAGTGAGTTAACGTCCTCAATATAAATTTGCAGGAATCTTCGCCTTGGCGTTCTCGAAATCCTCTATGGTATCCAACTCACAGGAGAACAATTCCGTCACGTCCAGCACCTTATATGTATGTCCCTGAGGAATAAGACGTTCGAAGGCACGCTCGTAGAAGACATTCTCCAAGTGCTCCTCGTTCATCATGGGCTCCAGTTCCTTATATAAAGCCTTTGTATATGCCACGCCCATCTTCTCGATGCCCAGACTCTCTCCGGCAGCATCCGCGGGATTACAGGTTTTGCTGATTTCCTTTATGCTACCCTGCGCGTCAGTTACCACCTTCATCTCCTCTTCGCCCAACTCATGTCTGATAAGTGTAAGTACATTGGGAGCATCCGTACCCAGGACACGTGCTACAATCTGAGGATCATAGAGCAGGTCGCTATCCAGCAACAACACTTCCTCTCCTTCTGCGAAAGGACGAGCCAACCAAAGAGAGTAGATATTGTTGGTCGTTTCATATACATTATTATATATGAAGGTAACCTTTATACTGTCGGCATACTGCTTCTTCACAAAGTCCTCTATCATCTCGTGCAGATAGCCAGTTACGATACAGAACTCCTTCACGCCATTGGCGATAAGGGCATCCATACTGCGCTGCAAAAGCGAACGCTCGCCCACCTTCAGCAGGCTCTTTGGAGTGGTAAGAGTAAGCGGGCGTAGCCTTGAAGCCATGCCCGCTGCCAATATAATTGCTTTCATTATCTTATGCTTACTTGTTCAGGTAAACTTTCTTAATGGTATCTACGACAACCTGAATCTGCTCCTTACGTCCCAGAGTGATACGCAGACAGTCCTCCAGACCCTTATCAGTCATGAACTTAATCTTGTAGTTCTGGTCAGCCAAAGCCTTCTGCAAGGCCTCCTTAATCTCTACAGGATATTTGATAAGGATAAAGTTGGCCACACTCTTATATACCTTGAAGCCAGGCAGATTACCCAGTTCCTTCTTGAAGAGCTGACGGTCCCATTCCATATCATCTGCTACACGACGATAGTGCTCGTCACTCTCCAAGGCAGCAAGAGCTACAGCCTCAGAGAAGCGGTTGTAACCCAAATATTTATTACAGTATGACAGGAACTGGTCGTGTCCGGCGCCGATAAAGGCAAAACCTACACGCAGACCGGGCAAGCCATAGAACTTAGAAAGGGTACGTGAGATAATAAGGTTGTTGTACTTATTCACCAGAGGAGCGATATAATCGGTATCCGATGTGATAAAGCTGGCGTATGCCTCATCTACCAATACCATCGTATCGGCAGGAATGTTCTCCATAATCTTACCAATCTCCTCGCTGGTCAGGCTGTTACCCGTTGGGTTGTTGGGTGAAGCCAACAGCAGCATACGGGGATGAACACGATTAGTGTACTCGATTACCTCGTCCACATTGTAGGCAAAGGTATCGCCGGTTTCATACAAAGGATACATCTCAAAGTTTCCACCGCACTCACCAGCTACACGGTTATAATACCACCAAGAGAACTCAGGAATCAGGATGGTCTTGTTATTGCCTTCCATCAGGAAATAGTGAATAGCATTCTTCAGCATCTCCTCACCGCCATAGCCCAGCAGCACCTGCTCCTCGGGCACATGGTAGATTTCAGAAAGCCTTACAGATATTACACTTTTCTTTCCCTGGTCATATATACGGGTATAAAAACATAGTGTTTCGGGCTTAAAATTTTTGATGGCTTCTACCACCTTCTCAGACGGTTCGAAGTTAAATTCATTTCTATCCAGATAATTCATATTCTTTGTAGAACTTTTTCTTTCTTATATTAATACTAATGCAAAGGTACATAGAAATCACGGGATAACAAAATACTTTTCCTTATTATTTTGCTATCTAGTTTTTTTGGCGTATTTTTGCACGCTGAAAACCGACACATTAGTCAGAAACATGAAAGAAAAAGTTTTATCTACATTAAAGTCCTCCGAGACCGACGACTGGTTGGACATTCGTGTTGTCCGCCCCCTTGCATACTACTGCGCTCTTGGGTTCGCAAAATTTGACATTCACCCGAATACAGTCACCATACTTTCCATGATTATTGGAGCTGCCAGCTGCATCTTCTTTGCTCATGGTTGTTATTACTACGAGGGAATGAGCGGCCTCTGGTACAACCTTCTGGCCATCTTCCTGCTCATCTGGGCAGACGTTTACGACTGCACCGACGGCCAGCTGGCTCGTATGACGGGCAAGTCTTCTCGTATGGGAAGAATTCTGGACGGACTGGCAGGTCCCACTTGGTTCGTACCCATCTACATCGCCCTCACCTACCGTTTCTACTGCCACCACAGCCTCGAGTTTGGCTTTTTCGGCATTACGGATACGTCCACCAATGCGCTTATAGCCACAGGCATCCTGTTTGTCTTCGTGCTCATCTCTGGCTTTTACAGCATGAGCGGACAGCAGCGTATTGCCGACTATTACATCCAGACACACCTCTTCTTCCTGAAGGGCGAGAAGGGAAGCGAGCTGGTAAATTCAGAGCAGCAACAGCAGGAATATGATGCCACTCCCGCCAAGGGAAACCGCCTCTGGAAGATATTCCTAAAATCTTACATTTCTTACACCCGCCAGCAGGAGAAGGCAACCCCTCAGTTCCAGCGCCTGATGCGCGTAATGAAAGAGGAATTCGGCTCTGCCAATAACATGCCGGCAGAGGTGCGCGAGGAGTTGCACGCAGAATCCCTGAAGCTGATGAAGTGGAACGGAATGCTTACCTTCAACTTCCGCACAGCCTTCTTCATCCTCTTCTGCCTGATAGACCTGCCATCCGTTTACTTTATCGTATTCGAGGTTACCTGCATGGAGATTTTCTGCCGCTGGATCAGACATCGTCACGAAAGTTTCTGCAAGCGTGTAGCTGACAGCCTTGAACGTTAACGATAACGGTAATTTTTCACTTTTCACTCTTTCAATTTTCACTTTTCACTTAAAATATGCAGTGGACAAAGAAACGACTCAATAATCTCTTCTTCTTTTTAGGACTGATAGCCGTAGTGGCGATGATATTCACCTTCGACGTCAGTTTCAAGGAACTTTGGCAACACCTTTGCCGTGCAGGCTACTGGATGATACCCATCGTGGGCGTCTGGTTCTTCGTATATGGTATCAACGCCCTATCGTGGCGCCAAGTGATACGCGGCAACTGCAAGGATGCCGACAAAGTCAGTTTCTGGCGCATCTTCAAGCTCACCATCACGGGATATGCCCTCAATTACGCCACACCCGTAGGCGGCTTGGGAGGCGAGCCCTATCGCATCATGGAGCTTTCACGCGACGTAGATAAGCAGGAGGCCACCTCCAGCGTCATCCTCTATGCCATGATGCACATCTTTGCCCACTTCTGGCTTTGGTTCACCAGCATCTTCATCTGGCTGGGACTGGTAGCATATGGCGACCCCGACGTAACACTCGAGAATGGTATCGACATCATCCTTGGCATCATCTTCGTCTTTTGCCTCATAGCCTTTTATCTGTTCTCACGTGGCTACCGCAAGGGGCTGGTAGTAAAGACCATCCGCCTTATCGGTAAGATACCCGGTCTCAAGGGTTGGAGCCAGCGCTTCCAAGAGAAGCATGCCGAAGCTCTGCAGAACGTGGATCGTCAGATAGCAGCCCTGCATCAGCAGGACAAGAAAGCCTTCTACAGCAGCTTCCTGCTGGAGTACCTCTCACGTATCGTCCAGAGCCTCGAGATCATGTTCATGCTCCTGCTCTTTGGCATCAACTGCGGAGGAGGTATGGAAGGTTATATTCTCACCTTCCTGCATAGCATACTCATTCTGGCTTTCACCTCCCTCTTTGCCAACCTGATAGGCTTCCTTCCCCTTCAGTTGGGCGTTCAGGAAGGCGGCTTCACGCTCTCCATCGCAGCTCTGGGACTTTCTGCTGCCATAGGTATTTTTGTCAGCATCATCTGCCGTGTAAGGGAAATCATCTGGATTGCCATCGGTCTTCTACTGATGAAGAAAGAATAGAAGGACAAGAATCCTACATACCATATACAAAAAAAATAAATGGGAGCCCGATTTCTCGGACTCCCATTTTCATTCACACATTTCAATGAATTAACGGATAAACAATAGTTCTCTGTACTTAGGTAGAGGCCAGATAGAATCGTCAACGATAAGCTCCAGCTTGTCTATCTGATAGCGGATGGTATCAAACATAGGAGCGATGGTATCGTGGTAAGCGATAGCCTTCTTGTGCTCGTCCTCTATCTTGTTGGCCACCTTGCGGGCTTCTACCAGCTCCTCCACCTGTGTCTCGATGGTAGCGGTACGCTGTGCTATCTCCTCGATGAGCTTCAGGTTGCGAGCGTTCAGCTCCTTAGCCTTCTCAGCGGGGAATGCGGTGCACATACGCTCTACGTTGCGCAGCAACTGGCTCTGGTAGCTGGTAGCCACGGGGATGATATGGTTCATAGAAAGGTCGCCCAGAACGCGAGCCTCTATCTGAATCTTCTTGGTGTAGGTCTCCCACTTCACCTCGTTGCGGGCAGCCAACTCCTTCTCGGTCATTACGCCCAGGCTTTCGAACATCTTGATGCTGGCATCGTCCAGATAGCGCTCGAAAATCTTGGGGCAGCTGGTCTCTGTATCCAGACCGCGCTTGGCAGCCTCAGCCTTCCATTCGTCGCTGTAGCCGTTGCCGTCGAAGCGGATAGGCTTGCAGGTCTTGATATCCTCGCGCAGCACGTCGATGATAGCGTGGAATACAGGATTGTGCTCTGTACCCTTCAACTTCTTAGAGAACTCGGGGATGCGGGCATCCACCTTCTTCTTGAAGTCCACCAAAGCCTCGGCTACGGCGCTGTTCAGAGCTATCATGGCGCTGGCACAGTTGGCCTCAGAACCTACGGCACGGAACTCGAAGCGGTTACCTGTGAAGGCGAATGGAGAGGTACGGTTACGGTCGGTATTATCGATGAGCAACTCAGGGATTTCAGGAATATCCATCTTCATGCCCTGTTTGCCAGCCATAGCCAGCAGATTCTCCTTGTCGGCCTTCTCTATGTGGTCGAGCAACTCGCTAAGCTGCTTGCCAAGGAAGCTGGAGATGATTGCTGGAGGTGCCTCGTTGGCGCCCAGACGATGAGCGTTGGTAGCACTCATGATGCTGGCCTTCAGCAGACCGTTGTGCTTGTAAACACCCATCAGGGTCTCTACGATGAATGTGGCGAAACGAAGGTTCTGCTCAGCAGTCTTGCCAGGAGCGTGCAGCAATACGCCTGTATCTGTACTGAGGCTCCAGTTGTTGTGCTTACCGCTACCGTTGATGCCAGCGAAGGGCTTCTCGTGCAGCAATACGCGGAAGCCGTGCTTACGGGCCACCTTCTTCATTACGGACATCAGCAACATGTTATGGTCAACGGCCAGATTTGTCTCCTCGAAGATGGGAGCCAACTCGAACTGGTTGGGAGCCACCTCGTTGTGACGAGTCTTAACGGGAATACCCAGCTCCAGCGCCTCGATTTCCAGCTCCTTCATGAAGGCCTGTACACGCTCGGGGATAGCGCCGAAGTAGTGGTCGTCCATCTGCTGGTTCTTAGCAGAATCGTGCCCCATCAGGGTACGGCCAGTCAGCAGCAAGTCGGGACGTGCAGCATAGAGGCCTTCGTCCACCAGGAAGTACTCCTGCTCCCAACCCAGGTTGCTGACCACCTTCTTCACCTCGGGGTCAAAGTAATGGCAAACCTCAGTAGCGGCCACGTTTACGGCCTTCAGGGCGCGCAGCAAGGGAGCCTTGTAGTCCAGAGCCTCGCCGCTATAACTGATAAATACGGTAGGGATAATCAGTGTGTCGTCCATGATAAACACAGGACTTGTGGGATCCCAAGCTGAATAACCGCGAGCCTCGAAAGTACTGCGGATACCACCGCTGGGGAAGCTTGAAGCATCGGGCTCCTGCTGAACCAGCAGCTTGCCGCTGAACTCCTCTATCATGCCGCCCTTACCGTCGTGCTCTATGAATGAGTCGTGCTTCTCAGCCGTTCCTTCTGTCAGAGGCTGGAACCAGTGAGTATAGTGTGTAACGCCGTTTTCCTGAGCCCACTGCATCATACCGGCAGCTACTGCGTCAGCCACCGTACGGTCCAGACGAGTACCGTTCTCTATAACGTCCACCATCTGGTCATAAACACTCTTGGGCAGATACTGGTACATCTTCTGACGGTTGAAAACCTTCTTACCGAAGTACACACTGGGTTTTTCACTTGGTGCAACCACGCTGAGGGGCTTTTTCTTGAAAGCCTCGCCCACAACCTGAAATCTCAATTCGTTTGCCATAACTGTGTTTGATTTAGGATTAATAACAAATCTTTTTGCCTTATATTCTATGTTTTTTATATCAACTTTGATAACGACGCTGCAAAATTACAACATTTTGTAATTAGAACAAAATATTTATGGACAAAATGTATAATATTTATCAAATTTAATTGATTTTCGTCATTTTAATCAATATTGGGTATACAAAAAGGCACCCATATGGATGCCTTTCTGACAATCTGAAGTGATTGTGCCAGCGCAGGTTTACCTAATACAAGAGGTAGTTCCCAGTGCCGTAATGATAGAAGCTATGATGCTTGCTATCAGATGAAGAATAGTTTTCCAAGTTTCTTTTTTCATAATTTGAAATAGTTTACGGTTTACGGTTTTTGGAGTTATAAAATGGAGTTAAATAGGGAGTTATGCGCTTTGCGCAGGAAGTCGGGGGAGTTGGAGAGGGGTTAGGGCTGCTCTTTTACTCGTCGCTGTCTCCACCTCCGGTGTTCCCGTTCCCGTTATCGTTCCCGTTATTGGGGTTATTTGGATTCTCGGGGTCTTCGATGTCGTTGGTGTCGGCGCTGGTGACGCGCTTCACGATGTTGCCGTCCTTGTCGTAGCAGGTGATGGCAATCTTGGTGGCCTGCAGCTCGTCCTTGACCTCCTTCGACGGGGTGAAGATGACACGACGGGCAGAGATGAGCGAGGTCTTCACGTCCTCCACGCTCTGCACACTCTTGGAGCGCACGCCGAAGCGCATAGAGCCGAGTCCAGGCAGAGGCACGTTGTGACCTTCGGTTGCCCAAGTGCGGATGACCTCA
>JAIKYE010000053.1 GCA_024683455.1 Bacteroidaceae bacterium
TTACGCCTTTTCCGTAAGGAATGAGATAGTTACGACCGTAACCAGACTTTACGTTTACAATATCATTCTTGTAACCCAAGCCAATAACGTCTTCTTTCAGTATAATTTCCATATCTATTCCTCCTTTTTTTACTTCATCAAATCAGTTACGAAAGGCAGCAAAGCCAAATGGCGAGCACGCTTAACGGCCTGAGCCACACGACGCTGATACTTCAGAGAAGTACCGGTGATACGGCGGGGAAGAATCTTACCCTGCTCGTTCAGGAACTTCTTCAAGAATTCAGGATCCTTATAGTCAATGTACTTGATACCGCTTTTCTTGAAACGGCAATACTTCTTCTTTTTGACATCAATTGCGGGAGCGGTCAAATAACGGATTTCTGATTGCTGTGTCATAGATTAAGCCTCCTTACTTGATTTGTTTTTTCTTCTCTTCTCAGCATATTCTGCTGCGTACTTCTCCATCTTTACTGTCAGGTAGCGAAGTACTCTCTCATCACGACGGTAAGCAACCTCCAACTTCTTAATGGTCTCAGGCGCTGCCTTGAACTCAACGAGTTCATAGAAACCCGTACTCTTCTTCTCAATGGGATAAGCCAGTTTCTTCAAGCCCCAGTTCTCCTCGCTGATGATTTCAGCACCAGCCTTAACGAGAACGTCTTTGAACTTGTTTACCGCTTCCTTCATCTGATCATCAGACAAAACGGGAGTTAAAATGAAAACGGTTTCGTATTGATTCATAATACGTTAAATAAATTAATTAATACTATTTTGCAAAAATGCGGTGCAAAGGTACTGCTTTTAAACGAAACCACCAAAGAATTGCATCATTTTTGCATTTTTTACCGCAAAACATTTCGCCACCTCAAGAAAAATCACGTACTTTGTGTTTGGAAAAGAACAAATATCACAATATAAATACATAAAACTATTATGAAGAAACAGAATTTAGGTATTACCCTGATTGTTGTAGGAGCATTGTTGCTGATAATAAGCTATTTCTCAGCAAAGTTAAACCTCGGTTTTTTGGCAGAACTTGTTGATTACAATTGGTATCAGCTGATTGCACTTCTGCTTATTATCGCAGGAATTGTCGCACACATCGTCATTGCAAAACGTTCCTGACAAGTCATCTTCTTTTTCATACAGACCTAATGAGCACCCTTCGGAAAAGTATCGGGACATTTTTGTTAATGTGCATAAGTTCTGTCACATATGCCCAGTATGACAATTACGACAACGTTGAGGAATGGACATTGGAGGATGTGGAAGAAGAAGCTCCTAAGCCACTGCACAAGGAGTACAAGAATACATTATACCTACAGTATTCGCCCAGCAGATACTACACAGGCGACACCAAACAAAAATTCAACGAGTTTTCGGCAGGCTATGCCCGTTCTATACAGATTCTTGAGAATCAACCGTATTTTGTAGAGGTGGGAGCAAATATTAAATACTCGCACGACAAAGAGAACGGTATCAATTACGACTTGCTTTCTTTCAGGCTTCCTGTAAATGCCGTGTACAAGCTCTACCTTTCAAAAGTCAAGGATATAGCGTTGGCGCCCTATGCAGGTATTCACGTACGTGCCATAGTAGCAGGAAAGGAAGATGGCTGGAAAACTTTTCAGATTGGATGGCAGACTGGCCTAAGGCTATATATTAATAAGGTATATGCGGGTATTTCGTATGCTCGTGATTTTCCCGACGACACAAAGAATCCCCACATACGTGAGTGCAGTGTACATTTTGGGTATTGTTTCTAACCCCCGAAATAAAAACAAAAAGCGGAGCTTTATCAATTAAGCCCCGCTTTTTTATTACTCCTTCATAAGATTAGGAACTATCAGGCGATAGCCCTTACCATGAACATTATTAATCTCTATAGAAGGATCATCCTTGAGATGTTTGCGCAATTTGGTAATATAGACATCCATGCTGCGGGCATTGAAATAGTTATCATCAATCCAGATTGTCTTCAACGCTAATTCACGTTCTAAGACATCATTGGAGTGTGCACAGAGCATGGTAAGCAGCTCGCACTCCTTGGTAGTGAGCTTTGTCTGCTTATCACCTATAGAGAGAATCTGACGCTGTGTATCAAACGTAAACTTGCCCAACTGATATTGAGTAACCGCACGCGTAGTCTTAACCTTCACACGACGCAAGATAGCCTCCATACGATACACCAACTCGTCCATAGAGAAAGGCTTGGTCAGGTAATCATCAGCACCCAGCTTAAAGCCTTCGAGAATATCATCCTTTAGGTTCTTTGCTGTCAAGAAGATGATGGGCACTTCAGCATTAACCATACGAATTTCACGTGCCAATGTAAAACCATCCATTTTAGGCATCATTACATCCAGCAGACACATATCAAACTTCGTTCTCATGAAAGCTTTATATCCAGCCTCTCCATCAAGATAAAGCTCTGCATCATAACCTTTAGCTTGCAAATACTCACGAACCAACATGCCCAGACTTTCCTCGTCCTCGCATAATAGAATGTGCAATTTGTTCTCCATAACTTAATCTTTTACTATTGGTAATGTAATTATAAATTTTGTCCCTTGTCCTACCTCACTGGCGGCCTTGATTGTGCCATGATGCATATCTACCATTTTCTTCACATAAGTAAGTCCCAAGCCGAAACCTTTAACATTATGCTTATTACCAGTATGTACGCGGTAGAACTTTTCAAAAATACGCTTTAAGTCATCTTTCTGGATACCAATACCGTTATCCTTGATACTGATGCAAAGATAATCTTCCCCTTGGTTCCAGGTAGCCACCTCCAGATGGAGGGGTTCATCCTCACGACGATACTTTACTGCATTATCAAGAAGATTGAAAATAATGTTAGTGAAGTGCATCTCGTCCACGTTTACAAAAGGATTATAAGCCTCCAAACGTGTATCTAAGATTCCGCCGTTCTGACTTACTTTTAATGAGAAGGTCTGAATGACATTATCTATCAATTCATTTGCATCCAACTCTTGCAATTTGAGCGCTATGTTGTTGTGGTCGAAAAGACTCATCTGCAAGACCTTCTCAACTTGGAAACGGAGGCGCCTTGTCTCATTATTTATAACCTCACCCAATCTCTCATAGGTGCCCGCATCTTTATTAACGCTCTTATCTGATAGCATCTGGGCAGCAATAGAGATTGTGGAAATGGGAGTCTTGAACTCATGTGTCATGTTATGAACAAAATCGTTCTTCATTTCGCTAATCTTCTTCTGCCTTACTATCAAATATATTGTTACCAGGAAAGTAACAAAAAGAATGAAAGTAAATATCATGGCAGGCACAATATACCGAGCTACGCCAAGGATGTATTCCTTACGTGCAGGAAAATGGACTTGCACATTTCCCATCTGGCCTGTCGGATCATTACGGAACAGAACCTGATTATAAACGTGCTCCAAGCCTTCTCCCGTATAATCTGCACAGCGATACACCTCCCTACCATCAGCAGTATAAACAATATAATGAAAATCCAGATCGATTCCATTACGTAGCAATGCACCACGCAAACAGTTATCCAGCTCGGATTTGCTGATACGGTCCTGAAAACGAAGGGCGCTGGCCGTATATAAGACTGTCGAGATGACCTCATCCAGAACGCCCCACTCGTACATGTATGCGTCCTGAATTTCCTTACGCAGTTGCCTTACCGTCTGTACCATATCATTGGGACGCGGCAGAGTAAACGAAGTAGGCAACTTACCAGAATGACGAGCGACCAAAAGTTCGGTTCCGTCTTTTTTCAATGACGCAGAGTCTGGGAATATTGACGAAGAAGCCGAATCTACAGGGAGTAAAAAGTCTGTCCCGTATTTCTCCTGAGCGTGATGATTCATGACAATCTGCAAATACCTATATGTCTCTGATCGCTCCATGTCACGAGAAGCCAAATCGAGGCTACGGCGAACCGTCTCATCAAACTGCTCTTCACGCATCTTCACCATAGCGGTGGCATAACTGCCTTGCAAATACAACAAGACAAGGAATGATATCCCCACCAGCATGCAGATTATAAAGATATAGCTTCTTTTCATAAGGGCAAAGGTAAAGGCTTTTCTTAAAGAAAACAAAAAAAGCTGGCACAAAACGTACCAGCTTTTAATATATTTAACATAAAGTTCTTTTTGTAGTTGCCAAAACAGCAACTACTTCTCTTCTAACTGCGTTGCTTGATAAGCCGCAATAAGTTTACTCTGAACATCGCCAGGAACCAATTCGTAAGAAGCGAATTTAGTAATGAAACTGGCGCGTCCACCTGTAAGACTACTGAGAGCCGTACTGTAGTTCAGCATCTCTTTCTGAGGAGCCTTCGCTGTAAGCTTCTCATAACCGTTCTCACTGGTCATACCTGTAATCATAGCACGGCGTCCCTGCAAATCACTCATCACATCACCCATCTTGTCACTGGGAACGAACACCTCTACATCGTTGATGGGTTCAAGAATCTTGGGACCGGCCTCCTTGAATGCCAAAGCAAATGCCTGGCGTCCTGCCAGCATGAATGAAAGTTCATTGCTGTCCACTGGATGCATCTTACCATCATAGACGATGACTCTCACGTCGCGAGCATAGCAACCGGTAAGAGGTCCCTGCTCCATACGCTGCATGACACCCTTGAGGATGGCAGGCATGAAACGTGCATCGATAGAACCACCGACGATACTGTTTACAAAGACAAGTTTACCACCCCATTCCAAATCGACGGTCTCTGTACTCTTAACATTGATACGGTATTCCTGACCTCCGAAGTTGTAAACTTCAGGAGCGGGCATACCCTCGTAGTAAGGCTCAACGATAAGATGAACCTCACCAAACTGACCAGCACCGCCAGACTGTTTCTTATGACGATAGTCTGCACGGGCAGCCTTGGTAATGGTTTCACGATAAGGTATCTTAGGCTCGTCAAAGACAATCTGTATCTTCTCATTGTTCTCCATACGCCACTTAAGGGTACGCAGATGGAACTCACCCTGACCGTGAACCAGAATCTGACGTAATTCCTTGCTCTGCTCTATCACCCATGTAGGATCTTCCTCACGCATTTTCTGCAGAGCATTCATCATCTTCTCTGTCTCGCTTTCATTGACAGCACGGATTGCACGACTGTACTTAGCGTTGGGGTACTTGATAAAGTTGAAGCGGTTATCACAGTCCTTACCATTAAGGGTATTGCCAGTCTTCACATCCTTAAGCTTAACGGTACAACCAATATCACCAGCTACCAGTTCGTCAACCTTGATACGGTTGGCACCTGCACAAACAAAAATCTGTGCCATACGTTCCTTACTGCCACGATCAGCATTCGTAAGGTCATCACCTTCCTTGACAGTACCACTCATTACCTTAAAATACTGCACCTCACCGATATGGGGCTCAACTGCAGTCTTGAAGAAGAACAGGCTGGTGGGACCAGCAGGATCAGGAGTAATTTCCTCACCACGGGTATTGAAGACCTTAGGCATCTCATCAACAAAGGGAACTACATTTCCCAAGAACTCCATAAGACGGCGTACGCCCATATCCTTAACAGCATCCACACAGAATACAGGGAACATGCCGCGTGAAGCCAAACCCTTGCGGATACCCTCACGCATCTCATCTTCCGTAAGCGTCTCACTCTCAAAGAACTTCTCCATCAATGCCTCATCGTGCTCAGCAGCAGCTTCTACCAATGCCTTATGCATCTCCATAGCCTTGTCCATCTGGTCAGCAGGAACATCCTCGATAGTAGGTGCACCACCTTCAGGGCCCCAAGAATACTTCTTCATGAGTAAAACGTCAATCAATGCATTAAAATTAGGGCCAGTAGCAAGAGGATACTGAACGGGGACGACCTTAGGACCGTAAATAGTTTTAAGCTGTTCCAGCAGATTGTCATAATCACAGTTCTCGTCGTCTAGCTGATTAACAAGGAAGATGACAGGCTTGCCCAACTTCTCCGTATATCGGAAATGGTTTTGCGTTCCAACCTCAACTCCTGCTCCGCCCTTAACAAGAATAACGGTAGTATCCGTCACATTCAGAGCAGTAATAGCAGAACCCACGAAGTCATCACTACCCGGGCAGTCAATAATGTTCAACTTCTTACCGTTCCACTCTGTATGAAAAACAGTAGAGAATACAGAGTAACCATACTCCTGCTCTACTGGGAAATAATCGCTAACAGTGTTCTTCTGGGTAATACGACCTCTTCTCTTGATAATGCCTGCCTCATAAAGCAAGGCCTCTGTAAGGGTTGTCTTACCCGCACCGTCATTGCCCATCAGGGCAATGTTTTTAATCTCATTTGCTTTGTAAACTTTCATATTCTTGTATTTTAATGCTATTAGTTTTAGTTTTCAGGGGATAAAATTAACAATAATATTTGAACTAACAATAGCAAAATAACATGTTAGACAACATGTTTTCGACAAGAAAGTAAGAAAAACGGAGAAGTAAGGAAAGATGCTAATACATCAGGTCGCTAAGAATTCTGTTTGAGATAAAAATACCCTTTCTGGAAAGACGCAGCGTATCCTTTTCTTTCAACAGGCTTCCATTAAGAATATGAGGTTCTGCCATTTGCAGGCAATAAGATTTCTGTTCAGGCGTAAGGAGGCCAAAAGCAAGGCCACGAACTGTACGCAAGCGAGTCATGACAAGCTCGTCATACCGTTCTTCCGGCGTCAGCACCTCCGTCTCATGCGGAACATCAGCCGAAGCCTGAATATAATCCTTTAGGGACATATCATTTGATCTGCGAATATTCTCACCATCGTAAGAATGAGCACCAGGTCCCAAGCCCAGATAAGGCGAACCATCCCAATAACTGCTGTTATGCTTGGCACACATACCCGGTTTGGCAAAATTTGAAATTTCATAATGAACCATCCCAGACGCTTTCGCCTCATTCATCAGATATTCGTACATCTGCCACGAGAGTTCATCAGAAGTTTCCTCGACACTACCGTCAGCAAGCATTTTTGACAACGGGGTCCCTTCCTCATAAGACAAGGCATAAGCACTGATATGTGGGACGTCAAGCGACAGCAACTGCTGCACATCATGCTTCCAGTCCTCAAGCGTCTGACTGGGCAATCCATATATCAGATCCAAACTGATATTATCATAGCCTGCCTCTCTAAAGAGTTGAACTGCACGCAAGGCTTGCGCTGAAGTGTGACGGCGATTCAGGAATCGCAGCAATTCGTCCGAGAAGGTCTGTACCCCCATACTTATACGATTCACCGATGTTTGGCGCAGCGTATCTATCAACTGAGGAGTCACATCATCCGGATTAACCTCTATGGTGACTTCCGCATCGTCTGCAAGCGTAAAGTTATCCGTAATCGCCTGAAACATCTCTAAAAGTAAAGATGCAGGCAACTGGCTGGGTGTACCGCCTCCTATATATAAAGAAGGTACGCGCGAAGCATCTATTTCCGTACGTCGCAAGAGCATCTCGCGCTTAAGGGCGGAGACATAAGAACGCTTCCATTCCAAGCCACAGGTTGTGGAATAGAAGTCGCAATAGATGCAACGTTTCTGACAAAAAGGTACGTGAATATATATGCCGCCCGTCTTAGTCACGACATTCCTGATATAGGATTTCGTAGAAACAGGGATAGACATTAGAGGCGGCATTGCTCTGTCCTGCCGTATGAGGCACGATCAGTCTGACTTTGGCTATTTCACCGTCAGGCGTTGTCTGTCGGCCAACGCGGATATAAGGGAAAGGTGCAAGCCAACCGTCCAAGACCTTCTCCTCGCCATAAGTCTGATACATAGGGCCAGCCTGATCGCCAGTAATAAAACTGGCAGAGAAAGTACCCGATGTATTCGTCACAGCTAAGATGTCCGGATTTGTATGCCAATAGCTTACGTCGCTACGCAACTGTAAGCTATCGCCTAATATATTGAATTCAATAAAACGGCAAGCAATCTGTCGTGTATGTCCCTTAGCGATCTTTTCGCCAACACCCTTTCTGATAATCTGCATATAAATACCAGAATTAGAAAAGAGAACATACTCATTTCTATCCAGATTGGTTGTCGAATCCTGTTTGTAGAACTGCTGTTCTGAAATAACATTGATGACGCCTACGTTACAGATAGTATCACCGTTAGGGCCAACAATTGTCACATCGCGCTTCAGGAATGCATCCACCGCATTACGTTCCTTATCTTTCTGCTCAGCATAAGTCTGATCATCAGAACAAGAGACAAGCCCCATAAGGGCAATCATCAAACTAAGGAATGTATAAAGAATCTTTTTCATATAATGCTTATTTTGCTTGCAAAGGTACGATTTACTGAACGAAAAAAGATAAAATTACATGAGTTTTTCTAAACTATCGCTCTTTTTATAATCTATTTTAACAAATGAGCATAGGATTTTATTGCCTCACGAACCTTCTGAATGGCCTCGTCCATACTGCAGTAGAGCCTTCCGCCGCTGGCGTTCTTGTGCCCGCCGCCATTAAAGAACTGAGCCGACATATCGTTGCACGGAAAATCATCCACGCTACGCAGGCTTACCTTTACCACGCCGTCACGCTCCGTATCCTCACTAAGGAAAACGCTCAGCTTCATACCAGATATCTGCAACGGCATATTTACGATTCCCTCCGTATCGCCGTTCTTCGCGCTAAACATCTTACGTTCCTGATTGGTAAGCGTGATAATGCTGGCATGCAGTTCAGGAAGTGTTTCCATCTTCACATAAAGCAGATAGCCGGTAAGACGCATACGGGACTGAGAGTAGGTCCAGAACACATTTCTGTATATCTTGTCCTTATCTATGCCACGCTCCAGCAGATGAGAGATACACTCATATACCACGGCCCTGTTCGAGTTATAGGTAAAGGCACCCGTATCACACATCATAGCAGCATACAGGCAGGTTGCCTCCTCCGTAGTAATCTGTTCCAGTTCGCCCAGCTGATACAACAGATGGCATATCACCTCGGCAGAAGCACACATGTCCGGATGCGAGATTACCAACTGACAGAAATCCGTAGGATTCAGATGATGGTCTATCATAATCTTGGGCGCAGGATTGGCCAACACACAGGCTTCCAGTTCCTGCAATCTGGAGGAATCGTTCAGATCCGTTATAATGAACAAGTCTGCCTCAGCCACAAGGGGATTCACCTCCTCTTCATGCTTCAGATAGACCTTCACTTCCTCGGCATCAGGCATCCAGTGCAGAAAATCAGGAAAGATATTAGGAACCACCACCGTTACCTGCTTACCCTTGCGGGTTAGCCAATGCTTCAGTGCCAATGTGGAACCTATAGCATCTCCGTCGGGGGACACATGGGCACATATCACCACCTTTTGGGCATTATCTATCATGTCAGAAAACCTACGCAGCTCCTCTTCTGTCAGAATCTTTTCCATATTCTTATAACGAATTCTGCCTGCGAAGGTACAAAGAAATAATGAGCCCGCCAAAAGGTGAGCCCATTATGTTTGATTTTATAAATCACAGACGTAAAATCGGGTTTGTTAAGGAGGAGAAATAATCAAGTTGGAAAAATTTTTATTTAAGTTACTTTTTGCTCGAAATCAAGTTAGATAATTATTACAAATAAGCTAGAAAATATAGCTTTGTCACCTTTGCTTCATTCAGATACTATCCATGAGTCATTCAGACCATCTCTTTGACTCATTGAGACTATCTCTTAGGGGGTATAGAGACTATCTCAATGAGTTGCTCAAACTATCTCAATGACTCATTCAGATATAGGGAACAAATCAAAGGTCACATAGGGAGAGTTTGGAGCCTAAAATCTCTAATCATCCAATTCCTTTTTCCTCTCTGCTACTTTCAAATATTTAAAGGAAAGACTTTTTACTGCCACACGTGGCAGTATTTTTTTCTACGTGTGGCAGTAAATCTTTCTACGTGTACTAGTAAAAAAGGCCAATCGTGGAGTTTTTCAACAAAATCAACTTATACTGAATAAGTATACTCATTTATTTACTTGAGTAAGTTCGATCAATCGCATGAGCTTACTCAATCGATTGTTTGAGCTTACTCAGTGTTTTTGAGCATAATTTTGTGTTTCGTTCGGTTTAGATAAATTTCTCACACTAATACATACAAATACATTTGCAAATTCTTCGCTTAATCGAATTTTTGTACTATCTTTGAGACCTCAAAATAAGAATAGGATGGAGAAAGACCTGAGAATAGTATTTATGGGGACACCAGACTTTGCCGTTCCCTCATTAGCCAAACTGGTGGATAACGGATATAATGTAGTGGGGGTTGTTACCATGCCCGACAAGGCCATCGGAAGGCACCATGATGTGTTGCAGTCAAGCCCTGTTAAGCAATATGCGGTAGCCCACAACATCCCCGTGCTACAACCCGAGAAGCTGAAAGACGAGGAGTTCCTGACGGCTCTGAGCAGCCTTAAGGCCGACCTGCAGATTGTAGTTGCTTTCAGGATGTTGCCTCAGGTAGTATGGGGAATGCCTCGCTTGGGTACCTTCAACCTCCACGCAGCCCTGCTTCCGCAATATCGTGGCGCAGCTCCTATCAACTGGGCTATCATCAATGGTGACAAAGAGACGGGCATCACCACCTTCTTCCTGGATGAGGACATAGATACGGGGCGTATCATTCTACAGGAACGTATCCCCATAGGTGAAGAGGATTGTCTGGAAGATATTCACGACCGCATGATGGTTCAAGGAGCCGAACTGGTAAAGAAAACCGTTGACCTGATAGCAGAAGGAAAAGCTGAGGCTACAGACCAAGAGCAGTTTATGACTGACGAGCCCCTGCGTCCTGCGCCCAAGATTTTCAAGGAGACATGCGAAATCAAATGGGCCACCATGGAACGGGTTCACAACTTTGTGAGAGGTCTGAGTCCCTACCCCGCTGCTTGGACAACGCTACACACGCAGGACGGAAAAGAAGTGGTGATGAAAATCTTCAAGACTAAGAAAGAAAAGGCTTCAACAGATATAAAGGAGCCAACCTTGCAAACAGACAATAAGACATACCTACGCGTGGCTTTGCCCGATGGTTATCTTTATCTAAGCGAAGTGCAGATTTCTGGTAAGAAACGTATGCAAATTGCAGACTTTTTACGCGGCGCACACACGGAAGGATGGACGTTATAATAAAAAAAATGACAAAAAATTTGGTAGATTGCTTAAAAAGTGTTTCCTTTGCGTTTACAAACATTAAAATAACCCGTTAAAACGAACATTGCCTATAGAGAAAACATTACACAAGAAACTATTAAAACAAGCGTAATGAAGAATCTGAGTACAAATACCGACTATGAGTTGGTAAAGTTGTATGAGAATGGTAATGATATTGCTTTTGACGAGTTATTACAGCGTCATCAAAGTTATGTATATTCCTACATCCTCTTTTTAGTCAAAGAAGAGGAGCGAGCTGATGATATCTTCCAAGAGACCTTCACGCGTGCCATTATGGCTATCCGAAGCCACAAGTACCAGACAACGGGCAAATTCAGTGCGTGGCTTATCCGTATCGCACACAACCTGATTGTGGATACTACACGCGATACCGATGCAGGAAAAGTAATTACGCAAGAGAAGTTTTCTCCCAATATCCTCAATGACATCCGTCTGAGCGAGGGCGGCATAGAGACAAACATCATCGAGCAGCAGAAAGCCGATCAAATAAGAAAAATGCTGGATTACCTGCCAGAAGTTCAGCGCGAGGTGGTACTTATGCGCTTTTATGAAGACATGAGCTTCAAGGAGATTGCAGAAAAGACTGGTGTCAGCATCAACACCTCTCTAGGGCGCATGAGATATGCACTTATCAACCTAAGGAAAATGGTGCAGGAGCATAATATAGCATTGGTAGGATAAAAATATCACTTTTTACACAATATTTTGCCAATTCGGTACGTTTTATTTGTAAAGACAGTAAGCAAATAAAACATATTGAATTGTGCCTATGGAACAAGTTTTACCCCTCCCTTACATTCAACCAAGTGCAGCCGTATTGGCTCGTATACGCCAATTTGCGAGAACATACCGACCTCAGTTTCTAACAAGCATAAAGCTCTATTAACATGATAGTGTCACCCTCGCTATTATCGGCTGACTTCGGCGATCTGAAGAGCGAAATGGAATGGTTCAACCAGAGCAGCGCCGACTGGTTGCATCTGGATATTATGGACGGCGTCTTTGTACCCAACATATCTTTTGGCTTCCCCGTATTGAAATACGTAGCAAAGCTTTGCAAGAAGCCTCTGGATGTTCACCTGATGATAGTACAACCGGAAAAGTTTGTGCAGGAGGTGAAGGATTTGGGTGCATACATCATGAACGTCCACTATGAGGCCTGCCCACATCTGCACCGCGTGATTGGTCAGATTCACGAGGCTGGCATGAAAGCAGGCGTAACGCTAAACCCTGCCACTCCCGTAAGTGTACTGCAGGATATCATAAATGACGTCGATCTGGTACTGCTGATGAGCGTAAACCCAGGCTTTGGCGGACAGAAGTTTATCCCTCACACGACGGAGAAAGTCAAGCAACTGCGTAAGCTCATAGACGAAAGCGGCAGTAAGGCATTGATAGAGATTGACGGTGGTGTTAACAACGAAACAGGCAAGTTGCTAAAAGATGCAGGTGCCGATGTACTGGTTGCGGGAAACTATGTCTTTAAGGCTCCCAACCCCTCTGACGCCTGCGCACTGCTAAGCACTCTATGATTACAAGACAGCCCATCATTTGGGCTACGCTTTTATATGTAACAGGTATTCTGCTGGGGAACTTTTTCTCCAGCATTTACTTTTTATTGACCTCCGTAGCATTACTCGTTGCATGCATGTTGTTACGCAGGAAAACATACGTATCGGACATCCTGCTATATGTATTCTGGATATCATTGGGAATGGCACGCATAGGAATGGAGAAGGAATCACCATCCGAATATCATTGCTTCGACGCCGTCTGCCAGAAAGCACAGCAACAACAGGAAGCACTAATGGTCCGGCTTCACAATGCAGGGCTGGAAGGTAAGGCCCTATCCCTAAGTTCAGCCTTGCTGATAGGAGACAAATCAGGGCTGGATAAAACAATGCGAAGAAAATATGCTCAGGTAGGAGCCTCGCATCTCTTAGCCTTAAGCGGCATGCATCTGGGCATCCTGTATGGCATCCTGTACATACTATTCATCAGACGTATCCGTTCCAGCCGATGGAAATGGTTTTGGCTTCCACCCATCCTTCTTACCATCTGGGGCTACGCCTTCATAGCCGGCATGCCCATATCGTTGGGCAGAGCCTGCATCATGTTTTCTTTGGCTACCATAGCTACTTTTGCACAAGAGGAAACGCCTCCCACACACATTCTGGCACTTTGCGCGCTGACAATATTGCTGTTCCAGCCCAACGCTCTCTTTGGCATAAGTTTCCAACTTTCCTTCCTGGCCGTATTATTCATCCTTATATTATATCAGCCCCTGAAAGATATGCTGAAGATAAGAAATGCCGTTTTGGACATGCTGTTACTATCGGCTGTTGCGCAGTTAGCGACGGCACCGCTTGCCATCTACTATTTCCACTCGTTTCCATTATTAGGAAGCTTCGTCAGTATAATACTGATTCCGCTTACCACCATCATTATATACTTAGGTATGCTAACGCTGCTTGTTCCCACGGCGTTCTCCGTATGGTTGCTGACAATTACCGTCGGCATACAAAACTGGATTGTGGATACCGTGGCAAGCATTCCCCATTCCACCATGACAAACCTGTACCCTGCCTGGTGGCAAGTCTTATCTTTCTATTTGCTTTTACTGTGCGTGACAGCGAAAAGCCATATCAACAGAAGCCTGAAAGATTTTAGTCTGTAGAGAAATCCGCCAACATCTGACGGTAAACCGTAAGCACAGAGCTCTTACGGATAAAGCCCACAAACACGCCCTCGTCATCCACTACTGGCAACGTCCAAGCATGCGTTTTGTCGAACGTAGCCACTACAACATCCATAGAATCATTAACTGTTAGGATTCCCTCGGGCTGCTTCATCAACTGAGCTACAGTAAACTGTCTGTATAGCTCAGAGCGGAAAATAAGATGGCGTATATCGTCCAGATATACAGCCCCTACAAACTGCATTTGTTTGTTCACTACGGGGAATACATGATTCTTGCTGTTGCTGACCTGATTGGCTACATCACCCAAAGTCATATCAGGATAAAGCACCTGATCATAATGCTGGATAACGCTATCCATACTCATAAGGGTAAGGATAGACTTGTCTGTATGATGGGTCAGCAACTCACCCCTTTGGGCAAGACGCATAGCGTAGATACTGTGAGGCTCAAAAGCCTTAATGGTCAGATATGCCATGACAGAGACTACCATCAGCGGCATGAAAAGCTGATAACCGCCAGTCAACTCTGCTATCAAGAAGATACCTGTAAGCGGAGCGTGCATCACGCCGCTCATAAGTCCGCACATTCCCAGCATAGCAAAGTTACGCTCTGGGATCTGGATTCCCATCACATCATAGATATTCCACAGACGGCAAAAGATGAAACCGCAGATACAACCAAGGAACAGACTGGGAGCAAAGATACCACCACAACCGCCACCGCCATTGGTTGCCGTAGAAGCAAATACCTTAAAGATGATTATCAGGAACAGATAAAACAGCAGGTAGTCGCTGCCATAGAAAAGTGAACGGTCCATAGCCATATTCCAATCCGCCTCACCCGTTCCGTTCAGAAGCAACGAGATAAGGTCATAACCTTCACCGTAAAGCGAGGGGAAGAGGTAAATGAGCAAACTCAGCATTACGGCTCCAAGGACCAGTTTCCTATAGCGTCCGTGAAGTCTCCTGAACACGCCCTCCAGCATATTCATCGTACGGGTAAAGTAAAGGGCAACCAATCCGCACACACTTCCCAAGGCCAGATAAGCCGGAAGTCTTTCAACCGTGAAGGCATCCTGCAGATGGAACTCGAAGATAGGATTAATGCCTGATACGGCAAAGGTAAGAGCCGCAGCCGTAACACAACTTACCAGCAACGGAAGAAGACTGGTCATGGTAAGGTCTATCATCAGCACCTCCAGCACAAATACGAGTCCGGCTATGGGCGCCTTGAAGATACCCGCTACAGCACCTGCCGCACCGCATCCCACCAACAGCATCATCTGCTTGCCGCTCAGATGGAAAATGCGTCCCAGCGTACTGCCGATGGCACTACCTGTCAGCACGATAGGAGCCTCCGCTCCCACACTACCACCAAAACCGATGGTTATGGCACTGGCCACTATAGACGTCCATGTATTATGGGGTTTTATCTGACTTTGTTTACGGGCAATAGCAAACAGAATCTTGGTCACACCATGACTGATATCATCACGCACCACATAACGGATGAAGAGCATAGTAAGCCATATACCTATGATAGGATAAACGAGGTACAGCCAGTTAGCAGTAGACGCGACGAAGCTTTCCGTCAGCAAGTCCTCTATTTGGCCGATAAGCCACTTCAGCAGCATTCCAGCACAAGCAGTAAAGATACCCACAAAGAAACTGACGACAAGGAGAAACTGATTGTCGTTCAGATGCTTGCGTTTCCAGCGCAACAGATAGGCCAGTGTATCTCTACCCTTCTTTCTCATCACTATGCTCTTATTACCGTCACCTCTCCGTCCTTTGTCAGTTTTATAATCTGACTGGGTTGAGCCTTTGTCTTCTCACCCCTACGGAAGTTTACGATATAATCTACCTGATTCTTAATCTCTTCCGAGATTTCAGAGAAGTTCTGTGGCGAAGGCTCGCCGCTGATGTTGGCGCTGGTGCTTACGATAGCCTTCTGGAAACGGTAACACATCTGCTTGCTGAACTCCTCATTTGTTACACGGATGCCCAGACTTCCGTCCTCAGCCAAGAGGTTAGGAGCGATGTTTACGGCATCGTCCAAAATCAGCGTCAAGGGTTTGGTGGCGTAATCCACCAAGTCCCATGCCACATCGGGCACATTGCGGAAATAGCGCTGCATACGGTTGGCACTATCTACCAGACAGATAAGTGCCTTGCTGTCCTCACGCTTCTTAATCTCATAGACACGTCGTACAGCGTCAGGGTTTGTGGCATCACAACCTATACCCCAGATAGTATCCGTGGGATAAAGGATAACACCACCCTTGCGCAACACCTCTACAGCATTCTTTATGTCTAAATCGCAATTCATTTCTTCTATGCTTTAGAATTCGCTTGTAAAATGGAACTTGATATGTTCAAAGTCCTGTTGCGCCATCGTCAGCACGTAGCCACTGTCTGCCAGGAAGACATCCCTACCCTCGCGATCCTTGGCCAGATACTGATACTTACGCTTCTTGAACTGCTCCAACTCTGCTTCGTAACCAGGTTCGCACTCTATCCAGCAGGCCTTGTACAGGCTCACAGGCTCCCAGCGGCACTTGGCATTGTATTCGTTCTCCAGACGATACTGGATAACCTCGAACTGCAACTGACCCACGGTACCGATAATCTTACGATTGTTGAACTGGTTTACAAAAAGCTGTGCCACACCCTCGTCCATGAGTTGGTTGATACCCTTCTCCAACTGCTTCGTCTTCATGGGGTCGGCATTCTCGATGTACTTGAACATCTCAGGCGAGAACGAAGGCAGTCCGCGGAAATGTAGCTGTT
Organism: Bacteroidaceae bacterium; assembly: GCA_024683455.1. Classification (GTDB taxonomy): domain Bacteria; phylum Bacteroidota; class Bacteroidia; order Bacteroidales; family Bacteroidaceae; genus Physcousia. The sequence continues at coordinate 16,681 of JAIKYE010000053.1, forward strand.
CACCTTCCGTCAGCGTATCTCCAATCTTGAAGATGCCGTTATCAGGCAGACCTACGATATCTCCAGGCCAAGCCTCATCGATGGTCTCCTTGCGCTGCGCCATAAACTGGGTGGGACTACTGAAGCGAACTGTCTTACCATTACGAACATGCAAATAAGGAGCGTTGCGGACAAACTTACCAGAGCATACCTTGCAGAAGGCAATACAACTGCGGTGGTTGGGGTCGATATTGGCAGTAATCTTGAATATAAAGCCAGTGAACTTGTTCTCTTCAGGTTTCACCTCACGCTCCTCTGCAGTAGTAGGACGTGGATAGGGAGCTATCTTCACAAAGCAGTCCAACAGTTCCTGTACACCAAAGTTGTTCAGGGCTGAACCAAAGAATACAGGAGCCACCTCGGCATCCAAGTAAGCAGATGTTCCATCCTCAGATGTGCCTATTACCTCTTCTACCGTTGGGTAAACACCCTCTATCATCTCCAAGTCCTCGCGCAGTTTCTCTGCATCCTCGGCACCCACAGCCTCATCCAGGGCAGGCGTATTGATATCCACCTCTACTTTCTCCGTCACCTTCTGCTTGTTGGGTGTAAACAGGTTCAGGTTCTGCTCATAGATGTTATATACACCCTTGAAGCGCATACCCTGATTGATAGACCAACTCAAGGGGCGAACCTTTATCTTCAGTTCTTCCTCCAGTTCGTCCAAAAGGTCGAAGGGATCTTTACCCTCACGGTCCATCTTGTTCACGAAGATGATTACAGGTGTCTTGCGCATACGGCACACCGTCATCAGCTTACGTGTCTGGGCCTCTACGCCCTTGGCACCATCCACTACGATGATAGCACTATCCACAGCCGTCAGCGTACGGAAGGTATCCTCGGCAAAGTCCTGGTGACCGGGAGTATCCAGAATATTCACCTTATACCCCTCGTAGTCAAACTCCATCACACTGGTAGTTACGGAGATACCACGTTGCTTTTCTATCTCCATCCAGTCACTGGTTGCCGTTTTCTTTATCTTATTGCTTTTAACAGCGCCTGCCACCTGAATCTGACCTCCGAAGAGCAACAGTTTCTCTGTAAGTGTAGTCTTACCCGCATCAGGATGCGAGATAATGGCAAACGTTCTTCTTCTTTCTATTTCTGCGTTCACAATCTATTTTTTATTCTGTTTACAATCTTAATATATTGACTCTCCTCCAAAGTTCCCCTCGCCCACGGGAGAGGGGTTAGGGGTGAGGCTATTCCTCCGTTTTATAGAGTTTGCTCAGCATCTCCAGCAGATGGCTGATGGGCTGCAAAGCCTTTTGTGTCTCCTCCGTAAGTTCGCGTCCCTGCATCTTCAGCACGGTAGCACCATACAGAGCATCCACACAGTTCTCTATCTCGTTTTTATCCTTGTTCATCCCCTTGCTTCTCAGCTCCACGATGAAAGGCAATGCCTTGTAGTAGGCAGCGCTGTAGAAAGGTTGCTTAGGGTCGGTCAGCAACTCCTGATGGCGGTCGGCCATCAGCATCAGTGTATTCTTCACCACCTGTACGTGTCCACTCTCCTGCACGCCCTCTTCCTGCATCATCCGGATAAGCCCCGCATACCACTCACGCTGGTCGGCTATCTGTTCTAAGGTGTATTGGAATTTGGGCAGATACTCGCTGCAGATACGGTCCACATCCAGTCCGTAGGCACGGATAATGTCCTCCACCTGAAACATATATATAATGTAAGCAGAGATATTCTGTTTTCTGAGTTTCTGAGCTACTATCATAATTTACCTATCATCGTCAAAATAAACAGTATTCCAGACACGCCCATCACCAAAGCACCCAAGAGGCGATTGAAGGTGGCTATCGTATCCATCTGCAGACGAGCCTTCATAGTCTTCAGGGCACCCGTCAGGCAAGCCCACCAAAGGAGGGCTCCGCAGAATATGGCAGCATATCCTAAAGTCTGCTCCCACAGGTGGTTAGGCACCACAAAATTCAGTCGGGCAAAAAGAGCCACAAACAAGAATACTATCAGCGGATTGCTCAGTGTGAGCAGGAAACCCGTTATACCATTGTGGGTGAAAGTTCCCAGTTTTCCGCTGGGCGTATGAGGCTCTGGCGGCTTGGTGTTAAACATCCACAATCCAAAGAAAAATAACATAACGCTGCCCATCAAACGCAGATACAGCATAGTAGAAGGCTTCTCTATGAAATCCAGCACCAGGCTCATACCCAAGCCCGTGATGACAGCATATAACATATCACTCAATGCGGCCCCAACTCCCGTTGCGAACCCATACCAGCGCCCTTTCTTCAGGGTACGCTGCACAACCAGAATACCAATCGGTCCCATAGGAGCACTCGCTATAATTCCTATTGTAAGGCCCTTTAGTATCAGGTCTATAACATCTACAGAATGTACGAACATCATAAACGCCGCAAATTTCGTACATTTTATTGACTTTTCATAGATTTTACCTGTAAAAATTGTGTTACTCGACAGAAAATGACTACCTTTGCCGCTACGATTAGACTAACACTAACAATAATTATAAAAATCTTTATGGACAAAGTAAAACCTTATGTTATTGGTGTTGACCTTGGTGGTACAAACACCGTTTTCGGAGTAGTTAACGCTCGTGGAGAAGTTGTAGGCGAGAATTCTATCAAGACTCAGCAGTACAAGACAGCCGAGGAGTTTGTTGAGGCTGGTGTTGAGTGCCTGAAGCCCCTGTTGGCTCAGATTGGCGGCGCCGAACAAGTTCAGGGTATGGGTGTTGGTGCTCCCAACGGCAACTACTACAACGGCACCATCGAGTTTGCCCCCAATCTCCCCTGGGCACATGACGGAATCGTTCCTCTGGCAGAGATGTTCAGAGAGAAGACCGGCATCCCCGTAAAACTGACCAACGATGCTAACGCTGCGGCTATGGGCGAAATGGCTTATGGCGCTGCACGGGGCATGAAGAACTTCATTGTCATCACCCTGGGTACAGGCGTAGGCAGCGGTATTGTTATCAATGGCCAGTTGGTATATGGCAACGATGGTTTCGCTGGCGAGTTGGGTCATGTCATCATGGATCGTACCGATAACGGACGTCCCTGTGGTTGCGGCCGCAAGGGTTGTCTGGAGGCATACTGCTCTGCTACAGGTGTTGCACGTACAGCACGCGAGATCCTCAGCACCACAGACCGTCCTTCTCTGCTGCGCGAGAAGCCCATCGAGGAGATTGAGTCTTTGGATGTAAGCATTGCAGCCAGCAAGGGCGATGAGGTAGCTAACGAAATATTCCAGTTCACAGGTAAGATGCTGGGTGAGGCTTGCGCTGACTTTGCAGCTTTCTCCAGCCCTGAGGCATTCATCTTCTTCGGCGGTCTCTGCAAGGCTGGCGATCTCATCATGAAGCCTATCAAGGAAGCTTACGACAATGCCGTACTGAAGATCTTCAAGGGTAAGGCTAAGTTCCTGGTATCAGGTCTGATGAACGCCAACGCTGCCGTTCTCGGTGCCAGCGCCCTGGGTTGGGAAGACTAATTCCGACACACAATACACTATATACCAAAACGGTGTGCAGAGAGTTCTGTACACCGTTTTTCTATACATACGCCTTTTCTCAATTAGCAATACTTATACTCCACCCTATCAACAAAAAAAATGAATACGCAATAGAAAAGGATTTACTCCCCTAACCCTTGCTCCACGAAACTGAGCAGGGCGGAATTTACAAAAGTTGAATTTATACATTATTTTTATAAAAACATAGGGGGATAACCATTGGTTACCTCATTATTTTTTTGTACCTTTGCCGCCAAATTACAAAACGTTTCCAAAGACATGGCAATTACATTCTTTAAGACGCCACAGGAGAGCATCATCGCTACTGCCTGTGACCACAAATTCTCAAGCGAAGATATAGAAAAACTGTGCTGGCTCTATGGTGGAGCCACAGCTCTGGAGGGTGACACACTGAACGGATTCTTCATCGGTCCCCGCCGAGAGATGATCACTCCCTGGAGTACCAATGCGGTAGAGATTACCCAGAATATGGCCATCAAGGGCATTCAGCGTATCGAGGAGTATTTCCCTGTGGCTGACGAGAAGGCTGAATACGACCCTATGCTGCAGCGTATGTACAAGGGGTTGGATCAGGAAATCTTCACCATCAACATGAAGCCTGCTCCTATCCAGAGCATCGAAAACCTGGAGGAATACAACGAGCAGGAAGGTCTGGCACTATCACCAGAGGAGATAGAGTATCTGCACGACGTAGAGAAGCAGTTGGGTCGCAAGCTTACAGACAGCGAGGTGTTCGGCTTCGCTCAGATTAACAGCGAACACTGCCGTCACAAGATCTTTGGCGGTACGTTCATCATCGACGGCGAAGAGAAGGAGAGTAGCCTCTTCAAGATGATTAAGAAGACTACGCAGGAGAATCCCCACAAGATTATCTCTGCATATAAAGATAATGTAGCGTTTGCACAGGGTCCCGTAGTGGAGCAGTTTGCACCCCAGGATCACAGCACAAGCGACTACTTCGTGATTCGCGACATTGAGAGTGTTATCAGCATCAAGGCCGAGACACACAACTTCCCCACAACGGTAGAACCTTTCAACGGTGCTTCTACAGGTACAGGTGGTGAGATTCGCGACCGTATGGGCGGTGGTGTAGGTTCATGGCCTATTGCCGGTACTGCCGTTTACATGACAAGCTACCCCCGATTAAGTGAAGAGGGAAAAGTGAAAAATGAAAAATCGGCTGACGCCGGACGCGAGTGGGAAAAGATTCTGCCCGTTCGCGAATGGTTGTATCAGACACCCGAACAGATTCTTATCAAAGCCTCTAATGGTGCCAGCGACTTCGGAAACAAATTCGGTCAGCCACTGATCTGTGGTTCTGTGCTGACCTTCGAACATCAGGAAAAGGATGAGAAGTATGCCTACGACAAGGTTATCATGCTTGCAGGCGGTGTTGGTTACGGTACCAAGCGTGACTGCCTGAAGGGTACTCCCCAGAAGGGCAACAAGGTAGTGGTTGTAGGTGGCGATAACTATCGTATCGGTTTGGGTGGCGGCTCTGTATCATCTGTAGAGACAGGTCGTTACAGCAGTGGCATCGAGCTGAATGCCGTTCAGCGTGCCAACCCTGAGATGCAGAAGCGTGCCAACAACCTGATTCGCGCCCTCTGCGAAGAGGAGGTGAACCCCGTAGTCAGCATCCACGACCACGGAAGTGCAGGACACGTAAACTGTCTGTCTGAGTTGGTAGAGGAATGTGGTGGTCACATAGATATGACTAAGTTGCCTATTGGCGATCAGACATTGTCTGCCAAGGAAATCATTGCCAACGAGAGTCAGGAGCGTATGGGCTTGCTCATCGACGAGAAGCACATCGATCACGTACGCCAGATTGCAGAGCGCGAGCGTGCTCCGCTGTATGTGGTAGGTGAAACAACAGGCGATGCTCACTTCAGCTTCGAGCAGGGCGACGGCGTTCGTCCCTTCGACTTGGAGGTAAGCCAAATGTTTGGCCACTCTCCCAAGACAATCATGCGCGACAATACCGTTGAACGCAAATATGCATCAGTAGAGTATAAAGACCTTAAGGACTCTAAGGACCTTAAAGTCTTTAAAGAAGACCTAGAGAAGGTTCTCCAGCTGGAGGCTGTTGCCTGCAAGGACTGGTTGACCAACAAGGTGGACCGCTCCGTAACAGGTAAGGTAGCACGCCAACAGTGTCAGGGCGAGTTGCAGTTGCCCCTTAGCGACTGCGGTGTGGTTGCCCTCGACTATCGTGGAGAGAAGGGTATCGCCACAGCATTGGGTCACGCACCTCAGGCTGCTTTGGCAAACCCCGCTGCAGGTTCCGTACTCTCTGTTGCTGAATCTCTGACAAATATTGTATGGGCTCCTCTGGAAGAAGGTTTGGACAGCGTTAGCCTGAGTGCTAACTGGATGTGGCCTTGCCGTGCTCAGGAGGGTGAGGATGCCCGTCTCTATACTGCCGTCAAGGCACTCTCTGATTTCTGCTGCGAACTGCAGATCAACGTACCCACCGGTAAGGACTCTCTGAGTATGACGCAGAAGTACCCCAACGGCGAGAAGATTATCTCTCCGGGTACCGTTATCGTAACCAGCGGTGGTCAGGTGAGCGACATCAAGAAGGTGGTTTCACCTGTTGTTCAGAACGTACCCTCTACCCTGTATCACATCGACTTCTCATTCGACGAACTTTGCTTGGGTGGTTCTGCCTTTGCACAGGTTCACAACAAGGTGGGCAGCGATGTTCCTACAGTTAAGAACAGTGAATATTTCCGCGATTGCTTCAATGCCATCCAGACCTTGATTCAGAAGGGCCTCATCCTGGCTGGTCACGATATCAGCGCCGGTGGTCTTATCACTACCCTGCTGGAGATGACCTTCGCCAACACGAAGGGTGGCTTGAACATCAATCTGGACAAGATAAAGACAGACGACCTGACAAAGATTCTCTTCGCAGAGAACCCTGGTGTTGTTATTCAGGTGGCTAACGGTAACCGTTCAGAGGTAAAGAAGTTCCTAGAAGACGAAGGCGTTGGCTACATTAATATAGGTGAACCTGCTGAAGGCCGTACCCTTTCTATCGAGAAGAATGGTCAAAAGTTCGACTTCGACATCAATGCGCTGCGCGACGTATGGTACAAGAGCAGCTTCCTGCTGGATCAGAAGCAGAGCTTCCACGGCAAGGCAGCCGAGCGTTACCAGAACTACAAGCAGCAGCCTCTGCAATGGAATATTCTTCCCAGCTTTACAGGCAAGTTGAGCCAGTTTGGCCTCAACCCCGACCGTCGCGAGAAAAGCGGCTTGCGTGCTGCTATCATCCGCGAGAAGGGTACAAACGGCGAACGCGAAATGGCTTACATGCTCTACTTGGCTGGCTTCGACGTGAAGGACGTAATGATGACCGACCTCATCACAGGTCGTGAGACATTGGATGACATCAACTTCATCGTCTTCTGTGGAGGTTTCTCTAACAGTGACGTATTGGGCAGTGCTAAGGGATGGGCTGGTGCCTTCCTTTACAACCCCAAGGCCAAGGAAGCCCTTGACCGTTTCTATGCCCGCAAGGATACCCTGTCACTGGGTGTCTGCAACGGTTGCCAGTTGATGGTGGAACTGGGTCTCGTAGGCAGCAACAAACCTGAGAACAAAGCCCGCATGTTGCATAACGACAGCCATAAGTTCGAGTCTAACTTCCTGGGCCTGACAGTACAGCCCAACAAGAGCGTGCTGATGGAAAGCCTCAGCGGCAGTAAGCTCGGCATCTGGGTAGCTCATGGCGAAGGCAAGTTCTCTCTACCTGGTAAGGAGGAGGATTACAACATCGTTCTGAAGTACAGCTACGATGGTTATCCCGCTAACCCCAACGGCAGCGACTTCACCACAGCAGGTATCTGCAGCGCTGATGGTCGTCACTTGGCTATGATGCCTCACCTAGAGCGTGCCTTCTTCCCCTGGCAGTGCGGATTCTATCCAGAAGACCGCAAGGCACAGGATCAGGTAACTCCCTGGATTGAAGCATTCGTAAACGCAAGAGAATGGATTAAGAAGAATGCTTGATCTCTTTAGGACATTCTTTCAGATAGGACTTTTCACCTTCGGCGGCGGCTATGCCATGATACCGCTGATAGAGCAGAAGGTAGTAGATGAAAAGCATTG
>JAIKYE010000032.1 GCA_024683455.1 Bacteroidaceae bacterium
TACCAGAGGAGAAACAACTTCGGCAGTAACCTTAGCACCATCAACAGCAGGAGCACCTACAGTGATGTTACCATCGTTGTCAACCAATAACACTTTCTCAAACTCAACAGCCTGGCCTGCTTCTGCACCCTCGATGTGGTGTACGAAGAGCTTCTTACCAGCTTCAGCCTTGAACTGCTGACCGTTAATCTCTACGATTGCGTACATTTTATTTTGTTTTTATAACGGGTTTGACCGGGAGGCGAAGTCATTTGTTGACTCACTTTTCTGAGCCCCTTCGGCATAAATCGGCTGCAAAATTATAACAAATTACTATAATGAGCAAATAAATCAGGTAAAATCTTTCTTCTACCTATAGATTTGTATTTTGAAGTATGCTGTCAATCAGCTCTTCACGCAACAAACTGTCTGCTATGTGCTCTGCTTTTGCTCTTTCAAGGGCTCTTTGGTACTGCACATCTTCTTCAGCCTCTTTCGTTTGTCTTTCGCGCTTACCCCATGTGAGCTCATAATACCCCTTGTTTATTTCTTTTCTTTCTGGGTCATATACGAACAGGAAGGTATATAGGTGGCCTTCTTTCTCATTGCCGTCAAACTCGGAGTATTGCTGTGTTGGGTATATTACGGCATAAGATGGTTCTCCCTTTTGCGCATGCTGGTTGATGCGCACAAAGAAATACTCTTGTTTCTTGTTGGCATACGCATTGGTAATCTGTATGGTGCTGTCCTGCTTGTTAACTTTAAAACACAGGTCGCAGTCTTTGGCACCAAACCAATCTTTGACAATGTAGCTGCTGTCATCCAGTGCAACAAGTTCTATCGGCGATGGTTCATTGGCTATGCATGTCCATCCGTTGGTCTGAACATTCCACACAGGCGTTGGTTGGAACAGCGTTGCCATGTATATGACGGTGGTATAGAGCCAATGTGCAATTACTCCTGCACCTATACCACCTATAATCTGACTTATGAAATCGTGAACCAACAGCTTTCGGTAGCCCATAGAATCCAACATAGCAGTATGGGTAGAAAGGAATCCGCTCCAACACATACCCATAGCGGTAAATACGGCTACGGCATTATCATTGATGATTCCCTTGGCTGTAAATTCGGGTATAAGGCTCAATGCTGCACCTACGGCTCCTAATGCTGTGATGGGGAAGGCGATAAGTTCTGGAGCCGTGAATCCAAACAGCCACTTGAAAAGCCAGTTCAGTTTACTGGCCAGTAAGGGGAGAAGTCCGCATCCCTGGAATGCCTCACCTGTATATACGACGATATCATTGCCGGCAGCATCGGTGCCTTCGTTGCTTCCTCCAAAGGTAAACATCATTACCATCGTACAGATAATAATAACACCAGGGATGATGGCCAAGCCAATCTCTACACCGGATTTTCCTCCATCCAGTAATGCATTAAGCACCCTGATGAATGTATTGGGTTTGTCTTCGTCGTCTGCCTGTAGTTTCTTTTTTTCTTCCTCTAAGAGTTCTATTTCTTGGGCTGATACAGCATCCTTTGTACGGTATTCAGGGTATTTCTTACAAATAAAATACTGCATGAGGCGGGTGGCAATGATACCACCGCTTGCTGCACCGATTAGACCAACAAGCGGAGCTGCGAAGTAACCTTGGCCTATCATAAAGACAATGACCAGCAGTCCCATTCCGAATGCCGTTCCGAAGTTGGCCAACGAGATAAACTGATAGACTTTGAAGTACTTGGCAAAGTGCTTGTTCTTGCTCAGAGTTATGACGGCAGGATTATCGCTTAGGAAGGTCATAATACTGGCTACTACAGCTACTCCCGGCATATTGTACAAGGGACGCATTACGTGCCGGAGCATTACTTGTAGCAGATTTACAACGCCGAATTCTGTCAGGATCTTACTTAGTGCGCCCGTAAGCACACACATGCTCATGAGATAGAATACTGTATTCAGAAGCAGGCTGTGTGCCGTCTTCATGATGGTGTTGAGCATGTTTGTCATTCCCATTACACTCCCCAGGTAACCAAACAGGGCGATGATGACGAGAAGACAGATGATACCGTTAGGTATTTTTTTCATAAATTAGATATTTGGCTTTTTTCTTTTAGAAGATTCTTCCGCAGATACGGAAATTGAGAACGGGATATACCTTGAACTTGCTGATAATGCGGAATGCACCACCATCCTTACCATCCCAGTCCTGTTTCGTTAACTCTATGCCGTTGTGATCCACAACAGTGGGGGTGCCCCAGAACATGGCACCTATATCAAACTTAAAGCCGATGGGCTTATGCTTGACAACTCCTCGGCCGAATCCGATTCCTACGTAAGGCTTGAAGGATTGTGTCTTCAGTGTAGCTTTCACGTTTCCTTGTGCATCGGGAGTGAGCAGATAATCACCCATCTTCAGACCGATTCTACTCTGTTCGGGCATTCCCAATGTCTCCATCACTTCGTTGGCACGATTGATGGGAGCCAACTGACCGTCATTCGTATTATATACCTCTATAATATCGCTTCCACCGAAATAACCTCCTACTGTTACATGAAAACTGCTGATGACAAAGGGCATGAAGTTTACCATAACCTTTCCGTTCAGCATTGTCAGTTTGCCTTGAACAGGGATTTCGCTAAAATTAACCTGCTCCTGTGCAGGAAGAAATGAGTTTATCTCGTTCAGAGGCAGATTTAAGTGCACGTTGGTGCTGTATTTGATTCTGGGCATGATGCTGAAACCAGCCTGTACGTCAAAGAATCTGGTAACGGGTACGGCCACATCAGCTCCTATTCCGGTTGTTCCTACGTTAGCACCTACGCTTAGGTGGTTCAGAATTCCTAATGTTGCATTTGCACTTTGCGTTATAGCTAAAGTTGCAAAAAGAATCATGAAAAATCTTCTCATTATCTTTGTTAGTTTAGTGTTATTAATCCGTGACTTGGAAATATTCTTCGAGTTCACCCTGTGCCTGACCGTCACTATTATCAATATCCTTGATGATTACGCCATGTTCCAGCAGCGCGATTCTTGGACAGATATCTACTGTATGTTGCAGGTTATGACTACTGATCAGTATGGTAGCATGAGTTTCCTCGTTGTATTTCTTTAACAGGTGTTTGATGGCACTCTGGCTTGTGGGGTCCAGGAAGTTGAAAGGCTCGTCCAGAATCAGTACCTGAGGTTGTAACAGCATGGCAGCAATGATTCCTACCTTCTGTTTGTTTCCTGCTGAGAGATTTCTGATGTATTTCTTCTGCCCAAGAATCTCGTCAGACATAAAATGCTTGAACTTATCCATGAATAGCTGAAGATCGTCGGGACCGATCCCACAGATTTCTGCTATGAACTGGAAATATTCATCGGGGGTGAGATAGTCTATCAGAAAGCTGTCATCTACGTATGCACCGGTCCAGTCTTTCCACTCCTCGGTTTCGGCTACGTTGACATCCTTCTCGCGGTCCATCATTCTTACCGTTCCCTCATCAGCTTTTATGAGATCCAGAATCAGACGGAAGAGTGTACTCTTACCTGCTCCGTTGTTACCTACGAGCCCTAAGATTTCTCCGCTATGAACCTCGAAACTGTCTATGTTTACGGCAGTTTTCTCTCCAAATTTTTTCTTTAAGTTTTGTATGATGATATTCATGACCCCTCTTTTTTATGAATTTCTGGTAGCACGGTACCCCTCCATGTTTACGTATCTGCGTACCATAAACCGCTTATATATATTTCTAAGCCAGATTTTATGTGTTGCAAAACCTATTGCTCCTAAGCAAATCATGGTAAGATATCCCCACTGTTCACCAAGAAGCTTAATGGAAAGTCTCTCTATACCCACAGGTACAAGGAAAATAGCAAGAGTAACCATTTTTTGCATGACACTGTTTTGCTTACCAGTAATCTTTTTGTTCAGTGGAAGGGTATCTTTGTTATAAACTGCCATCTGGAAAAGAAAAGGGTAGAGTACACCTATGGTAAAGAATAGGTACCCTAAGTTCATCCATACGGACAACTCGCCCTTTATCATCAGCGGAATGAATAATATGGGAGGAATCACCAGCAGCAGCGAGTTGAAGTAGTATTTGGCACGGAGTAGATCATAGATACTCTCCCTACGGCTCATCAATCCGTCGATGTAGTTCCCCTCGTGGCACATAATGCTGCCCAGTGTTATCACTCCAAGAATAATGTAATTATATAGGCATACGTAGCTCTTTCCTAATCCACTGCTATATGCATCGGTGAAGAACATCATGAGACAAAACACGAGCATCATGCTCAATCCTGTGGCAAACTGTATCTTAACGTTTTTGTTACGCGTTTTTGTGCGCACCTCTAACTTCATGTATTCGCCGATACGGCCATATCGGTTCAGGAACGTCATCTTGGCAGTTTTCTTTACCTCTACATTTTCTTTATTACCTATCTCGTTGTAAACCATAGTGCTTAGCAACAGATAGTTAGAGTAATAGAGAAGGGCAACAACGGCAATAATCGCTAGAAAGCATACCATCTTCCAATTGGCCAATTCGTCCATGAGTAGGGTACATGGCATATCCAGCCAGTTGTTGTCAGGGACAAACATGGCAGCAATAATAGCGCCATGTATTATAATAGGTATAGTAATCCATGCCAGATGTTTTACCAACAGGGTACGGACGAAGAGATAGCAGAAGCCGTTTGCTATACATAGTATCCACCAACCCAGTAGCCAGCCGGCAAATTTTATCCATCCTAATGGAATGGCTATGGCGATAAGCCCAAACGGGATGAGCATAAAGCCCCAGAACATGTTCCCAATGCTTAGTGCTGAACAGTTCAGATACATTCGCATCAGGAACGACCTGCGTATAGGCATCAGCGTATATGGCTTTGCCTGATTCGCAGGGGTTTCCTGTAAGATGAACCTCAACCAGAAGTCTAGCATCAGGATGGCTGGCAGCCAGCCGTCCAAAACATGATAGGCGGCTACACCGTTGTAGGAACCCTTTAGGCTTATTGCCAGTGTTACACCTATAAAGACTAGAACTGCTGCATAATACAGCAATGTTAATATGAATATAAACTTCACGAAGCGGTTCTTCCCAAACATGGGATGACGCCGCTCCCTCAGTCTTTCGTTTTTTATGAGTAGTTTGTATAGTTGATACTTACTCATTATCCTTTAGGTATTTTTCTGCCTCCATTGCAGCTTTAGCACCTGAGGCGGCTGCTATAATAGCCTGACGATAATGTGGGTCTGCTACATCGCCGGCTGCATAGACGCCAGGAAGAGTCGTGCATGGTGTATCCTCCTTTGTGACAATATACCCTTGCTCGTCCACCTTGATCCAGGGCGAGAATAGCTCGCTGTTGGGGTGGTGACCGATGGCCAGGAAGAAGCCGTCTATGGGTAAGTCGTATTTTCGTTCTTCTGCTTCACCTTTCTTATAAACAAGATGTGCACCCTCAACTCCGTTTTCTCCAAACAGTCCCAAGGTATTTGTCTCAAAGAGTATCTCTATCTTTTCATTGTTCATTACTCTCTCCTGCATGATCTGGCTGGCACGCAGGAAGGGCTTTCTGACTATCAGATAAACCTTGCTGGCAAGTCCTGCCAAGTATGAAGCCTCCTCGCAGGCAGTATCGCCACCACCCACTACAGCTACCACCTTCTTTCTGTAGAAGAATCCGTCGCAGGTTGCACAGGCACTGACGCCCTGTCCCATGTATTTCTGCTCGTCAGACAGTCCCAGATATTTGGCACTGGCACCCGTTGCTATGATAACGGTGTTGGCCTGAATCTCCTCTCCGTCGTCCAACCATACCTTATAAGGTTGGGCGCTGAGGTCTGCCTTTGTGACTATATTGGTCAGAATCTTTGTTCCGAAGCGTTCTGCCTGCTGACGCATGTTGTCCATCAGCTCGTTGGCATCTATACCCTCGGGGAAACCAGGGAAGTTCTCAACGTCTGTTGTGGTCGTAAGCTGACCGCCAGGCTGAATGCCTTCTATAAGTAAAGGTTCTATTCCTGCTCGTCCGGCATAGATTCCTGCTGTGTATCCTGCAGGTCCGCTTCCTATAATAAGTAATTTGGTCTGTAACATGTTTTTCTTTCGTTTTTTATCTAAGATCTATTATTTCTACGTTTGGGAATTCTCCTTTGGGGAACTCAAAGTCAGTATCCTTAAAGTGCTGATTACCCTGTAGGGAATGTATGCTTACCCTGTTCCAGCTGTTATCTTGTCGTACGCGTACGCAGAGTGGGGTATAGTCGTCCTTTGTTACATCCACGTACATTTCCTGTGCATTGCTGCCGGCATAACGTGCCACCAAGTGAACCTCATAGACATCTTTTCCACGCAACTTCGTCTGGCGGACATCCATCTTGTACCCTTTCTTGTACATATTGATAAATGAATAGGGATTCATATTTGCCATCTCGCGTTCTGTGGGAGTGCTTACGTTTACCTCTCCGCTTTCAGGCATCATGCTCCATTGTGTTTTCCCATTGTACCACATCTTCATGTCGTCTGTGGATAGCTGCATCTTTTTCCCTTGCAGCATCATGGTACCCTTGGTGCTGGCCTGTTCCGTTGTTCCGTTGAATGTTGTAGCTGTGAATGATGCCTTTACATCTCCCATTTTCTTTATCTTAGATGCTGTGGCATCTAGAATCTGCTTGGCGTTCTGGCCCATACATCCTATAGACATGAGCAACAGAATTACACTCAGTATCTTTCTCATTTCCTCTTTATTCTATGTTATCCTATGTTATCCAATCTGAATTGCAAATCCTCTTCGCTGACACACAGCACCTCGCGTGGCTTGCTTCCCTTGGCAGGGCCTACGATACCTACCTTCTCCAACTGGTCCATCAGTCGTCCGGCTCTGTTGTATCCGATGCTGAACTTACGCTGAATCATACTGGTACTTCCGCTTTGTTCAAGCACTACCATACGGGCAACCTCATTGAACATGGGGTCCAGATGGTTCAGGTCAACGTCTGGTCCGTCTCCGTCTTCACCACCATCCATGGGCACCTCTGGCAATGGGAATGGCGCGTTGTAGCTTTGTTGACAAGCGATGTATGATGTTATATCCTCTACCTCTGGAGTATCCACGAAAGCACACTGAACACGTACTGGGTCATTGCCAGAGAGGAACAGCATATCACCCTTACCTATCAACTGGTTGGCTCCTGTACGGTCGAGGATGGTCTTACTATCGATAGAACTTGCCACCTTGAATGCCAGTCGGGCAGGGAAGTTCGCCTTGATGGTACCTGTGATGATGTTCGTGGTAGGACGCTGCGTAGCGATAATCATGTGAATACCTACGGCGCGGGCCAACTGAGCGATACGTGCGATGGGCAGCTCTATCTCCTTACCTGCCGTCATGATCAAGTCGCCGAACTCATCTATGATAACCACGATGTAGGGCATGAACTTATGTCCGTTGTTGGGGTTCAACTGACGGTCCTTGAACTTCTGGTTGTATTCCTTTACATTTCTGGCTCTTGCCTTCTTCAGGAGGTCATAGCGGGTATCCATCTCCACACAGAGACTCTTCAGCGTCTGGATAACCTTGTTTACGTCCGTTATGATGGGCTCCTCTGTGCCCTCGTTTCCTTCCACCTGTGCCAAGAAATGATTGACGATAGGATTGTAAACGCTGAACTCTACCTTCTTGGGGTCAACCATCACAAATTTCAGTTCAGCAGGATGCTTTTTGTACAACAGAGATGTGATAATGGCATTCAGACCTACAGACTTACCCTGACCCGTAGCACCGGCTACCAGCAGGTGAGGCATCTTGGCCAGGTCCACCATAAAGACTTCGTTGGTAATGGTCTTACCGAGTGCCATAGGCAACTCATAATCCGTCTCTTGGAACTTGCGGCTGTTGATAACGCTCTCCATGGAAACCATTTGAGGCTTCGCATTGGGAACCTCTATACCTATGGTACCCTTTCCTGGTATAGGAGCGATGATACGGATTCCTAAGGCGCTAAGGCTAAGTGCAATATCGTCCTCCAATCCGCGTATCCTGCTGATTCGGATACCAGGTGCGGGTGTTATCTCATACAGCGTAATGGTTGGTCCGATGGTAGCCTTGATGCTGGAGATTTCCACGCCAAAGTATGACAGAACTTTGATAATCTTGTTCTTGTTGGCCTGCTGCTCCTCCATATCCACGTTCGACTGGATATTGTCGTAATGCTTCAGCAAGTCGAGAGTGGGGTACTTGTAGTGCTCCAAGTCCAACTTCGGGTCGTAGGGTTCCAGCGTACCTTCACCTGTTATATCAGCCTTCTCTGGGTCTTCGCCCACCACTACCTTCATATCTTCTGTAGGATTGGCGAATTCCAGAGGTAATGCCTGCTCTCCAACCTTAAGGGGAATCTCTACATCGCCTGTTGCTGTTCCAAAGTCTATGGTTGTCGCAGTCTTTGACGGCTCATCCTCGAACGGAATGGTATTCTCTATCTTCAGCGCCACTTCCTCGCTTGTTGTTAGCGGAGCCTCTTCTTCATCCAAATCATTTTCCAGACCCTCGCTATCCTCATCCTCAGCCAATTCCTCTTCCTGCACAGCCAGATTGTTCTTGGCAGTTCTGTTGACAATGTTCCTGACGGCTGTTATAGCCTCTCCGCTCAGGTAAAAGGTGTACAGCAGGGCAGTAATAACCAAAGTGATGAAGGCACCTACGTTTCCTACTTTCTCGATGAGTAGCGTGATTTCGTTGTAACCTATCATTCCGCCCCAGTTGATGTATCCTTCCTGCAAGGTCTCGAAGTGCAATTGTAGGAAAGACATAAAGGCCGATATCCATATCATCAGAATCATGCAGTTCAGGAACCACTTGTGCAGACGCACCTTGATGGTTCCCATGATACGAATTCCTGTGGCCACCAATAGTATGGGTATAAATATCGAAGCTATTCCGAATGTGTTCTCCATTAGCCAGTATGCAATCCAGAAACCAAATATTCCCAACCAGTTTGTAGCAGGCAAATAAGAGTTGCTTATCAGCTTCTGGTCTTCGTCGCCTGTGAAGATGTGTGAGATAAGGGCCAGCAAGACACATAGTGAGACACATGCCAGGATGAAGCCCCACACAAATTTCATGTTGTCGCTATGCTCTGCAACCTTCTCTGTATCAACATCATCTTGGTTCTTTATGTTTGTCTTAAACCATCCGAAGGCCTTTTTCATTGGACTGACTTCTTTGCTTGTTTTTCTGTTCTTATGTTTGTTGTCGCTAACTTTTGCGGTCATATTTTGTCTTTATTATATAAAACGTCTGCAAATTTAATGTAAATTCTTCAATTATTTCTTAATTTGGCGGTTTTTTTATACTTTTGCAACAAATTTTGTGGACCCCCAAAGAAAGGATGTTTAGATGAAGAGTAAAACAGAGAATCCTATATATTCGCATAATACGCTTGAATTTGTCACAGTTTCTGCAGAATATTGTGCTTATCTCGAACAGCTTGAAGGTAAGGGCAGACGTGAATTTGTAGAAACCATGCAGAAGCTTCTTCCCTTGCTTTATCTCAAGGCTCAGCTCCTTCCGCAGGTTGAGAGTGAAGGCGATTTCCTTCCAGACGACCAGGTTACGGAAGCAGATTACAACTGGGTACGTAATGCCATATATGAGATTATGAAAGATGCCGATGAGTATGAGGACCTTGTATATGATCAGGATATGCAGACCGAGGAAAGCCAGTGGAAAACGGTAAGCGAAGGCTTGGCAGATATATATCAGGCGCTCAGGAACTTTGTTTCAGCTTATCAGCAGCGAGTAGAGGCATGTATGCTCGATGCACTTTGGAGTGTGAAGGATAATTTTGAGTTATATTGGGGACAGAATCTTGTAGATACACTCAAGCAGTTGCACAAGATTCGTTATATACTGAACAGCGGTTCTGATGAAGAAGATTTATAGCAGATTTGATAAACAGAGTATTCCCAAACTTCCTCAGGTTCTTTTTGAGGGTAGAATAGAGACCATCGTTAGCGAGCAGGAGGCCGAAAAGGCCGTCGATTACTTGTTGAGTCAGGATATCATAGGATTTGATACAGAGACGAAGCCCAACTTCAAGGCAGGCCGTCTGAATGACGTAGCCCTTCTGCAGGTAAGCAGCAGAGATATCTGTTTCCTATTCAGGTTGAATCACATAGGTATGCCCGACTGTGTCCTTCGTTTGCTTACGGACAATAGTAATATCAAGGTTGGCCTTTCTTGGCACGATGACATCAGAATGTTGCAAAGAAGGGCTTCGTTCACCCCAGGCACATTTGTGGAGCTTCAGGAGATGGTACGTGAATACGGCATCAAGGACTTAAGTCTCCAAAAATTATATGCAAATATTTTTGGACAAAAGATAAGCAAGTCACAACGTCTCTCCAATTGGGAGGCAGACATACTTTCTGAGCCACAGAAGCGGTATGCTGCTACAGATGCTTGGGCTTGTATTATGCTGTATGAAGAGCTTCTCAGGCTCAAGAAAGAAGGATTTGACTTGGAGGTTGTGCCAGAGCCAGAACCTGCTGCTCCAGCTCCCAAAGAGGATAAGCCCAAGGAAAAGAAGACCTCTGAAAAGGCAAAGGCGAAAAAGGGTACTAAGCCTAAAAGATATTACAAATCCAAGCGTCGTACCTCTCCCTCATCTGATAAAAAAGCTTCCACAAAAGTTGAATGAATCGTTCCACCAAAGTACTGTTAATACGGCTTTTTTCAAGTATTAATAGTAGCAATTGCAGGTATTAATAGTAACAATTGTGAATATTAATATTAGAATATAGGTGTATAATTCAGGATTTTTATATAATTTCGCAGCGTAAAAAATAAAGAAGCAAATGAGTAAGCTGTTAATACTCCGTAAAGGCAAAGAAGAAAGTCTTAAACGTTTTCATCCCTGGATATTCTCTGGTGCTGTGCATCATATCGAGGGTGAGCCTGCCGAAGGAGATATTGTAGAAGTGCTGAATAGCGAAGGACGTTTTGTGGCACTGGGTCATTGGCAAGTAGGAAGTATTGCCGTACGTGTACTTACCTTTAACCGTCAGAAGATAGACGTTGAATTCTGGAAGAAAAGACTTGCTACGGCCCTTGACGTGCGCAAGAGCATAGGCGTAGCTGGAACAGCATATAATAATATGTATCGTCTGGTTCATGGCGAGGGTGACAACCTGCCCGGCCTTATCATAGATATCTATGGAGAGAATGCTGTCATGCAGGCTCACAGCGTAGGTATGCATGTAAGCCGTATGCAGATAGCCGAGGCGCTGAAAGCTGTCATGGGCGACGACCTGAAAGCCATCTACTACAAGAGCGAGACGACACTTCCCTTTAAGGCTTCCCTGGGTCAGGAGAATGGCTTCATCCTTGGTGAGAGTGATGACAATGTAGCCATAGAGAATGGACTGAAGTTCCACATCGACTGGCTGAAAGGTCAGAAGACGGGCTTCTTCGTTGATCAGCGCGAGAACCGTTCCTTGCTCGAAAAATATTCTCATGGCCGTAAGGTGCTGAACATGTTCTGCTATACTGGCGGCTTCAGCGTTTATGCCATGAGGGGTGGGGCAGAGTTGGTACACTCTGTGGATAGCAGTGCCAAGGCTGTGGATTTGGTGAATGCCAACATAGACTTGAACTTCCCTGGCGACAAGCGTCACAAAGCTTTTGCTGAAGATGCTTTCCGCTTCTTGGATGAGATGAAGGATGGCGCTTACGACCTGATAATCCTTGACCCACCTGCATTTGCCAAGCACAAGGATGCCCTGAAGAATGCTTTGCGTGGCTATACCAAACTAAACGTAAAGGCTTTCGAGAAGATTCCTGCAGGAGGTATCCTGTTTACCTTCAGTTGTTCTCAGGCTGTCAACAAGGATCAGTTCCGTATGGCTGTCTTTACTGCTGCTGCTATGGCTAAGCGTAAGGTTCGCATCCTGCATCAGCTCCATCAGCCTGCTGATCATCCTATAAATATCTATCACCCAGAGGGTGAGTATCTGAAGGGACTGGTGCTGTACGTGGAGTAAAAAAGCCTCACCCCTAACCCCTCTCCCGTGGGCGAAGGGAACTTGGGCGTTTGAGCCGCTAACCGATAACCGATAAACAATAAACAATAAACCGTAAACTGTAAACTAAAATAACATGAACATTAAATTTAGACTAACATTGCTCAACTTCCTGGAGTTTGCCGTCTGGGGAGCATATTTAACCTCTATGGGTACATATCTGGCTGGTGCTGGACATGGCCATCACATTGGATGGTTTTATTCCGTTCAGGGTATTGTCAGCATCTTTATGCCTGCTCTGATGGGTATTCTGGCAGACCGCTGGATGGAGGGTCAGCGCGTGCTGAGTCTCTGCCATGTGTTGGCTGGCTCGTTTATGATTGCTGCATCTGCCTATGGCTATCAGGCTGGTCCTGTGCCCGATTTTGCTACGCTGTTTACACTATATACGCTCTCTGTAGCTTTCTTTATGCCAACCATCGCCCTGAGCTATTCTGTGGCTTATTCGGCGTTGGAGAAGGCTGGATATGATACAGTAAAGGCATTCCCGCCTATCCGTGTATGGGGAACCGTTGGTTTCATTGTTACCATGTGGGTGGTTGACCTTTGCGGCTTGCAGTCAACTCCAGGCCAGTGGATGGTCAGTGGTTGTCTTAGCCTTGTTATGGCAGCTTACTCCCTGACGATGCCACGTATGAGAATCAACAAAGATGAGGGTCAGCAGAAGACAATCGTGGAGGCACTCGGTCTGAATGCTTTCCGTCTGTTCCTCAAGCCCCGCTTAGCTGTTTTCTTGGTCTTTGCTATGCTGCTGGGTTTCTGCTTGCAGATCTCTAACGGCTATGCCAATCCCTTCATTACCAGCTTTGGCAGTATTGCCGAGTATCAGTCAACCTTTGGCGTTCAGCATGCCAATATCCTTATATCCCTTTCTCAGGTCAGCGAGACGCTTTGCATCTTGCTCATACCTTTCTTCCTCTCTAAGTTTGGTATCAAGAAGGTGGTACTTATCGCTTTGATGGGATGGGTATTGCGTTTTGCCTTCTTCGGATTGGGTAACCCAGGCAGTGGCGTATGGCTCTTCCTGCTTTCTATGGTTGTCTATGGCGTGGCCTTTGACTTCTTCAATATCTCTGGTTCGCTGTTCATCAATCAGGAGACGGACGAGAGCATCCGCAGTAGCGCTCAGGGCTTGTTTATGATGATGACCAACGGCTTGGGTGCCTTCGTGGGCACGCTTATCGCGCAGGCTGTCATCAATAATTATGTCTTTGTGCCCCAGAATGCAGGAGCAACGGGTGGCGAGGTTATAGCCGGCTGGCAGACCTGCTGGTACATCTTTGCAGCCTACGCCCTTATTGTGGCAGTCCTCTTCGCCATCCTGTTTAGGTATAAACACGAGAAGAAGTGAAAAGTGAAAAATAAGAATTACCACAGTAAAGGTAAACAGTAAACCAACAAATGAAGGAAATCCGCTTCTTTTACGACCCTCAGATTAGTGGGGAGTTGCCAGAGGACGAGGCGAAGCATGCTACGCGTGTGCTTAGGCTGTCTGTAGGCGATGAACTGTTGCTGATGGATGGCAACGGCTGTTTCTTCCGTGCTGAGATAACGGTTGCCACGGGCCATCGTTGTCTGTATAAGGTATTGGAGTCGATGCCTCAGGAGCGCGCGTGGGAGGGGCATATTCATCTGGCTATGGCACCCACCAAGTTGAACGACCGTACAGAGTGGTTTGCCGAGAAGGCCACAGAGATAGGTATGGACGAGCTTTCTTTCTTGGATTGCCGCTTCAGCGAACGTCGTGTCATCAAGTGTGAGCGTATAGATAAGATACTCATTTCGGCTGTCAAGCAGAGCCATAAGGCTTGGAAGCCTGTCCTGAATGAGATGACTCCCTTTGAGCGCTTTGTCAAGGCGGAGCGTGGGGGCGACAAGTTTATCTGCCACTGTTATAACGAGGAGGATATAGAGGAGCCCCTCTCCCAAACCCTCCCCCAAATGGGAGGACTTAAGCCATTTTTGATGGATGTTTTACAACGTGGTGTGGAAACAACTGTCTTGATAGGTCCTGAGGGTGATTTCAGTGTTGACGAGGTGAAGCTGGCTTTGCAAAACGGATATCGCAGCGTATCCTTGGGAACCAGTCGCCTGAGAACGGAGACGGCTGCTCTGGTGGCTGTACACATGATGCAATTAAAGAATCAGATATAACGCTTATCGTATGAAAAAGTATTTAATCCTGGCTGTTGTTGTTATCGCGCTGGTTGTTATAGGTGGATATTTCTTCCTCTTCGGTCGCAAGGATGTCTGCAAGAGTGTTATCCCAGAGAATGCCAAGGCAGTGATGGTGCTTGATGCAAAACAACTGGCAAGTCAGTTGGACATAAATATCACGGATATTATCCGTTTCCTGCAATCCGACAAGAACGAGAAGACTGGCATAGATGTGCTTTCTCCCATGTATGGCTTCCTTTCCAGTGAGGGTTATATGTGTGGCGTTCTTCCCTTGTCAGATGCCGATGATCTGGAAGACTTTCTTAAGGAGAAGAAGGTTGAAGTGGAGTCACAGCGAGGATTCCGTTGGGCTTACACAGCTCAGATGCTTCTCTGTTTTGACGACAAGAAGGCATTGGCGCTGGGGCCCATCTCTCAGGTGGAGAGCCATAATATGCGCCCCAGGATGGTAGAGTGGATGGAGCAAGGTTCTTCCAAGAGCCCCCTTCTTCCTTCTGTCCTCGATCAGGATGGCGCTCTCCGTCTGTGTTCCAAGATGAGCGTCGTTCCCAGCTCGTATATGCAACAGGCCTTGCAGTACCTCAATAATCCCTTTGATATGGATAAGGTGTTCCTGAATGCCACGCTTGGGGTAGAGGACAAGGCGCTGCATCTGTCCACGTCCATTCAGTCCGAGGAAGAGGAGATACAGCAGTTGCTCTCGCAGCACAACAGCATCTTCCGTCCCATTCAGGCCAACCGTCTGAAGTCATCTGTTTCAGACCCCGTCGTATGGGTAGGGTTCAATGCCAATGGCGACAGCCTGCTGGTGGAGTTGCGCAAGAATGCACTGGTCCGAATGTTCCTCATGGGTGTCAATCTCTGTATGGATGCCGATATGCTCATAAAGTCTATCGACGGAGATGTGTCTCTCGAGCTCAGCGCTCCTTCGGAATATACGCTCAAGGCACAGGTTACCAAGCTGGATTTCCTGAAGAATGTCTCTGACTGGAGCACGGGTTTCCTGCACAAAAGCTATTCCTTTAAGCCTGTCGACAAGAACAACTTTGTCTTGCAGGGCGATGGAAAGAACACCTATTTTGGAGTGATAGATAATCAGGTATATATATCCACTAATCAGAGTGTTACGAAGTTGAGCGAAAGTAATGCTTCGGATGATTTCGTCACCCGATACAACTCCCAGATTCAGGGTAAACTCTTCTATGCATCAGTCAGTATAAACAAGTTGACCCGCTTCCGCGAGGTACAGAATATGATGAGTGACGACGCCAAGAAATTCTATTATTTTCTGGACAAGACAGACCGTCTCACCGTCAGCGCAAAGGACTATTTACATTACGATATAGAACTCACAACTAAAGACAATATATCAGACTTCATAAAACTGTTATTGAAGTAAATGAACAAGATTGAATTACAAAACACTTTGCCCTGCGTTTTCGAAGGCAGGGAGGTGCAGAGCGAGATTTGGCTTCAGGATGTCACCTTCCAGAAGGGGGAGACGTATCTGGTGGAGGCCAACTCTGGAACAGGAAAGAGTTCGCTCTGCAGCTATATCATAGGATACAGGAAAGATTATCTGGGTAATATCTATTTCGACGGCAAGGATATCCGTCAGCACAGCGTTTCTGATTGGACGAATATACGTAAGCAAACGTTGAGTCTGCTCTTTCAGGAGCTCCGACTCTTCCCTGAGCTTACGGCGATGGAGAATATCGATATCAAGAACGGGCTTACCAATCACAAGAGCCGCAAGGAGATACTCGCGTGGTTCGAGCGTCTGGGTATAGCCGACAAGCAGGATGCCAAGATAGGGCGTATGAGCTTTGGTCAGCAGCAGCGTGTGGCCATGATACGCGCCTTGGTACAGCCCTTCGACTTCCTGATGGTAGATGAGCCCATCAGCCATCTGGACGACAATAACAGCAGGATTATGGCAGAGATTATGATGGAAGAAGCACAGCGTCAGGGAGCTGGCGTAATAGTAACCAGTATAGGCAAGCACATGGAGCTGCCATACACAAAAACGTTCCGCTTATGATGTCGTTGGTTTGGAAATTGCTGCGTCAGCACATCAGTATAGCGCAGTTGGCAGGTTTCTTCTTTGCCAATCTCTTTGGTATGTTCATCGTCCTGCTGGGCCTTCAGTTCTATAACGATGTCAAGCCGCTCTTCAGTCAGGAGGACGGATTCCTCAAGCCAGAGTACCTCATTGTCAGCAAGCGCATTTCTGGTGTCAGCGTGCTGGGTTCCGAGGAGAGCTGTGGCTTCAGCGACAGGGAGGTAGCCGATATCAGCAGCCAGCCTTTCTGCAAGAGCGTGGGTGCCTTCACTGCCAGTCAGTATAGGGTAGTGTGCAGTATGGGTGTCAATGGCGTGGCGCAGTTTGGTACTGATATGTTCTTCGAGAGTGTGCCCGACAGGTTTGTTGATACAGAGCTGAGCAGCTGGACTTTCTCGCCCGAGGATGGGACCATACCCATCATCCTGCCTCGTACCTATCTGGCCATCTACAACTTCGGCTTTGCCCAGAGTCAGTCTCTGCCCAAGATGTCCGAGGGTATCGTAGGCATGATAGATATGCTCGTTGTACTGCGTGGCAACGGGCAGGAACAGCGTCTCAAGGGTAAGATAATAGGTTTCAGCTCACGTCTGAATACCATCCTTGTGCCCGAGTCGTTCATCCAGTGGAGCAATGCCAAGTTCGCTCCTGAGGCAGACTTGACGCCCAACCGTCTGATTGTAGAGGTAAAGAACCCCACGGATGATGCTATCGTACAATACATCAACGAGCATAATCTGGAGTTGGAGGATGACAAGCTGGATGCAGGCAAGGCCACTTACTTCCTGCGCATTGTCACCGTCCTAGTGATGTGTGTGGGCATGCTCATCAGCATCCTGTCGTTCTACATCCTTATGCTCAGTATTTATCTGTTGGTGCAGAAGAACACAGAGAAGCTGCGCAACCTCCTGCTCATTGGTTACAGCCCCGTACGCGTCTCTTTGCCTTATCAGATACTCACGGTAGGCATGAATGGGGTAGTGCTCTTGCTCTCCCTGCTTATTCTGTACGTTGTCCGCAGTTATTATATGGATCGCCTGTGGGTGATGTTCCCACAGATGCAGGACGGCAGCCTGTGGCCCGCTCTCTGTCTGGGCCTGTGCCTCTTCCTGATCGTTAGCACCATAAATATTGTGGCTGTTCGCAATAGGGTAATGAAAATTTGGAATAGAAAGGAATAATGGAAAAACTGAAAAGGCTATATACTGAGCATACAGGGCTGGATGTCGTCTCTTGCGACGAGCTCCCAGGTGCAGGCAGTAATCGTAAGTATTACCGTTTGCACGGCTCTGACGGGAGTACGCTGATAGGTGTCGTAGGTACCAGTATGGACGAGAACCGTACCTTCTGCTACCTTGCCCAGCATTTCATAGAACGCAAGTTGCCCGTTCCTGCCGTGGTGGCACAGAGCGCAGACGGACTGCGTTACTTGCAGGTGGATTTGGGCGACCGTTCCCTCTTTGATGCCCTCAAGGGCGGACGCGACGCTGGCGGACGATACACGCAGACTGAGAAGGAGTTACTCCATCGTACCATCGCCCTTCTGCCTAAGATTCAGATCAAGGGTGCCCGAGGCTTGAATTTCAAGAAATGTTATCCTCAGGAGTCGCTGGATGAGACCAATGTGCTCTTCGACCTCAACTACTTCAAGTATTGCTTCCTGAAGACCACAGGCGTTGATTTTCATGAACTGAAGTTGGAAGCAGCCTTCCGTCTCGTGGCACAGGATATTGTTGCCATCCCGGGCGATACCTTCATGTACAGGGATTTTCAGGCACGCAATGTCATGCTCGACAAGGACGGCAATCCCTTCTTTATCGACTTCCAAGGCGGTCGTCGCGGCCCCGTGCAGTACGATGTGGCCAGTTTCCTTTGGCAGGCATCGGCTCGCTACAGCAAGTCCCTGCGCGAGGAGCTTATCAAGACGTATATTACCAGCCTTAAGCAGTATATAGAGGTCAATGAGAAGCAGTTCCGCCAGAACCTCAAGCTCTGCGTACTGTTCCGCCTGCTGCAGGTGCTGGGAGCCTACGGCTTCCGTGGATACTTCGAGCGTAAGAAGCATTTTATCGACAGTATTCCTCCTGCTATTCAGAACCTGCGCGACCTCTTGCAGGATGGCGGCTGTCCTTACCCTTATCTGCGTGAGGTGCTCACCCGACTGGTGGAGTTGCCACAGTTCGCTCCAGAGCCCAAGAAACCTGTTCAGCGTGCCGACGGCTATAAGACCACGGATAACAACCCCTACGTGTCACGTCCCGAGGACGGACCTGCTACCTTCAGTAGGTATGACGGCAAGGGTCCTCTGGTGGTGCGTGTCTTCAGCTTCTCCTTCAAGAAAGGCATCCCCGAGGATACCAGCGGCAATGGCGGCGGCTACGTGTTCGACTGCCGCAGCACTCACAATCCGGGCCGTTACGAGCCTTACAAGCAACTCACGGGCTTGGATGAGCCTGTTATCCGCTTCCTCGAGGACGACGGCGAGATACTCACCTTCCTCGAGAGCATATATAAGTTGGCAGACGCCCATGTAGAGCGATACCTGCAGCGAGGCTTTACCAACCTCATGTTCTCCTTCGGTTGTACTGGCGGCCAGCATCGCAGCGTCTATAGTGCCCAGCATCTGGCAGAGCACATACATTATAAATATGGAATAGAGGTTCATGTCTGCCATCGCGAGCAGGGCATCTCCGCCATCTTCCCTGCCTACAGAGCCATGATCTTTGCGGCAGGCCTAGGCACCCGACTCAAGCCCCTCACAGATACTATGCCCAAGGCGCTCGTACCTGTGGCAGGCAAGTCCCTATTGGAGCACACCTTCGATAAGCTGAAGAGTTCAGGCATACGCGATGTGGTCATCAATGTACATCATTTTGCCGATATGATAGAAGAGTGGGTAGGGCAGCATCCCATGGGTATGAATGTATGGTTTAGCGATGAGCGCGATGCGCTGCTCGAGACGGGAGGCGGCATCAAGCATGCAGCACACCTTCTCAAGGATGCCACGGAAGGATTCCTTATCCATAATGTAGATATCCTCAGTAATGCCGATTTGCGCAGCCTCATGCTCTTTGCGCGAGGCAAGGCAGCGTCCTTGCTCGTTTCAGAGCGTCAGACCAGCCGTTATCTGCTCTTCGACGATGATATGCGACTGGTAGGGTGGACCAACGTACAGACAGGCGAGGTAAAGAGCCCTTATCCCCATCTGGATGTGCGTAAATACCATAAGTATGCCTTTGCAGGTATTCACGTCATGAATCCCTCCTTGTTTACCCACTTCTCCGAGTGGCCGGACAAGTTTAGCATTATCGACTTTTACCTGAGTGTTTGTGCCCAGCATCCCATATATGGCTATGTGCAGCCAGACTTACGCCTCATGGATGTAGGCAAGATAGAAACCATATCAGAAGCCGAGAAATTCCTGAAATAAGAATAAAGAAAGAGCGGATGGTAACAGCCACCCGCTCTTTTTCTGTTTCTAAAAATCATTCTAAACCTTTTTAATCAATCGGCAGTTTGTTTACATTGTTGATTATTAATATGTTTAGTATACTTAGCAATTGGGCGACTAATATGTTAAGCTTTAGACGACTATACATATAGAAGTGTGAATATTTCTTACTAGTTAACGATATTTTAACGTCAACTTCTTCAGGAAAAGCGTCAACTTCTTCAGGTAAGATTGTCAACCTTTTCAGTATGGATTAGTGCAAACAATTATTCAACTATTTCTAGGGTAATATCTGGTCCTGATGGTGTACAAGAAGCGTTTCACGTTTCACGCGTTTCGCGTTACATTTTGAAAAATCGATTTTCGTTGCATACATACTAATATATACTTTATATTATATAATATAAAAATATTTTCTCTCTCTTTGTAACACATTGAAAAAAGCAAATGAAACGATGAAACGCGAAACGCAAAACGTTTGGCCAAATATCGCTTGTGTTTTTACGTGCTTTTTTACGTGCTTATTTTGCAAAATTATTTTACAGAACGAAGATATTGTCGTACCTTTGCATTGTCAAAAGATAAGGACTGAAACGACGGGTATTAAGAGAAACAATTGCTAATATTAATATTAATTTTTGCGCGCATTAATAGTAGCAACATGCCCCCTTAAGAGACAAAGCGGAAGCCCATCCGGAGACAAAGAGAAAATATCGGACAAAGACCACAAAGCAATGGTCAATGCTCAATGATTTAAGACTCACAAACTAACCAACTTACTAACTCAAAAACTGAATGAAAATGAAAAGTAATGAAACATGGTGAGCTATCTTCCAACTGATAGCGAGCATCATAACAGCAGCTATCACAGCATTGGGCACGGCAAGTTGCGTGCGAGGACTCTAGACTTTAGGCGCTAGACTTTAGACCTTAGAGAAATGGGGTGTTTGCGAAAAAGCAGGTACCCCATAACCTTTCTTTAACGAAAGCGCTACCAAAATAAGCAAACAAATTGAATTAAGGGATAAAGATATTTGAAGAATTCCCTACATATTTGTACCTTTGCACAAAATTATAAAAGGTAAAAAGGGAAATAACATCTATTTCATTTTGTATTCTTCTTACGAATTCGTATCTTTGTAATACTTTAATTATATTTAAGAATGGAAAAAAGATTAATATTTGCATCCTTTATTATGATCTTTCTTAATATTTCATGTGTGTTTTGTGGCTCTAGGGCCTCAGAAGAACAAATACAGGAGTGGATTCAGACAGGTGATCAATATCATCGTGGACAGTATTACTCTGCTGCTTTTGGTTGGTATGAAAAAGCTGCAAAAGCAGGATCCGCTATAGGTCAACGTCGAGTTGGAATGATGTATGCAGGAGGTATCGGCGTAAAGAAGGATTACAAGAAAGCATTTAAATGGCTGATGAAGGCCGCAAAGCAGGAGGATGCAGATGCCCAGACGATGATAGGACTTTCGTACAACAATGGGTATGGCGTAAAACGTGATGATGCCAAGGCGATTGAATGGTTTACCAAGGCTGCCAAACAAGAAGAAACCACGGCACAATATCTGATTGGTGAGATATTTCTCTCTGGAGGAATAGGTGTTACGCGAGATGTTAAGGAAGCTGTAAAATGGTACAAGAAGGCAGCAGAAAACGGAAATGCAGATGCTCAGGACGCATTAGGCCAGATGTATCTGCTAGGTAATGACGTAGAGAAAGATTATTCTGAAGCCATAAAATGGTGGCGTAAGGCAGCTGAACAGGGACATGCTGAGGCTCAATATAACTTGGCTGTTATGTACAACAACGGTGAGGGTGTTGTGAGAAACTTTGAAGAAGCCTTTAAGTGGCATTCGAAAGCTGCTGAGCAAGGCGTTTTGGACGCTCAGATTTATGTCGCAGAAGCTTATGAATCGGGCGAAGGTGTTAAACCCTGTAACGAAATGGCTTTCAAATGGTATCTGGAAGCTGCAAAAGCCGGATCTGCCGAAGGTCAAGCCAAGGTTGCCAACATGTACGAGGAAGGCATAGGCGTTGATAAAGATCATGAGGCAGCTGTCTATTGGATAAAGCAGTACGAAAAGAATGAAAACAAAGCGCAACGCTAAAAGCTCAGAAGTTATCGTTGCCATTATCGTTAATATATTAAAACATTCCGCATGAGGAGGTCTTCAGAGGATGTGGGAAAACCCACGGCCGGCCTCCGAGCCAGGACGTTTTTTGGTGTCTTGGCCTTCGGTCGAGTCTGCTTCCGGTCGGGATAGCTCAAACCAGTTTGGCTCTCCTCTCGCTTAATCGCAGCCTTCTTTTGTTTCTTTTTTTCTTTCCAACGAAAGAAGAAAAGAGAAACAGCTCAACAGTAAACGGTAAACTTTACAAAAAAAAAGCTTGCTATCTGATATGGGATGGTAGGCTTTTTTTGTTTTTTCCTTTTGTTATGTTGGCTTTTCTTCGTACCTTCGCACCCGCAAATAACCATTCTGCCCACTAAATGGAGATTCAACAACTACAGAATATATATGCTAAGCACCCTGGCGTGAAGGCTTTGGCCGCTGCGCTGAAGTCTTCCAGTAATGTGATACAAATCTCTGGATTGCAGGGAAGTTGCTCTCCCATGGTGTTTGCCGCCGCCCCTCAGGTGGGCTCTCCCTTCCTCTTCATTCTGGACGATGAGGAGCAGGCTGGCTATTTCTATCACGACCTGATACAGGTCTTGGGCGATGAAAAGGTGCTTTTCTTTCCCAGCAGCTATAAACGTGCCGTGAAATACGGACAGCGTGATGCGGGCAACGAGATTCTCCGCACCGAAGTCCTGACGAAGATTTCGTCCAATCCACAAGTGAATTTATCAGTTAGCGAATTGAACGGGAACTCTTCACTCGAAAATAATTCTCAATTCTCAACTCTCAATTCTCAACTCGGCACTCCCCCAAAGGGGGAGACGGAGGAGGCCTTACTCTACATAGTGACTTACCCTCAGGCGCTGGCAGAGCTGGTGGTGACGCAGGAGAAGCTGAGCGAGCAGACGCTGATGCTGCAGACGGGCGAGAAGGTGGACTTTATGTTTGTGCAGGAGACGCTGATGGAGTTCGGCTTCAAGCGGGTGGACTATGTGTACGAGCCTGGGCAGTTTGCCGTTCGTGGCAGTATCATAGACGTGTATTCTTATTCGTGCGAACTGCCATACCGTATAGACTTCTTTGGCGACGAGGTTGACAGCATACGCACCTTCGAGGTACAGAGTCAGCTGAGTAAGAGTAAGCTGCAGCAGATAAGCATCGTGCCTGAGCTGAACATTAACGATTCAATGTCTAATGCCCAAGAGAGCTTTCTCTCCTTCCTGCCTAAGGAGACGTTGCTGGTAATGCATGACCCGACTTTTGTGGCTGAGGTGGTGGAGCAGGTGTATCAGGAGGGCTTCTCGAAGCAGGCCATGACAGAAGGCTTGGAGACGAGGGAAGAGGAGCTGGAGAAATCTTCCATCCTAGTTAACCCAGAAGACTTCAAACATCAGCTGCTCAGTTTCCGCCGCATTGAATTAAGGAGTTTATCGGTTAGCGACGAGCGGTTAGCGGTTAGCGGGAATTCTCAATGTTCAATGTTCAATGTTCAATGTTCAATATCTTTCACCACTCATCCTCAGCCTGTCTTCCATAAGAACTTCGAGCTGCTGTTCCAGTCGTTCCGCCAGTACATGGAGGTCGGCTACCAGCTATACATACTGGCGGACAGCCAGAAGCAGACGGCACGTCTGGAGAGTATCTTCGAGGAGCAGCAGACGGGCATCACCTTTACGCCCGTAGATCATACCATACATGAGGGGTTCGTGGATGACGACCTGAAAATATGCCTTTTCACCGACCATCAGATATTCGACCGTTACCATAAGTACAACCTGCGCAGTCAGCATACGCGCAATGGTAAGGTGGCGCTGACGCTGAAGGAGCTGCAGCAGTTCGAGATAGGCGACTACGTGGTACACCTGGACCACGGCGTAGGAAAGTTTGGCGGACTGGTGCGCATTCCCAACGGCGACAAGATGCAGGAGGTGATAAAGATTATCTACAACCACGACGATGTAGTCTTCGTCTCCATCCATGCCTTGCACAAGGTATCGAAATACAAAGGCAAGGAGGGTGAGCCTCCACGTATCAGCACGCTGGGTACAGGAGCCTGGGAGCGCATGAAGGAGCGCACGAAGACGAAGATCAAGGATATAGCCCGCGACCTGATAAAACTATACAGCCGCCGACGCGAGGAGAAGGGTTTCAGCTACTCGCCCGACAGCTTCATGCAGCACGAGCTGGAGGCGAGCTTCCTCTATGAGGATACGCCTGACCAGTTGAAGGCTACGCAGGATATCAAGGCCGATATGGAGCGTGCCCGTCCCATGGACCGTCTGGTCTGTGGCGATGTGGGCTTCGGCAAGACGGAAGTGGCAGTACGCGCTGCCTTCAAGGCGTGTGCCGACAACAAGCAGGTGGCTGTCTTGGTGCCAACAACCGTCTTGGCCTATCAGCATTACAGAACTTTCACCTCACGCCTCAAGGACTTCCCTGTAAAGGTGGAGTACCTGAGCCGTGCCCGCTCTGCTGCCAAGACGAAGGAAATCCTCGAGGGGCTGAAGAACGGAACGGTGAACATAGTGGTGGGTACGCATAAGCTTATCAGCAAGAGTGTGCAGTTCAAGGACTTGGGCCTGCTGATTATCGACGAGGAGCAGAAGTTCGGCGTCAGCACGAAGGAGAAGCTGCGCCAGATGAAGGTGAACGTAGATACGCTGACGCTGACCGCTACGCCTATCCCGCGTACCCTGCAGTTCAGCCTGATGGGGGCTCGCGACCTGAGCGTTATCCAGACGCCGCCACCCAACCGTTATCCCATTCAGACGCAATTGAGCGTATTCAGCTCGGAGGTTATTGCAGAGGCTATCAACTTCGAGATGAGTCGTAACGGACAGGTGTTCTTCGTGAACAACCGTATCAACAACCTGCCTGACCTAGAGGCGCTCATCCACAAGCATGTGCCAGATGCCCGCGTAGCCATAGCACACGGTCAGATGTCGCCTGAGACGCTGGAGAACATCATGATGGGCTTTGCCAACTACGACTACGATGTGCTGCTCAGCACCACCATCATAGAGAGCGGACTGGATATCCCCAACGCCAATACCATTATTATAAATAGCGCGCAGAACTTCGGTCTGAGCGACCTGCACCAGATGCGTGGACGTGTGGGACGCTCCAACAAGAAGGCGTTCTGCTATCTGCTCTCGCCACCATTGAGCTCGCTGAACATGGATGCTCGCCGTCGCTTACAGGCCATAGAGAACTTCTCTGACCTAGGCAGCGGTATTCACATAGCCATGCAAGACTTGGATATCCGTGGTGCAGGAAACCTGCTGGGTGCCGAACAGAGCGGTTTCATCGCCGACCTTGGCTATGAGGCTTACCAGAAGATTCTGTCGCAGGCGGTGAAGGAACTGCGCAACGATGAGTTCCAAGACTTATATAAGGAAGAGGTGAAGGCGGGTAATATCACCAGCGGAACGGAGTTTGTGGAGGAATGTATCATAGAGAGCGACCTGCCGATGTCCTTCAGCGAGGAGTATGTGCCAACGAGCAGCGAGCGTATGCTGCTGTATCGCGAGTTGGACGGACTGGAGCGCGACGAGGATGTAGAACAGTTCCGCCAGCGAATGGCAGACCGTTTCGGTCCTGTTCCTGTAGAAGGTGAAGAACTGATAGGGGTGGTTAAGCTACGCCGTCTGGGACGCTACTTCGGCTGTGAACGCATCACTCTGAAATCTGGCCGTATGCGTATGCAGTTTATTTCCAACTCCGACAGTGCTTTCTACGACAGTGAAGCATTCCAGAAGGTTATTGCCTTTGCCACAACCAATGCACACATCTGTCGTGTAGATAATGCGAATATCCAGTTTAAACTACTTATTTCCGACGTTAATTCGGTAGCTCAGGCCAACGCGCTTCTGACGCAGATGCAGAGTTGTAAGGCTTAATGTAAGGGGTTAGTGGAGAGCCAGCTTCCTGCCGTTACAGATATAAATACCCTTTCTGCTGGGTTTTCCTATCAGTTTAAGTCCACCCAGTGTGTACCAACCGGTTGAGGATATGCCAGTCCTTTCTGCTGCTATGTCGCCAATTCCTGTGGGTACGGCTTCTGTGAGCCATGTAAACTGTGTACCCATCCTCTCAAGGAGTCCCAAAGTAATGTAGAAGGCTGTTCCCGCCATCCCGTGGTCGGCTTTAGAGAAATCGTCATCTATCACCATGTAGAGGTCTCCCTCCTCAGTGGGATGCTCCTGACGGAAGGATTCTACGTTTCCGTAGGGAACCACCATATCGTATCTGGAGTGGAAGAATACGATGCGGTGCAGAGGTTGCCAGCCCTTGGCCACGCTGTTCTTGGCTAATGCACGATGCATATCTGTAAAGGCGTTGCCTGACTCCGTAGGGACGCCTGCGAAGTTGTCGGGGTTGCTCATATATTCGTAGAATTCGGGCTGGACGATTTTCTCTATTTTCCCCCAAATGCTCCCGCCTGCATCTATGTAGAATATTTCCTGCATCTGCTCTGGCGTATAGGTTCGCCCGTTGGCCGTCAGTCCGTTCTTAGCCTGATTGCTCCACATCTTGTCTATATCGCCTGTGGTGTAGTTCTTGCTGTCCAGCCATTCTATGATGCCTGTATCCAAGAACTGCTGTGTAAAGAAGTCCTCAAGC
Source organism: Bacteroidaceae bacterium (assembly GCA_024683455.1). Taxonomy (GTDB): domain Bacteria; phylum Bacteroidota; class Bacteroidia; order Bacteroidales; family Bacteroidaceae; genus Physcousia. The sequence continues at coordinate 26,505 of JAIKYE010000032.1, forward strand.
CTGTAATTCTTCATCTCTGGGTCGGCATTCAGCATACCGTTCAGGATAAGTGGGAACACCACCGTCATGCTGAGCATCCCCTTCCTATGCTCTGTCTTGGCATTATAGGAGTCGCCGTTGTCGAACATGTAATATTTCAGCGTTTCCACCAGATCGTGTGGACCATCGCCGCAGATACTTCCCTGGAAGCGTAGCTCGTCTGCCAAGTCGTTCTCTTCGATGTAACGCTGTACGGCCAGCGTTATGGCTCCGCCTTGCGAAAAACCATAAGCAAAAGTGCACCAGTCGTCGCTCATCGGCAAAGCCGTGCTTCCTGCCTCGGCCACAAGCTTCTCATAGAGTGCCAAACCATATTTCACCGCATCTACTACCTGCCGTGCCGTTGCCTCGGAAGCCATGTAGGGGTGGGGGACGTCTTTGCTCACGCCATACCCCTCATAGTCGGGCGCTATGACGATGCTGCGACCTACAAATGGAGCAGGAGTGGTATAGCCATAGTTGCGTTTCAGCGTGCTTATCACCATCTGCTGTTCCGATGTGGTATTCTCGCCTATCGAGGTTGGGCACTCCTTCTGTGCTGTCACAGTAAAATGACTGTATATGTGAACCGTTTCTATCTGGTCTCCTTCCTTGTAGTCCTTAGGGTTCCATGCCATCAAGACTGATGATAATATAACGTCCTCACCACTTGCGCTTTTTGTGGGGTAATTAAAAGTATAAAGTGCAGCGTTTGAAACTTGCTTCACAAACGTCAGTTTATCAGAAACCTCAACTGCCTGTGCAGACGATGCGCCAACAAGCAATACTACTACCAGCGTCCAAATTTTCTTTCTCATTGAATCTTTTGTATCTTTAGTTTAGTAAATCGGTATGCAAAAATAAAAAAGATTATGGAAACTTGTATTCATCAAGCATAAAAAAATTCCCTTTTTATTTCATTTTGTCCATGTTTAATGGTGTCAGTTGCAATATGGACTTTATAAAATTAGGATATAAGAGAAAAAAAATAAGTGTTTTTTGTGTGCAACTCTTGATTTTCTGTACTTTAGCGGTGTGAAATAATGCAAGTATTTGCAGAAGGTGTTGTTTTAGTGCTTCATTTACTTAAACAACAAATGTGTGTGTTTTTAGTTTAATATAATAGGCCAACTGTGAAGCTGGCCTATTACATTTTCTGGTTATTTCATACGTCTGAGCACTTTCTGGTAGTATGCTTCGGTACCTCGTTGAGTATAATTCGGTCCACCATTCCATAGGCGGATGGCTTTCTCAATGTTGTTGGACGGATTGTACCTAGACTGAATGAGAAGGAACATCTCCTTTGATTTGGATGCGTCGAATCTGTCTGCCAGCGTGTAGCGCTTCTCGCTGCCACGCTTCTTCAGGATGTTGTTGCACTCACGCACGGCTATAGGGGTTATCTGCATGACACCTACAGATTTGCCTCCTATAGCTCTGGTGTTTCCTCTGCTCTCAACGTGAATGATAGCATTAATTACAGACGTCCAGTCAAAAGGAGTAGCGTCTGCTGCCTTGTTGGTAGCATGCAACCCGAAGGGCATCAAAAATATTAAAGACAAGATTAGACATGATTTACTTATAGATTTCTTCATGGTCTTTGCTTTAAAGGGCATGGTCAATTAAAAGCCCAAAATTATACATAAATATCCTTGTCTCGTCACGAGACGTCAGGCCAAACTCTTAACTTAGATGGTGCAAAGGTACGGCAATAAATTGATTTATACACACATATGGAGTGAATTTTTATATTTTTTTAAGTTAATTTTAAGATTTCCACCTTATTACATTATTTCTTTTGCTTTCTTTTGGTCATTCGGATTTTCTTTGTAATTTTGCGCAAATATCAACGAAATTTACAAATAAACTAATGAAAAAAAATCTTTTTACCGCTGTTTTAGGGGCATGTTATGCGCTGTGTATGAGCGCTCAAGTGGAGGGCCCTACCATGGGATGGAGCTCATGGAATACCTTTGCCGTGAATATATCTGAGGACATCATAAAGGGACAGGCTGACGCTATGGTCTCTCAGGGACTGAAGGATGCCGGCTATCAGTACATAAATATTGATGACGGCTTCCAGTATGGCCGTTTGTCCAACGGAAAGGTGAGAATTCATCCCCAGCGTTTCCCTAACGGACTGAAGGTGGTGAGTGACTATATCCACTCCAAGGGGCTGAAGGCTGGTATATACAGCGATGCTGGCGACTGCACCTGTGGCAGCATCAGCAATGGTGATACGCAGAATACCAATGTGGGTATGTACGGCTATGAGCAGGTGGATGCCGACTATTACTTCAAGGAGTGTGAATTCGACTTCATAAAGGTGGACTATTGCGGAGGCCGTCACCTCAACCTGAATGAACAGGAGCAATATACTGCCATCCATAATGCCATCGTAAATACAGGACGTGACGTCAGATACAATCTGTGCCGATGGGCTTACCCAGGTACGTGGTGCCATGACATCTCTACATCGTGGCGTACCACAGGTGACATCTATGACGGATGGGCATCGGTAAAGGGTATTCTGGCAGAGAACCTGTATCTGTCGGCCTATTGCTACGGAGGTACATATAATGATATGGATATGCTGGAGGTGGGTCGTTCTATGACGGAGGAAGAGGATAAGACGCACTTCGGTATGTGGTGCATCATGTCCAGCCCCTTGCTGATCGGTTGTAACATGGCTACCATAAAAGAACGTCCGCTGGAACTGCTGAAGAACGCCGAACTGATAGCCCTGAACCAAGACCCCTTGGGCTTGCAGGCTTATGTGGTGCAGCATGTGGGCGAGACGTATGTGCTGGTGAAGGATATCCTGACGCTGCATGGCAAGACGCGTGCTGTGGCTCTGTACAATCCATCGGACAGGGATATGGAGATGTGCATCAGCTTCAGCGAAGTGGACTTAGGCGGTAAGGTGAAGGTACGCGACCTGTTCGAACATCAGGATCTGGGAGAGATGGAGAACTCGCTGTCTGTAACATTACCTGCACACGGCACACGTATCTACAAGTTGGAAGCTGAGAACCGTCTGAATCGCTATATGTACGAGGCTGAGACAGCTTTCCTGCACGACTATCAGGAAATATACAACAATCAGTCTGTGGGCTCTGCTATCTACGAGACCAACTCTGCTGCCAATGGAGGTGCTTATGTAAGTTGGCTGGGCGGCAAAAGAAGCAACTCATTGTTATGGCGCGATGTCTATGTAACGGAGGAGGCTGACTATACCGTTCACTTCTGTGGAAGCTCTGCGGAAGCCCGTTCATTCAAAATAGTTCTGAACGGCGAGGATGCGGGGTCGGTAAGCATGAACACTTCAAACTGGTCAACTTTCAAGGAGTACAATAAGACGCTCCACCTGAAGGCTGGTTCCAACACCATAGAACTGTACAATGAGACGGGATGGATGCCCAACATGGACTATATGAGTCTGGAGAAGGTGCGGGAGAAAACCGTCCTCACACGTAGGCTTGAGGAGACTGTTCAACAACTTGAAGTAATGAAGCGCAACAATCTGTTGACTAACAAATTACGTCAGAACATTGAAAGTCTTTTGACAAGAGCAAATGCTGAGGGATTGACAGACACAAAAATTAAGGCGATACTCACAGAAACCCAGAACATACAGAATACTATTTCCAAGATAATGCCTCTCTGCGAGGAATACATGGTGTGGAAAGCGTATGCCGACAAGAATGTGGAGGCCAGTATGGAGTCTTCTGCCCTGACATCGTTCGTAAAAAAGATAGAACGTGCGGGTACGAGCCTGTCACAGGCAAATACAGAAGCGTTGGTATCCACAGCGCTGAGCAATCTGAAATCGGCTGTTACTACTTATCTGAACGCTTCTTCGGCTGCACCTAAGGAGGGTGAGTATCTGGACATGACCTTCTTCCTCACTAATTACAATTTCTCAACCAAAGAAGGTTGGCAGGGCGAACCCACCTATCGTGACGGATGTGGTGAGGAATTCAATAAATCCTTCGATATGTACCAGACTCTCTCTAACATGCGCCCTGGGGTATATACCGTTCGCTGTAATGCTTTCTACCGTACTGGAGGTAACGATGGTGGAGCTGCATATCGCTCAGGCAGAGAAACTATTCAGGCTTATCTCTATGTCAACAATAAGACAAAGAAACTGAAATCATTGTACTCTGAGCAGTGGCCAGAGGCTTCTCAGTATGGTTCCGTAGATAACCAGAACGGTTTCCCGCACAGCATGCGTGCAGCAGGAATACGTTTCTCTGAGGGTTGCTATAAGAATGAGGTTTCATATACGTTGCAGGAGAAAGGCGCGCTGCAGTTTGGTCTGAAGTGTGATAGAAACAATGGCAGCAGCTGGTGCTGCTTTGACAACTTTGAACTGCTATACCAACCGCTACCTGATTACTATACAGGAATAGGCGAAGCAAAAAGCGATGGAGTAAAAAGTGAAAAATATGACAATGACATTTATGACCTTGCTGGACGTAAAGTCAATCCTCAACAGTCAAAGGGTATCGTAATAAAGGAAGGAAAGAAGATTTTCAAATAGAGATCCAGTCATCAATCAGGCGGCGTGCAATGGAAGCCTTGTCTGGTATTTCAGGCATGTTGTCTCGCGTGAACCATCCGCCTTCACAGAGTTCTTCCTTCTGAAGGTTCAGTTCTCCTCCGTCGTAGTCGGCTGTAAATCCTACCATTAAGCCAAAGGGGTAGGGCCATGGCTGACTGCCAAAGTAGCGCAGGTTCTTGATCCTGATGCCAACCTCCTCGCGCACCTCACGTGCTACGCATTGCTCTAATGACTCGCCTGTCTCAAGGAATCCAGCTACCAGACCATAGTGCTCGCCTCGGAAGTTGCGTGCCCTCACCAACAGGATGCTGTCATCGCGCTGGATGCGTACAATAATGGCTGTGGCGGCTGACGGCCACCATTCCTTGCCACACTCAGTACACTTCTTGCTAATGTCTGTCATCCATTTGTTGGTGCCACCGCATACGCCGCAGAAGCGCGTATTCTGGTCCCAGTACAGGAGCTCAGCTCCCTTGCCTGCCAACTGATAATCCTCAGGGATTAGAATGGCATGCGTCTTACGTAGGCCAACCATCTGAAGGCTTTCCACGGCTATAATGGGATTGTCCAAGCGGATAATCTTCACTTCATCGTCTTCCACGTGGAGGGTGGTAACGAAGTTCCAGTCCTTGAGTGGAACAGGAGGCTCTAAACCAAAGGGGATATTCCCCTCTTTCGTAAGAAGAATATCCCCTTGGCAATATGCTAAATATCTGATCATTAAATACCCAATGATTTCTTAACTTCCTCCACCTTGGCTTTAGCACGCTCTACACAACCTTGGTAGCAGTTGGCACAACCCATGGTGTCTTTCAGTTCCAGATAGAACTTAATCTTAGGCTCTGTACCGCTGGGACGTACGCTTACCTTAGTGCCGTCCTCGCAGAAATACTGCAGAACGTTGCTTGTGGCTGGCATTACCAAAGGTGACTCGTTACCCATAGAATCGTATTTCTTCAGGGTCTTGAAGTCGCGGGTCAGAACAACCTTGCTGCCAGCAATCTCTGTAGGACGGTTGGTGCGGAAGTTCTCCATCATAGCCTTAATCTCATCGGCACCAGTCTTGCCAGGCTTCACAACATTGATGGTATGCTCATAGCTGAAGCCATACTCCAGATAAATATCCATCAGCAAGTCGTAGAGCGTCTTGCCCTGATCCTTAGCCCATGCGGCAATCTCGCAGATGAGACAGATAGAGGCTGGTGAATCCTTGTCACGTACCTTATCGTATGGAAGGAAGCCGAAGCTTTCCTCGCCACCACCGATATATTTCTGCTTGCCTTCGCTAATTGCTATCTCACGAGCAATCCACTTGAAGCCAGTGTAGCAGTCGCGAAGCTCTACGTGGTTCTTCTCTGCCATCTTGGCAATAACCTCGGTTGTTACGATGGTCTTTACCAAGAAGTCGGTGTTCTTGAGGGTACCCAATGCAAGCTTGTTCTTGATGATGTAGTAGCAGAACATCATGCAAGTCTGGTTGCCATTGATGATAATCCACTCACCCTTGGGGTCGCGGCAAACAATAGCCAGACGGTCCGCGTCGGGGTCGGAAGCAATCACCAAATCGGCATTCAACTTGGTACCCAATTTCATACCTAATGTCATAGCCTCGGCATTCTCTGGGTTAGGGCTAACGACAGTGGGGAAGTTGCCATCGATAACCATCTGCTCAGGAACAACGTTGATGTTCTGGAATCCCCAGCTGCGCAGACACATAGGGATGATGACACGGCCAGTTCCGTGCATGGGGCTATAGACAATGTTGAGCTCCTTCTGACGCAAGATGACATCCTGATCTATCATAGCTTCCTTAACAGCCATCATGTAGTCATAGTCCATCTCACCGCCAATAACCTTAATAAGGTCCTTGTTGCCCTCAAACTTAACGTCCTCGATGGTTACCTTATTAACCTCGTCGATAATACCTGTATCATGTGGAGAGAGCACCTGAGCCCCATCGCTCCAGTAAGCCTTGTATCCGTTGTATTCGCGAGGGTTGTGGCTGGCTGTTACGTTTACACCTGCAACAGCACCTAACTGACGAATAGCAAAACTGATTTCTGGGGTGGGGCGAAGGCTCTCAAACAGATATACCTTAATGCCATTGGCACTGAAGATGTCTGCAACGCTTTCAGCAAACATACGACCATTGTTGCGACAATCGTGGCCTACAACAACGCTCTTTCCACCTTCGGGGAAAGCATTGTTGATGTAGTTGGCAAAGCCCTGAGTAGCCATACCTACGATGTATTTGTTCATACGGTTAGTGCCGGCACCCATAATACCACGCAAACCACCAGTACCAAATTCCAGACTCTGATAAAAAGCATCTACAAGGGGATTCTTGTCTTCGTTATCCAACATAGCCTTGATTTCGGCCTTTGTTTCATCGTCATAGTAAGGCGAATTCAGCCAAGCAAGGGCTTTCGCCTCGCACTCTTTTATTAACTGTGCATCCATATTCTTTGTTTTTATGAAATAAATTTTCATGGCAAAGGTACTGAAAACTTGTGAATACGCCAAGAAATTCTAACCTATCTTTTGCAGATTTCCAGTTTTTTTGTACTTTTGCAATATTGAAAATACTATACTTGATTTTTACAGTTTAATGCAACATATAAGAAATTTCTGTATTATTGCTCATATCGACCACGGAAAGAGCACCCTTGCTGATCGTCTTCTGGAATATACTAACACCATAGAGGTGACAGAGGGGCAGATGCTAGACGATATGGACTTGGAGCGTGAACGCGGTATAACTATCAAGAGTCATGCCATACAGATGGAATACAACTATAAAGACGAGAAATATACTCTGAATCTTATTGACACTCCGGGACACGTAGATTTCTCTTATGAGGTTTCGCGTAGTATTGCCGCATGCGAAGGTGCACTGCTCGTTGTGGATGCCACTCAAGGCGTTCAGGCGCAGACCATCAGCAACCTGTATATGGCCATCGACCATGACTTGGAGATTATTCCTGTCATCAACAAGTGCGATATGCCCAATGCTATGCCTGAGGAGGTGGAAGATGAGATTGTAGAACTCATAGGTTGTAAACACGAGGAAATCATCCGTGCAAGTGGAAAAACGGGTATGGGTGTAGAGGATATCCTGCAGGCTGTCGTAGAACGTATTCCTTGCCCTAAGGGTGACGAGAACGCTCCGCTGCAGGCACTTATCTTTGACTCCGTATTTAATTCCTTCCGTGGCATTATTGCTTACTTTAAGATTGTCAACGGAAGTATCAAGAGTGGCGATCAGGTACAGTTCATCAACACTGGCAAGGAATACAAGGCTGATGAAATAGGTGTACTTAAGATGGATATGGTACCACGTAAGGTGCTTCACTGCGGAGATGTGGGATACATTGTGTCCGGCATAAAAACAGCTACCGAGGTAAAGGTCGGTGATACTATTACTACTATTGATAATCCGTGTAAAGAGGCTATTGCCGGATTTGAGGAGGTAAAGCCAATGGTCTTTGCAGGTGTTTATCCCATAGAGACCGAGGATTTTGAGAATCTCCGTGCCAGCCTCGAGAAGTTGCAGCTCAACGATGCCAGCCTTACCTTCCAGCCAGAGAGTTCTGTTGCCCTTGGCTTTGGCTTCCGTTGTGGTTTCTTGGGACTCCTGCACATGGAGATTATTCAGGAGCGTTTGGATCGTGAGTTCAACATGGATGTTATCACTACGGTTCCTAACGTTTCCTACCTTATTTATGATAAGCAGGGTGAAGTAAAAGAAGTGCATAACCCATCGGGTATGCCAGATGCTACGCTCATAGATCATATCGAGGAGCCCTATATTCACGCCACAGTTATTACCAACACTTCATATATTGGTAACATCATGACACTCTGTCTGGGTAAGCGTGGTGAGTTGCTCAAGCAGGAATACATCAGTGGAAACCGAGTAGAATTGCAATATGCTATGCCTTTGGGCGAGATAGTAATTGATTTCTATGATAAGCTCAAGAGTATCAGTAAGGGCTATGCATCCTTTGATTATCATCAGTCGGGTTTCCGTCCCAGCAAACTGGTAAAGATGGATATCCTGCTCAATGGCGAGCCTGTGGATGCCCTCAGTACCCTGACACACTTTGACAATGCCGAGACATTCGGTCGTCGTATGTGCGAGAAACTCAAGGAGCTTCTGCCTCGTCAGCAGTTTGATATTGCCATCCAAGCAGCTATCGGTGCCAAGATTATTGCACGTGAGACGGTAAAGCAAGTTCGCAAGGATGTATTGGCCAAGTGTTACGGAGGTGATGTCAGTCGTAAGCGTAAACTGCTTGAGAAACAGAAGAAGGGAAAGAAACGCATGAAACAGATAGGCAACGTTCAAGTGCCTCAGAAAGCCTTCCTTGCTGTCTTGAAGTTAGATTAGATACCATTCAGCCTATTGTAAATTGTAAATAATGAATTTAGCTAGTACCATTATAAATACGAAGAGAAGATGGATAGAAGAAGAGACATTGCACGAGAGATATCCCGTATTTACTGCACGCTGACACCCCCTGCAGTACAAATCTTGGGAAGCATTCTTGTGCCCATGAAGTTTCAGAAGGGTGAGACCATCCTCCAGGAAGGACAAGTATGCCGTAACCTTTACTTTGTAGAGAAAGGTATGGTACGCCAGTTTTATTATAAGAACAAGAAAGACGTGACGGAGCACTTTAGTTTCGAGGGCCGCATCGTCTTCTGCATAGAGAGTTTTCTAAAGCAAGAGCCCAGCCGACTGATTGTAGAAGCATTGGAGAATACAAAGCTATATGCCATTCCGCATGACGATTTGAATAATCTGATGGTTCGCAATCAGGAGATAGAGATGCTTTACCGTAAGATTCTTGAGCATGTGGCTATTAGCTCGCAGGAGCATGCAGACAGCCAGCGATTTGAGAATGCTACAGAGCGCTACGAACGACTCTTGCGTGAGAAGCCTGAGATTATCCTTCGTGCACCTATGGTTCACATAGCCAGCTTCTTACAAATGACACCAGAGACCCTCTCCCGTGTCCGTAACGGTAGCGTACAGAATCCTACCAAGCAGCATTCGCCCAAAGACCAGAACGATGCGTGGTGGACTCACGCCACTAAATAAGCAGAAAAAAGTGGCGCAAATTCTTGCCTAAATGCAGAATTTGCAGTAAATTTGCATCGTTTAAAAACGCGATAGTGGCTCAGTTGGTAGAGCATTGGCTTCCCAAGCCGAGGGTCGCGGGTTCGAGTCCCGTCTATCGCTCTTAGTTGAAAATCAGTGAGTTAGGAGGCTTGCGGGCCTTCTTTTTTTGTGAAATCAACTGAATTACAAAGTAATTAAATGATTATTTTTCCTCTTAAACCTTATATATTTAAGAAAAAGTCTTAAATTTGCAGCCGAATAATTAACACTTTCTTTTGGGTATTTAGTATGAAGGTAAAAAGATTATCTACATTATCTGTAGCTTTACTAAGCATTATGTCATGTTTTGCAGGCAATTCACTCCTTGTTCATCTGACAGATGGTACAGAAATTGTTTGCAGCCTGGCAAAGGAACCTCAGATGTCATTTGGTGAAAAGACAATCACGCTGTCTTCCCTCGTAGGTGAAGTAGGGCAGTGGGACTTTAACAATGTGGAGTCATGGGAGTTTGTCGACAGGATGGATTAGGATGAAGTTGATGCCGTTGATAAACCAAAAGCCGATAAGCCTCAGATTAAGATAAAGGAAGGACAAGTCACTATCGCTGGAAATAATGCCAAGGATGCCGCCATTTATGATGCGAATGGACGGATAATCTATAAAGCTCAAGGTTCAAAAATTAATTTGAATAGGTTAGCCAAAGGAACTTATCTGCTAAAGGTTGGCGAAAGTTGTGTTAAGTTTAGTGTTAGAAAATAGTCTTTAAACCTTAATCACAAAAATGAAAAGACTCACACGATTCCTCGCGGCTTTCATATTGCTTGTCGTTCAATGCTCAATGTTCAATGAGCTTAAGGCGCAGCCTAATGTCTATATCAATGAGGCTGGCAGGACACGTATTATCAATAACGTTGATAAGATTGAATGTGGGATAGATTCGTTGACGGTATGGAGCAGTTCGAATCTCTCAACTCTCAACTCTCAATTCTCAACTTTTAAGGTTGATGCCATCAACCTGATGAGTCTCAAGGAAAAAGATTCATGGCGAGCACAGGTGATGCTGGAAAGATATCTGGCTGATTTCGATTACGATATTGTATTTAAAGAAGCTGACAAGAATCGAATTTCAGCAGAGATTGAGGTAACTGATACAAAGAATAAGCTTTATGATGATTTTGTAGAGCATAGTACATGGACTAAAACGGTGAACATTACCTATGACGGAACGGATGTTGCCGTGACGGGTGATACAGATTCCATTACCGTTACTAAAGACGGCGCACACCTGACCATACAGACAAGCGCAACCGGGCTGAAATACATCATCTCAGGTATTAGTAACGATGCCTGTTTTAAGTTGTATAGTCAGAAGAAGGCATGTGTGGTGCTTAATGGAGTGGAGTTGACCAACCAGCAAGGGCCTGTTATCAACAGTCAGTTAAAGAAGCGTCTATTTATCCACCTTGCCGCCAATACCATAAACCCCCTAACAGATGGTACCTCATATATCAAAGTGAAGAGGGAAGACCAGCGCGGCTGTATCTTTGCTGAGGGTAAGATCTGCATTTCAGGTGAGGGCCAGTTGTATGTAAAAGGAAATAAAAAGTGTGGTATAGCCTCGGATGACTATGTGCACCAACTGAGTGGTTTTGTTCATGTTAATGCCCATGCCCCAAAAGGTAAGGCTGTATATGGAAAGGATAACATAATCGTAGGTGGAGGTGTATTGCGCACCTATGTTGATGGCGCCGCTGGCAAAGGACTTTCTTCCGACTCATTGCTAACTGTGACAGGTGGTCTCATAAAGGCCATTACCACAGGGAATGCCATTTGGGATGAAGATGAGCAGGACTATAGTTCCTGTTGTGCCATAAGGAGCAACTGGGACATGAATATCTCTGGCGGAGAGATATATTGTCTTTCCACTGGCGACGGTGGCAAGGGTATCAGCGCAGGTCATCTGGCGATAGAAAATGAAAAGAAAAAATATAACGGTACACTTACCGTTGCCAATGCGGATATCTATGTACGTACCGGAGGCAAACGAATTCCAGAGGTTAAACACGAGGATAGCCATGGAAATAAAGATGAGGCAGCCGCTTCACCCAAAGGTATAAAATCTGTAGGGAAAATGATTTTCAACTCTGGTAAAATATATGTCAGGTGTTCTGGCGGAGCTGCCGCTGAGGGTATAGAATCCAAGAAGACAATTGACATCAACGGTGGTAAGATTCGTACCTATTGTGTGGATGATGGAATGAATGCAGAGGGCTGCTATATGAATGGAGGCGATGTCTTGATATGCAGTACGGAAAACGACGGATTTGATGTTAGCTTCCTGTTTGTGAATGATGGCTCTCTATATACAATAGGTGGAGATGACGAACAGATGGGTTTGGATACCGACGGAAAGACATTCAAGGTAATGGGAGGCGAGGTTGTTGCTTTGGGAGCCCGCAACTGTCAGCCATACGCTTCCAGCGCCGTAGCCTGTGTCTTATGCAATGTAAAAAGGAATATAAGCGGCTTGGCTCTGGCAGATGTCAATGGTAATATTATCAAAGCTATCCCTACACCTTACTCATATAAAAAAATCTGTGTGCTCTTCTCAAACAGTAATATCGTTATAGCTAGCAGTTACAAGATTTTAAGCTACGAGTACTCATTTGACGATACTCCTGTGGTGGAGTATGAATTTACCGTGGAGAATACTACAACAACCTTAGGGAGTATGAAGTAAAAATGACGAATATGAAAAGACTAATATATTTTCTCCTAGCCTTGACAGGGTTCATCGTACAAAGTACAATGTTCAATGAGCTCAAGGCGCAGCGTAATTGTGGACTTTGGCTTAACGAGGTGCCTATGGTAGCCGATACCGCAGCAAATAAAATTTATGCCACCATTGATCCTCGTGTTACCAAGGAACTGAAAGGAACCATGCGCTGGGATGAGGGTAGGTATAGTGATGTCAGCCTAAACGGTATAACCCTCGAGAATGGCAAAAGAGGCAACATTGAACTTTCGGACTGGTCTGCAAACTCTACCAATACGCTGACTATTACCGATAGTGAAAGCAAACAGTGGACACTTATCATGAGCACACTGCCTTTCATTGTGATAGACTGTCCCCTAAATACCGTAGTGGAGAACTATTCCATCAGTAAGGATGCTGAGAACCACTATATAAAATATCCTGGCTATATGAGTGTCATAGATGCCCGATGCAGGACAAAACTCAAGGACTCACAGATTGAGGGTATGGCATGTTTTAATAGTGAGATAGGAATACGACTACGTGGTCAGACATCCGGTTCTTATCCCAAAAAGAGCTTTAGCATTGAGTTGATGAAGGATGGAGAAAGCAATGAAGCTCATTTGTTGGGTTACCGCAAAGACAATGACTGGATCTTGGCGGCGGAATATGCAGATTACAGCCGTATGCGCAACCGTGTCTTGATGGATTTGTGGAATAGCGTCGATGACCTGCCATACGAGAAAGACAACAAATATCAGGGAAACGGCTCACAGGGTGAATTCGTAGAAGTGTTTATGAATGGTGCCTATTATGGTCTGTGCTGTTTTACAGATAAGATTGACCGCAAGAAACTGAACTTGAAGAAAACCAAGGTGCTTGACACTAACGAAAATACCACAGAGTATGTTCAGCGTGGTATGCTGTGGAAGGCTATATGGGAATGTGGTGAGGTATATCTTTCTAGTTACACAGAGAGACCTGCCAACGACTCGTTCCTTTGGCCTTATATTTCCTCCAAGAAGTCTTATGGATGGGAACAGAAGTATCCTGATGATACGCTTACACAAGCATTCTTTGACCCGATCTGTGATCTAATGGACTTCCAGAAATCTAAAGACTTTGTTACTAACTGGAAGGAAAAATTCTACGAGGATAATATCACAGATTATATCCTCTTCATTCAGGTATTCCAGATGTTGGATAATCAGAAGAAAAACTATTATCTGAGTGTTCGGAATCTGGATAAAGAGCAGAAATATCTGTTTACCCTATGGGACCTGGATGGTTCTGTCGGCCGTAGTGCAGGCGGTGATGAAACTGGTATTACAGACAAGAAGCAGATGGCATGGGGTGAGAAACTGGGATACCATAACACCATACATCTATTCAAGAACAAGAAAACACGCCCTGAAGGGTTTGCTACCATCATGAACAACCGCTGGCAATATCTGAAGACTCATCAACTGTCGCTTGAGAACATCAGGGCTGTAATGGAAAAGTACGCCACACTCTTCTCGACATCCGGAGCATGGGAGAGAGAGAAGGCCCGTTGGTCTTCAAGCTATAGGCATGCCATCAAAATTGCAGATACACCTCAGGAAGAGGTGGAGTTTATGATGAACTTCCTCGAGGCAAACTATGCTCTCTTTGATGAAGAAATGGCTAAGGATTCGTGGAAACACGATGATTATAACGAGGAGGATTATGTCAAGGGTAAATCACCTGCTGCACTTTATGTAATCGGGAATGATGTGACATCTACTCATGAGGATAATACTGTTACGCTACCAGGTAATGTTCTGCAAGAACCGGTTGATGGCAATACTATTATTAGCTATAAAGATAGTCTGATGACGATTATCCGTGAGGATGATATGTGTCAGTATAATATCGGCGAAATAAAGGAAGTAAGAACAAAGCATAAGGATATTTATGCCACTCCAGCTTTTATCCCTGACAGTCTGAAGAGTTTCTTTGATTTTGACACCCGCTATACTCCCGCAAATATCAAGCCCTCAACTTTCAATTCTCAACCTTCAACATATCTTGTTCAACGTAGCATTCAGATTTCCTTTGATGGCCAAGAAGTTCATGTTAATGGAAATCTTGAGGGCATTTCGGTAAGCGTTGATACGACCACGGTTTCTATCGCTACAGAACTAGAAGGTTTAGAAATTCTCGTAAGTGGTCAGTCTGAAAAAGGAAAAATCAACATAGAGAGTAAATATCCATGTAAATTGACAGCAACAGAAGGTGGAACCATGCTTTCCAGTATCTCGTCTAATTGCGACCTAATGTTTAATTCACCTTATTCGTTGAACTTCTTTAATGAAGAGTTTGACGGTAAATGTATCAGTACATCATGTGATGTGACAATAGAAAACGGTTCTCTCTATTTTCTGATGACAAGCAGCGGCACTCTTACAGATGCAAGTTTCCTCACTAATCCTACACTGGGCGCACGTGCGGTTATGGCAAATAATATAACGATTAATGGTGGAAAGGTCTTTATTAAAACAATCGGACATAATGGTGCTGTAGGGTTAGCCGCGATAAAGAAAATAATAATCAATGACGGTAACATCTACATTGCAACTTATGACGACCCTCTCAAGACCGGTTCTTCTGTAACGATAAACGGTGGTTTTACATTTGCAACCAGTCTCACCAAAGACGGCTTGGATTCAAAGGGCGACCTTAATGTCAATGGCGGAACCATAAGCACTTATGGACCAGATGGTGCCGAGGCTGCTTTCGATGTGAATCATTTCTATTGCAATGGTGGAACGGTTATTGGCGTTGCTTATAAGAGCGAGCGACCCATTGAAAGCAAGTCGAAACAGGCTGCCATACGACTGAATAAAAGCAAAGGGGTGAAGAAATATGTAAAGGTTGCAGATGTGGAAGGCAATGAGTTGACTGTAATAGAAACACCTGCATACAAGACATCAACTATAGTATATTCTT
The DNA here is from genome assembly GCA_024683455.1 of Bacteroidaceae bacterium. Classification (GTDB taxonomy): domain Bacteria; phylum Bacteroidota; class Bacteroidia; order Bacteroidales; family Bacteroidaceae; genus Physcousia. Next base: position 41,940 of record JAIKYE010000032.1, read on the forward strand.
CTCCGGCACTCCAGAAAGGCAACGCTTACATTCTTTTCACAGGCGAAACATTAGATTCATTGGATGAATTGACTACTATTACGGCAGAATAATTCAAGCGGGGAATGATAAAGGATGTACATTATAGTTCACAGATAGACAGGAGGTTAAGGTCTTTTGTTATAGCAGGGGATTATGGCGGTCTCATTGAACTCCTAGACTCTTTATCGCATTCCCAGTTTCGTACTGCAGTTTATATGTTGGGCGAGAGATATGCCCTGGAATTATCTTCTGATAACTTCTGGAGCCTGTTTACGCTTCTTTTTCAGAATGATGCGAAAGCTTTCTTGGTTACTATGTTGAAAGCCCTTGCTCAACGAATGGAGAAGGGTGATGTAAGCATAAGCGACGATGGATTTATGCAACTATGCAAGATGATGAACAGTGTTGATCGTCAGAAAACATTATCATTTATATTACCATATCTGAATAACGAAGAACAAGTACGATACCTTTTTCAGCGTTTCTCTATGGAAGCATATGAGTGGATTCCTTTTCTGATAAAAGTAAATTCATTACCTTGTGCTTTTGTGCTATTCTCAAGTCTCCGCTACATTGAGCATGAAAGAGATTATCTTGTCAGAGTGGCATATTTCCTGATGAAACGTGGTGACGGACTGGCGTTTAATCTGGCAAGTCTTATTAAGGCTTACTTTGGGTTAGATGAACTGAAAGGGACATTCTCCCTTCAGTTGAAACCTTTTGAATTGGCGCGACTTGAAACATCGTACAAAGCATTCTGTGAGAAGATGTCTTAAAGTCCGCCAAAGCTGATATCATCAAACACGATGCTGGGTAAAAGTTCCGTCTCCCAAGGGTCGAAATCATTTCCTAAAGCTGTAACACGTTTCCATGCATCTAAGATGTTTCCTGTTATATTCATACCGCTGACAGGCTGTACAATTCTACCGTTCTGAATATAGAAACCCTCTATTCCGTACGAAAAATTACCTGTTGTTGGGTCGCAATTACCGCCGTTGAAGTCCGTTACCAAAATAGCATTATCTGCATTCGCAATTAGTTGTTGCAGCGTCTGATTTCCGCTTTGCATGATAAGGTGGTGTATGCCTTGAGTAGTGGGTTTTGTTCCTAGCTTTTTAGCAAAAATGGTATCTATAAAGTAGGTATCTAAGACTCCGTTTGAAAATAAACTCCGAGGCTGAGTGGCCACACCATCATAGTCAAAGTAACAAGCGCCACGTGTTCCCGGTATAAGTGGGTCATCAACAATATTGACAAGTGGTGAAATCACTTGACAGTGTAGTTTATCAGCTAAGAATGACATTTTCCCATGTAGATACTGGCCGTTCATAGCATTGAGAATAGGCTGCAGAAAACTTCCAACAATCGGCGATTCCAGTATCATCTGGTACTTTCCACTTTTGGTGGGCTTTCCGCCAATCTTACGCATGGTACGATCTATGGCTACACGAGCAATCCCCTCATCGGGAAGGTCGTTAAAGAAAATGCGTGTCTCTCCCCATCCGTCGGCAGGATGCTGGCCGTCTTCTCCGTTCGCTGTAGCAATACTTGTAAGGGTGCATCTGCTGCATTGTTCATATCCCTGAAAGCCGTTACTGATTAGGTATAGAGCTTGGTGCTGTCTGTCTGAGTAATGTGTCTGAAAACTGATAAGGTCTGGCTGAAGAGATATCCCCTCGCTGTTATTTTTCTGTGCAAGATGTAACTTCGCAGATGGATCAATGGAGGAAAGTGAATCATCAAAAATCTTCAGGTCATCTCCATCTCCCTTATAATATCTTTCCGGATCAGCAAGTGTACGTGATTCGTCGGGCTCAAGCATACGAGTGGTTTTTTCCGCATTGTAGATAAATTGTTTCAAAGCATCCGTTTGAACATTATTGGTGTAGAAGAAACCATCTCGTCCGTCAATAAGAAGATTCATGGCCAGCGATGTGGCTGACGCGTGCAGCATCTTCTCTATTTGCCCATTACGGATATTAATATTGTCCTCGTAATTTCGCATGAGAACAAGTTTGTAGGCAGCGTTACGATTAACACGTCCTATCTCTTCTGCTACCCAATATAGTATATCTGTATTCATTTATTACCCAACAACTAATTTATCTACCAATATGGTTGGCAGCCCCTGACTGACACCAACGCGCTGACCACCTTTTCCGCACATTCCAGCACTATGGTCAATTTTAAGGTTGTTACCAACCATACTGATATGCTGAAGAGCCTGTGGCCCGTTACCTATAATGTTCATGTCACGCAATGGAGTCGTAAGATGACCATTCTCTATTAAATACCCTTTTTTCATAAAAAAGGTAAAATCACCAGCACCAATTTGGACCTGTCCGTTAGTGAAAGTTTGTGCATAGATGCCACGCTTTACATTACGTATGATATCTTCTTCTGATGCTTCACCTGCACACATGTAAGTGCTGCGCATACGAGGTAAAGGAATGTGTCGGAAGCTTTCGCGACGACCATTTCCTGTACTCTGTACGCCAAAATGCCGTGCACTGATGCGATCATGCAGATAGCTGGTCAGAATTCCTTTATCTACCAACGTAGTTCGTTGACCTCGTATTCCCTCATCATCATAACGAAGCATACCTGCATCGTGTGGTTGTGTACCATCATCTACTATAGTTATATGGTTGTCACAAATACGTTGTCCTAACTTACCTGTAAAAATACTTTCACCAGTACGAATAAAATCAGCCTCGAAAGCGTGTCCTATGGCTTCATGCATCAGAATACCACTACTTCCGGCTGCCATGACAACGGGCATCTCGCCGCCTTCAATCTGTTTAGCATCAAAAAGGAAGAGGGCCTGTTGGACGGTTTCTTGCAACAGTTCTTCTATAAGTTCTGGAGTAATAAATTCCGCTCCTCTCTGATACATGCGGCTTCCAAAGCCCATCTGTGTCTGATTATCTTTCTGTAATACAACGGAAATGAATAGTGTTGTGCGAGGTCGATGGTCTGAGAAGCCCGTACCCTCCGAACAGACAAATTTTATAGTCTGCATGCGTTGTGCTATAGTTGCCTTTACACGAACTATAAGAGGAGAGATTTCGTGTGCACGACGGTTGATGGAAAGCAGAATTTCTTCTGATGCTTCCGGATCAAGCATGGGTGTGTCTGGTGTTAAAATAGGTGCCGGCTTAAGCATGGGTACGTGACACATCGATCCGGCACGTTGGATGCTACCGGCAAAACGTGCTGCCTGTTGCATGGATTCTGGACTCATATCCATTGTATAGGCATAGCCTGTTTCTGTTCCTTGTACAACACGTATTCCCGCACCATAAAGCATAACTTGCTGAGCCTGGCTTACGGTATTGTCTTGTAGTTCAAGGCTACTCATGCGAGTATCCTCGAGAAATATATCAGCGTACTCTCCACCCCTACTAAGAGCTATGGAAAGTATTTTATGAAGTTGTTCTTCTGATAAAGGAAACACTAGTTATAACTCTTTATTTTCAAAAATTGAAATATCGTTTCGCATTATAGTAGGAAATGTCTCTTACCATCTGTTCTATGAAAGACATCTCTTCGGCAGGTAACTTGCCATCTTCAACATCCTGGCCAACTATATTACATAGCTGACGACGAAAATACTCATGTCGTGGGTAGGAAAGAAAGGAACGGCTGTCTGTAAGCATTCCGACAAACCTGCTTAACAAACCTAATACACTGAGAGCATTCATCTGTCGTTCCATTCCGTCGAGTTGGTCGTTGAACCACCATCCACTTCCAAACTGTATTTTCCCAGGTGTCGGACCTTCTTGGAAATTACCAATCATCGTAGCAAGCATCTCGTTGTCAGCTGGATTGATGCAGTAGAGTATGGTCTTAGCCAACTGTCCTTTACTGTCCAGTTTGTCTAGGAAACGAGATAGGCTTTCGCTGGTATTACGTGTACCTATACTATCAAATCCGCTATCTGGTCCTAACTTATTGAACATACGTGAATTATTGTTGCGCATAGGGCCATAATGAAATTGCTGAGTCCAGCCTGCCTCAGCATCTTGACGGGCAAACTCAAGGAGTAGGGCGGAACGGAATTTTACAACTTCTTCTGTCGTAGGCTGTTTACCATCCATAACCTTATGGAAGATTTGCTTGAACTCCGCTTCTGTGCAATCTTCGGTATAAAATTCACAGAGCCCATGATCAGAGAGACGGCAACCCATAGAAGCAAAGTAGTCATGACGCAGCTGTAGCACATCAAGAAAATCTGCATATGTATTTATGTTTCTATTTGCAGCCTCACCCAATGTTTCTATATATGTTTTAAAGCGTTCCGGATTCTCAATATCCATCGCTTTGTCTGGGCGCCATGTAGGTAACACCTTTATCTTAAATCCACTTTCACGTATTTGTTTATGGAAAATAAGCGAATCTGAGGGGTCGTCCGTTGTACATACCACTTCTACATTGTAATGAAGCATCAGTCCGCGAGCAGAGAAGTCTGGCTTCTGCAGTTTCTCATTACACTCATCAAAAATTTCACGTGCGGTTTTGGCATTTAGCAACTTATTGATTCCAAAGGCTGTGCGTAGCTCTAGGTGTGTCCAATGATAAAGTGGGTTGCGCATGCAATAAGGCATTGTCTCAGCCCATTTTTGGAACTTCTCCCAGTCTGAAGCATTCCCTGTTATATATTTCTCTTCAACACCATTGCTGCGCATAGCACGCCATTTGTAATGATCGCCGCCCAACCAGAGTTCTGTAATAGAATTGAAGCGATGATCTTCTGCTATCTCCTTTGGGTTAAGGTGACAATGATAATCTATGATGGGTAGATGTTCAGCCTGCTCATGAAACAGCATCTGTGCCGTTTCTGTCTGTAACAGGAAATCTTTATTCAAAAAATTCTTCATAGGGCTAATAGGGCAGTTACATGACAAAGGCGTTGAATCCTCCATCTACAATGGCAACCGTACCTGTAACAAAAGAGGATGCTTCGCTAATCAAATAATGTATTGTTCCACAGAGTTCTTCAGGCTTTCCGAAACGTTGGAAAGGAGTTTGTCTGATAACATCCATACCACGTTCGGTCAGAGAACCGTCCTCATTTGTAAGTAAAGCACGATTCTGATTGGTTAGGAAGAAACCTGGTGCAATGGCATTGACACGAATACTTGGGGTAAATTTCTTGGCTACCTCATTAGCAAGGAATGCAGTATAGTTACTGATACCTGCTTTTGCAGCAGCATAGCCCATGACACGGGTCATTGGTCGGAAAGCAGCCATACTGCTAAAATTTACAATGCACCCCTTTCCCGCTTTCACCATAGGTTTAAGGAATACCTGTGTAGGAATGACAGTTCCCGTTAAATTGACGTTGAGAACCTTTTGGAATTCCTCTATTTGTACATCGAAGAATGTCTCAGAAGGAGCTATCGTTGCTCCTGGCATATTACCTCCAGCTGCATTTAATAGTGAATCAATCTTTCCATATTTGATAAGTATCTGCTGACAGACTCGTTCACAGGATTCCTGACTCATTACATCACACTGATAAAAGATAGCATCGCCACCTTGTGCTTGTATGTCTGAAATTATTTTCTGTCCAACGTTTTCCTTTCGACCCAATATTGCAACGTGAGCTCCTTGTAATGCAAGATATTCGCTTATCTCACGTCCTAAAACACCAGTTCCACCTGTGATGACTACTACATTGTCCTTAATATCAAACAGATTCTTCATCATATCATTAACCTATATTTGCGTTTTATTGATTCCTAACTCATTATCCACAACAGCCATGACACCTTCAACTTGTCCCAAAGCCAACATACGCCCATGGAAACTATATCCTGCGTTATAACCCATTTCCTCGTCTCCTAGCATAAGTGGTGCATGGTCTACTCGCATAGGTAGTCCCGGCTTCTGTTTCTGGAATTTGCGAACGAGTTCTATGATGTTGGCTCTCCCGCCAAGATGACTTGCTTCTTTAAAATCTCCATTGGGGAACACATTTGTGCTGCGTAGATGAACAAAATGTGTCCTCTTGGCATATTTTTCTGCTAACGCAGGAACGTCATTATGAGCTCCTGCACTGAGAGAACCTGCACAAAAGGTAAGACCGTTATGCTCATTTGGGACAGCATTTAGGAACCATTCGATATCTTTGTCACATGTGACAATACGTGGGAGACCCAATATCTGGAGTGGGGGGTCGTCAGGATGGACACACATATTCATGTTCCACTCATCGCAGACAGGCATGATGGCCTCAAGGAAGTACTTCATATTCTGACGAAGCTTCTCTGGAGTGATATCCTTGTAGAGCTCGAGCAGAGAGCGGAAAATCTTAACGGGTTTCTCGTCATCTTCTTTAATATTGCCATTTACAAATCCCTGCGTCTTAACAATGATGTTTTCCACCAAACGATGTTCGTCTTCGGGAGAGAATACCTTCTTCATCTCTTCGACTTTAGCCATAGTCTCTGTCGTATAATCTGCCTCAGCACCTGCACGTTTGAGAATTTGACAGTCAAAATACGCAAATTCTGCGTGGTTAAAATAGAGACTTGACGTGCCATTATCATTAGGATTTTCTAAATCGGTACGTGCCCAGTCAAGTACAGGCATGAAATTATAACAGATGGTATGAATAGCACACTTACCAAGATTTGCAAGGGAGATTTTATATTTCTCTATCAACTCATCGCGGTCAGGACCACCATATTTTATGCTTTCACATACAGGAAGACTCTCTACAACACTCCAGCGAAGTCCGTAGCTTTCTATGTATTGCTTTAGCTCAAGAATCTTCTCGATGGTCCATATCTCACCATTTGGAACATCATGCAATGCGGTTACAATGCCCTCTACACCAATTTGGCGCAACATGTCCAATGTAATCTTATCTTTGCGTCCAAACCAACGCCATGTTTTCTCCATCATAACACTATAAACTTTAACCCTTATACCTTAATTTGTTTGTATGTTGGAACCAAGGTTTTCATAAAACACCATGCAATAATATAAGTAACGGCACAACCGCAGAATACAATCATATATCCAGCCGGCTTAGCACAAATTCCAAAGAAACTGAATGCTTCACCCTGTTCTTCGGCATAATCAAAAAGTAATCCTGCACCAATACTTATTGCCCATGCAGCTATGCCTCCAGCCATATTACCCATACCCGTGATAGTCGCTACCGTTGATTTTGGGAACATATCACCAATAGTTGAGAAAATGTTTGCCGACCATGCTTGATGCCCAGCACCGGCAATGCCAATAAAGATAGCAGGGAACCATATAGAGATATCTTGCATCGGTTGAGCAAAGAGAGCTGCCAAGGGGAAGAATGCAAAGATAAGCATTGCACGCATACGTCCAGTATATGGATTCATGGATCGTTTCTCCACAAAATACTTTGGAAGATAGCCTCCGCAAAATGAAAGAATAGTCACTATCGTATACAAAGTAAAAACCAGAAATTTTCCCGTTGTGGTCTTCATAGAATATCCGCAGGTGGAGAAGTAGGATGGAGCCCAATACAGGTAGAACCACCAAACTCCATCAGTAAAGAATTTACCCAATACGAACGACCATGTCTGTCTGTACGTTAAACATCTTAGTATAGGAATAGGCTTTTCATCTTCCTTCTCTTCTACAGCGTCTGATATTTCTTCGTCCTGTAAGATATATGTGAGTTCTTCTTGATTTACATGCTTATTTCTCTCTGGACGCTCGTATGCATACATCCAACAGAACATCCAAATAAAGCCAAGGGCTCCAATAATAATAAATGCCATCTGCCAGCCATACAACTCTGCCAGTAGGGGAATTAATAAAGGTGAAGCTAATGCCCCGATGGAAGAACCTGCATTAAATATAGATGTTGCAAAGGCGCGGTCTTTCTTTGGAAAATACTCGGCCGTCGTTTTTATAGCAGCTGGGAAATTTCCACCTTCACCCAGAGCAAGTATAGCACGGCATACAAGAAATAGCCAAACGCTCGTGGATGCGACAGCCAATGCAATAGTAGAGCCAGCCTCCAAGGCACGCATCTCCTCTGGGCTGTCTATTCCAACAATTTCCATTGTTGCCAACCCACAAAATGCATGTAAGCATGCGCCAACAGACCAAATGCAAATAGCATATATATAGCCCCTACGCGTACCTATCCAATCCATGAATCTTCCTGCAAACAAACATGCCACAGCGTAGAAAAGAGAAAAAAAACCAGTTATAAGTCCATATTGAAAATCTGACCAATGAAAATCAGGACGGATATGATCATCTATGGTCATAGATAAGACTTGCTTGTCAAGGTAATTAATTGTTGTTGCAAAAAGTAGCAAGGAACAAATTACCCACCTATAGTTTGATTTTTCCTCTGCGGAATTAGTGTACATTAATTTGGGTTTATTAGTTATAGATGTGTACAAAGATAAAAAGAAAAAAAATAGCCCACAATTATTTTGCATAAATTGTGAGCCGACTTGTATTATTTTTGCGCAACACTTATTCTATTTCTGCTTTTTTTTGTAAATATTCGGCAAAAATCCGCGCAGCACTTTCAACTTTCTTTGCACAGGGACGTTGCTTGTAATATTCGGCATTTCGTTCATCGGGCATATATGTATTCTTTACTACAGGGCATCCGTTCAATCCTAAAAGATCGGCACAAATTATAGAGCCGTTTCTTTGTTTGAATTCTTCTAGAAGTTCTTGAACTACTTTGTAACAGGCGGACTTTCCTTCACGGTCGGAGCCTTCTGTTTGTCCACAATCCAAACCTACAAGTATTACCAATGCAGAAACTGTACCACACATCATACGCATACGTCCGACACCACCTCCAAAGCCAGCTGCTATACGTTTAGCCATTATATCATCAAACCCGTAGAGATCTGCAAATGCAGCAACAACACTCTGTGAGCATCCATAACCACTCATAAAGTTCTCTACGGCCCGTTGAATTCTTTCTTCCAAATCCTGACTCATACTTAAAAATAATTAGAGGTTGTCACACTCTTTCAGCCATAATGCGGAAGATGCATCACTTGGCATACGCCAGTCACCACGTGGTGAGAGAGAGCAACTTCCAACCTTTGGACCATCAGGAAGGCAGCTACGTTTAAACTGCTGCGCAAAGAATCTACGATAGAATGTCTTCAACCAGTGTTTAATTACCTCATCTGTATATGTGGTTCCAAAGGCTTCTTTGGTAAGGAAGAACACTTTTTGGGGTCGGTATCCCCATCTTAGTGTGTAATACAGGAAGAAGTCATGTAATTCGTATGGTCCCACTAAGTCTTCGGTCTTTTGTGTGATATTACCGTCTTCGTCAGCAGGGATGAGCTCAGGGCTGATAGGTGTATCAACAATATCCAATAAAACGGTTTTTGTACTATCATCCTCCAAATTTGTTGCAACCCACTTAACAAGATGGCGTACAAGAGTCTTTGGGATTGAGGTATTAACGCCATACATACTCATGTGATCGCCATTATAGGTTGCCCAACCTAAAGCTAACTCACTCAAGTCACCGGTTCCTATCACCAGACCGTTCATTTGGTTGGCTGCATCCATCAGAATTTGGGTGCGTTCACGGGCTTGTGAATTTTCATACGTTATATCATGATTCTCCATGTCGTGTCCCAGATCCTTGAAGTGCTGGATACAGGCATCCTTAATACTGATTTCACGTATTGTTATACCCAACAGCTTCATCAAGTTTACAGCATTAGTGTAGGTGCGATCGGTGGTTCCAAATCCTGGCATTGTAATACCAACAATACCTCTACGGCTTATTCCAAGTCTATCAAATGCTTTGACGCAAACCAATAAAGCTAAGGTGCTGTCCAATCCTCCGCTTATACCAACTACAACAGTCTGGGCATTGGTATGAGAGATTCGTTTGGCTAGCCCCTCTGTTTGTATGTTGAAGATCTCCTGACAACGAATATCAAGGTCTTTTCCTGTTGGGACAAAAGGATGAGCGTCTATCTGACGTGTAAGACCAAACTCACGTGTTTCTGTTCGTTCTGTTTCAACAATGAAAACGGATTCTTTACGCGATTGAGAAGCACATGTCGCAAATGTTGTGTTTATTCTGCGTTCCATTCTAATGCGTTCTACATCAATCTCGCTTTCCAATAATTGCGTACTCAGCTCATGACGGGGTGTTTCTGCCAACAATGTTCCATTTTCATAGATAAGTCCTTTGGCGCTGAAAACTATATCTTGTGAACTTTCGCCATATCCGCAACTACTGAAGACGTAACCTGAGATGGTACGTGCACTTTGTTGTGCCAACAACCCTTGGAGATAATTGTATTTACCAACAAAATCGTTGTCGGCACTCAAGTTGAAAATGATTTCAGCCCCCTGCATAGCCAGATAGCTGCTGGGTGGGATGGGAGCCCATACGTCCTCGCAAATCTCAACTCCAAATGTACATGATGGAGTACGGAACAGGATAAACTGGTTCAAAGGGACCTGCTGTCCGCAGATTAGTAGGGAACCTGCAGCAATGTCAATTCCACTTGTGAACCAACGTTTTTCGTAAAACTCTTTGTAGTTAGGCAAATATGTCTTGGGAATCATACCCAAAATCTTACCTTTTTGTATAACAGCTGCACAGTTTAGCAAAGAGCCTTTGTATGGAACTGGCATGCCAACAATGCTGATGATATCCAGACTTCTGGTAAAGTTCATCAGGTGTATGAGCGCCATCTCCGCTTCATCCAAGAGGAGTTGCTGCTGAAAAAGATCCTGACATGTGTATGCCGTAAGTGAAAGCTCTGGCAAACAGATGATTTCAACACCATGTCCTTCTGCTTGAACGATAAGCGATTCTATCTGCTCTACGTTGTACTGGCAATCAGCCACCTTCACAGAGGGGATGGCCGAAGCTACTTTTACAAATCCGTGGTTCATCTTGTCAAATTGAAAGTTGAAAATTGAAAAATATATTGCTCTAATTTTCCCCTCCGCCGCGGGGAGGGGGCAGGGGAGAAGCGATGGCGGAGAGAGGCTTTTTTATTTTATCATTTCAACACTACGTTTCACGAAACGTGTGAGTGCCTCACCTTTCAGCATACCATTCTGCAGAAGGGCCAAATCTATAAGCTGATGAACACGCTCGTTGTCATCGGCATAAGCCTTTAGAACATCGTTCTTCTTCTTATTCTCAGCTTGAATGTCATCGCCACATTTCTTCAAGTCGTCTTTCTCTTCCTGTGTGATTTCCTCAGGCTTCTTCTTATCTTGCTCTTGGCGCAATACAGCTTGACGAGCAGTCAGACCCTTAATTTCAGACTCTATGGGTTTTAATGCTTCTGACGTATTTGCCTCGCTGTCCTCAAGCACCTGCTTGATAAGTGGAGCGTCTGTATTTAGAACCAGAGTGTACATATCTGGCATTTCTCCATAGAAGCTCATACCAGGCTGCAAGCGAGCCATTTCTTTCATACGACGCATATACTCGCTCTGTGTAATCATAACGGGTAACTGTTCTTCACCCAAAGCCTGAACCTCTACGTGGAAGTCTGTCTTTGAATTGCGAGGCATCTGGCTGTTGAAGATGCTTGACAATTTGTCACCTCTCTCTGCCTCTAACAGTTCACGCTTGATTTCTTCCTTTTGGATAAGACGGTCTATAACATCTCCATCAACACGCGTAAAGGTGCTCTTCTCCAGTTTTCGCTCCAGCATACCTACCAATGGCGTATCCAACTGTCCGTCCATCAGCAATACGCTGTAGCCTTTCTGTTTGGCAGCCTCTATATAGGTATATTGTGCATCAGGATCGTTTGCATAAAGGTAAACCAACTGTCCCTCCTTGTTGGTCTGATTGTCCTTTATGAGTTTCTGGTATTCCTCTAGTGTGAAGTATTTACCATCAGTATCTTTAAAGAGGAAGAAAGATTTTGCCTTCTCATAGAAGTCTTCTTCGGAGAGCATTCCGTAATGGATGAAAATCTTAATGTCGTCCCACTTCTTTTCATAATCAGGACGGTCTGATTTGAAGATGCTCTGCAGACGGTCGGCCACCTTCTTGGTAATATATGAGCTAATCTTCTTAACGTTTGCATCACTCTGCAGATAGCTACGACTTACATTCAGAGGAATATCGGGGCTGTCTATTACACCATGCAGCAGTGTAAGGAATTCTGGCACAATACTTTCTACGGAATCTGTTACGAACACTTGATTACAGTAGAGCTGAATTTTGTTACGCTGCATCTCTATGTTGTTCTTAATCTTGGGGAAGTACAGAATACCTGTCAGATTAAAAGGATAATCAACATTCAGATGAATCCAGAAGAGGGGCTCATCGGACATTGGGAAGAGATGACGGTAAAACTCCTTATAATCTTCGTCCTTCAAATCGCTTGGTTTCTTCACCCAAAGAGGTTCAACATTATTGATAATGTTATCCTCTTCAGTATCAACTTGCTTACCATCTTTCCACTCTGTCTTCTTGCCAAATGCTACGGGAACAGGTAGGAAATGACAATACTTACGCAGCAAGTCTTCAATCTTATTTTTCTCCAAGAACTCCTGACAATCATCATCAATATGCATAACTATGCTGGTTCCACGATCGGCTTTGTCTACTTCTTCAAGTGTAAATGAAGGACTTCCGTCGCAACTCCATTTCATGGCAGGAGCATCCTGATAGCTCTTTGTAATGATATCTACTTGCTTGCTGACCATAAAGGAACTGTAGAAACCCAGTCCAAAGTGGCCGATAATAGCGTTGGCATCATCCTTGTATTTATCCAAGAAATCATTTGCACCAGAGAATGCAATTTGATTGATGTATTTCTCTATCTCATCGGCTGTCATACCGATACCGCGATCGGTAACGGTGATGGTTTTTGCGTCTTTATCGACACTCACAGTAACCTTCAGGTCGCCCAATTCGCCTTTATACTCACCTTTACCGCTTAATGTTTTCAATTTCTGTGTTGCATCTACAGCATTGCTGACAATCTCACGCAGAAAAATCTCATGATCACTATACAGGAACTTTTTTATGACGGGGAAAATGTTCTCTGTTGTAACCCCGATATTACCTTGTTTCATTTTATATATTGAAATTTTATTTATCCACAATAACAATCTTATCGTCGCAAACCTCTGCTTTAAGTGTTGTCGGATGCTCATCTAGCATCAGCACGTCACACAATGGATCTTCGAGCATGGTCTGTAAGATACGCTTCAAGGGACGAGCACCGTACTGCACATCATAACCCTTCTTGCCCAATAATTGTCGAGCCTCAGGTGTAACTTCTAATGTAATGCCCAGATCTTCAACACGTTGAAGTAGGGGTTTCAATTCTATGTCAACAATCTTCTGGATGCTCTCTTCACTAAGTTGGTCAAAGAAGATTATGTCATCCAGACGATTCAGGAACTCTGGCGCAAACTGCTTCTTCAACGCTTTTTGTACCAAATCTCTGCTCAACTGTTTGTTTTTGCTGGCATCAGTTCCACTTTGGAATCCAACGCCTCTACCGAAATCGCGAATCTGCTTTGTACCACAATTTGAGGTCATAACGATGATGGTATTCTTAAAGTCGATCGTTGCACCATTGCCATCAGTCAATCGTCCTTCGTCCATCATCTGAAGCAGTATGTTAAAGACATCAGGATGAGCCTTTTCTATCTCATCCAGTAAAACGATGCTATATGGCTTACGGCGTACTTTCTCGGTCAGTTGACCGCCTTCCTCAAATCCAACGTATCCTGGAGGTGCTCCCACCATACGACTAACAGTGTGTTTTTCCATATACTCACTCATGTCAACTCTGATGATGCTATCGGCAGAACCGAACATCTCAAGCGCCAAACATTTTGTAAGATACGTTTTTCCTACACCAGTTGGACCGACAAACATGAATGTTCCTATTGGTTTCTTGGGATCCTTGAGTCCGATACGACTCCGCTGAATACTTCTTACTATAGTCTGGATAGCATCATCCTGACCAATAACAGCACTTTTCAGCTTGTCGCCGAGAGTTCTCAGTTTCTGGTTTTCCTCTTCACCTATACGCTGTACAGGAATACCTGTCATCATGCTGATTACGTCAGCCACAAGAGTATCGTCAACCTTGGGCCTGTCATTCTTTATTTGTGTTTCCCATTCTTTTTGCCTCTCCTGCAAGGCGTGCTCCATATTTTTTAACTGGTCACGATATTCTGCTGCTAATTCGAAATTCTGTTCCTTAACTGCAGCATTCTTCTGTGTTTGCAGTTCTGCTATGTGAGCCTCCAATTGTGTTATCTCATCAGGGATAGGGACTTCCTGAATATGTATCCTACTACCAGCCTCATCCATAGCATCAATAGCTTTGTCAGGGAAACTGCGATCTGTCACATATCTTTCTGTCAGATGTACACAGGCCTCCAGAGCCTCTGGTGTGTATATCACGTTATGATGTTCCTCGTAATGGTCTTTCAGGTTTTGTAGAATGAGCAGTGTCTCTCCTGCTGTTGTCGGCTCAACCATAACTTTCTGAAAACGCCTGTCTAATGCGCCGTCTTTCTCAATTGTTTTCCTGAATTCATCAGTTGTTGTTGCACCTATACATTGGAATTCACCTCTGCTTAAGGCAGGCTTCAGCATATTGGCCGCATCCATAGAGCCTGCTGCACCACCAGCTCCTACAAGGGTATGAATTTCATCTATGAAGACAATTATATCAGGATTCTTCTGCAGTTCCAGAATGATGCTACGCATACGTTCTTCAAACTGACCACGGTATTTTGTACCGGCCACAACACTGGCCATATCCAAAACAATAACACGCTTATTCCATAACAGATGACTTACTCTGTGTTGTACTATACGCTGTGCTAATCCTTCAACGATAGCACTCTTACCAACACCAGGTTGTCCTATCAGAATAGGGTTATTCTTTTTGCGCCTACTCAGAATCTGAGCCACACGCTCTATTTCTTTCTGTCGGCCAATAACAGGATCCAACAAGCCATCTACAGCGGCTTGCGTTAAATCTGTTCCAAAGTTGTCAAGAACTGGCGTCTTGCTATTGTTTGCTTTCTTCTTTATTTGAATGACAGACAACGCTCCCGTGTCATCTCCTTGTGCCATCTCCATGCTTTCATCATCTTCATCATCATTGTCTTCAATAGAATCATTAACAGCATCCTTGTTTACATCTTTCTGCTGAAGAATTTGGGAAATAGCTTGGTAGGTGATATTCATTCGTTCCAAAATTATACTTGCATCGCTGTCACCTAACTTCAATAAAGCCAAAAGAATATGTATAATATTGATGGAGTCTGATTTCATTTGCTTAGCCTCCAATACACAAACTCTAAGAATGCGTGAAGCTGTTATGTCAAACCCCATATCGGCCAATGATGGTGGCACAAGCACCTGTTTCTGTTTTGCAATAGTCTCCAGCTCCTGTTTAAGAAGTGACAAATCGGGCTGAAGTTGCAACAATGCATCTCTCGCTGGATTCTGATCCTTATGTCTCAGAATTGCCAGAACCAAGTGTATAGGTGTCACGCTGTCATTGTGCAGGCGTTCTGCTTCTTCCTTACTGAACGCCAATACCGTATTCATTTCTGGAGAAAACTTTATTGTCATGTAGTTGTTCTTCTTTGTTAATATGTATTCACAAGGTATTAAACAAATACCGTGCCAATAAATGGTTGGGTGTCTATTTGTCCATTATTTATAATAAAGACATCCAAGTAATATTTTTTGCAAAGATATTCAATTAAAATTAAATATCTGAAATAATATAAAACTTTGTCGCGATTTAATGAACAAAAAGTGTAGTGACAAATAAACTACCAAAATACTTGAGACAGACATCACGCCAAAGTCGGGCGTCCTGTTGTTGAAAAACAAGACGTTCGTTGACTTCGTTCCAGCGTTGTTCGTCAATATAGGGCTTAGCTTGCTGCCAGATATTTATAAAGCAGTCCACTTCAGCAACACCATGATTGTAATGCCATTGCATCTCTTCCCATAGCGTCCGACTGCTACGCATGCGATAAGTTCATGGCACACGGTGGAACCAAAGCAGATAATCCTCGGGACAGGTTTCGATATCATCATATAGAGAGCGGTAAGGCTCGCGGTACTGACTGGTAGCATCGGTGCCTGTGGTGCTACGGTCTATACCGACGCTGTCTTTATTAGCACGATGATAATAGACAGGGCACCACTCAATGGGGTAGTCAGCCTTAAATCCATCGGGCTCTGGCCCCATGTGATGGTCGAACCTAAAAATATGATGTAGTCCTAAAGGCATCATGTAGTCCACGCAGGCTTCGCGGCTACGGAGCATCATACTAATCAGTCGTGAGTTTAAAGTTAAGAATGTAGTGTCAGTTGAGAGTTGAAAGTTAAAAGTTTGGCTGAGCCATTCCTGGGCCATCTGCTCTGAGGTTAGGGTGGGATTCCAAGCTAAACGACCGAAGGTATACCAGTTAGCTTGCGAGAAATGATGACCGCACCAGTTGGTATCCAGTCCTATATTGGCAACACCGGCTATGCCAACTAATCGGCTTGGTTCAACATATTGGAAGAATTCTTTCCACATAGGAGCCAGATACACCAAATGTTTGCTCTGTCCCAAATACTCTTGGGTAATTTGTAGTTCTGTCATCTGGGGCGTATTATGCATCTGGTCGAAAATAGGAGCGTATGGCTCACGAGGTTGGAAGTCGAGCGGTCCGTTCTTGGATTGCAGGATAACATTATCGCGAAACTGGCCGTCAAGTTCTGCAAACTCAGATACGGCTTGCTTCACACGATCCTCACCTTGATGCTTAGCTCCGTAGACAAACGAACGCCACATCACAATGCCACCATATGGTTTCAATGCATCGGCCAGCATATTGGCACCATCGGCATGTGTACGACCATAATCAAAGGGACCCGGTTGCCCTTCGCTATTGGCTTTTACCAGGAAGCCGCCAAAGTCTGGAATCTGTTTATAGATTTCTTTTGCCTTTTGTTGCCACCATCTCTGAACCTTAGGATTAAGTGGGTCTGCTGTTCCCACACCGAATGTCATGGGCGAACCAAAGTTCACAGACACGTAAACCCGTATCCCCCAGGGACGAAGGATATCGGCAATCTCCTTTACCTTATTTATATATGGATGTGTAAGCATCTTTGGTGATGCATTCACATTATTCAGCACTGTTCCGTTGATGCCTACGGAAGCACATGCTTCTGCGTATCTGTTAAGAAGTTTTCTCCTTTCTTTGGGAGACATGGTGGAAGTAAAGTTCCAAAATATACTATTACCTGCATACCCCCTCTCTATGGATCCATCTAAATTGTCCCAATGGTTCAGGATACGTAGCTTGAAGTAGGGGTGCGATTCGCCTTGTTCGCCTCGAAGGAGGGCGTACTTTCCGTAGAGCAAACCCATTTGTGTTTTTGCAGTGATGGTCTTACCACGGATGCGATAGCCGTCATCGTTGGGCATGGTTGAGTCTATTCGCAGCGTGATGCCTGTAGGAATTTTCGTGCGCAACCACAAACGACTTCCGTCCTCTGCCATTGTTGTTAATATAGAGAGGACGAGAAGTATGATAATGCTCCCAAATTTATTCATTAACAACGGTTTGGATGGTACCGTCTGTGTTATAATAAAGACGTTGTACCTTCAGTGATCGTAAGTGGGTTATACCATTAGATGGCACACAATCATGATAAAGCAAATACCACTGTCCCTTGAATTCAACGATAGAGTGGTGAGTAGTCCAACCAACTACAGGTTCCAAGATAACGCCTTGGTATGTGAAAGGGCCATAAGAATTATCGCCCGTGGCGTAGCACAGCAGATGGCTGTCGCCCGTTGAGTATGAGAAATAATACTTACCCTTGTATTTGTGCATCCAACTGGCTTCAAAAAAACGATGCGGGTCGCCCGCCTTTAGGGGCTGTCCGTCTTTGTCTAAGATGAGTACCAAACGAGGTGCTTCTGCAAACTGTAGTACATCATCACTCATGCGAACGACAGCACTTGGCAGAGCAGGTGCATCCGGTTTGGCAAAGAGCTGTGTCCGATGGTCAGCTGCCAGACCCAAGTCTGTCAGACCGTTTTCATTTCCATATTTGCCAGGAATTGTAGAGAAACCATGAAAGAGTGAACGCCACCATTGAAGCTGACCGCCCCATAGACCGCCAAAGTAGCAATAGATTTGACCGTCATCATCCTTAAACATACAGGGATCTATTGAAAAAGAGCCTCGGATTGGAA
This sequence comes from Bacteroidaceae bacterium, assembly GCA_024683455.1. Classification (GTDB taxonomy): domain Bacteria; phylum Bacteroidota; class Bacteroidia; order Bacteroidales; family Bacteroidaceae; genus Physcousia. The sequence continues at coordinate 60,191 of JAIKYE010000032.1, forward strand.
ACTCCTGAGGAACAAAGGGACCTTCGGGTTTATCGGCAACAGCTACACCTAAACGGAATACCCCATCATAAGCCTTAGCCGAAAAGACAAGGTAATACTTGCCATACTTCTCTACCACATCGCTATCCCACATCTGCTTCTCGGCCCAAGGCACTTGGCTAACGTCAAGAATCACGCCGTGGTCTGTAGCGATGCCGTTCTCAATATCATCAAATGACAGTACGTGGTAGTCTTTCATCTGAAAGTGCCCGCCATCATCGTCGAAACATTCGCCCGCATCCCAGTCATGACTGGGGTAGATGTATAGTTTGTCATTGAACACGTGACCTGCAGGGTCAGCCATATAATCACTGGGGAAAAGATATCTTGGTTTCATGATCTTGCTTCTATTTCTTTGTTTATTTCATCAAGTTTTTCATCGGTAAGAGGATATTTATAAATCAGGAATCCAACAACTATAAGAAGGATAGCTGGAATGATACAGGTGAACCATAGAATAGCATTCTGTGCAGTTGAGGAATAGGCGTTCAGCTTGGTGTAGTATGCATTTACGGGTGCACTGATAAATGACGCCAAAAATACCACAACAAAAATGCCCAGTACCAACTGTAAACACTTGTTGGCTTTGAACTCAGCAAACATCTCGCTATAGGTTACAGGCTTCTCGGGGGTTGTGGCAATTCGCTCCTTACAACCTGTGAAGCAATAAAGCAGTAGTACAAAGCCAACCAAAGCGAATACGGCTGTAACAGTAAACCATGCATATGAGTCGGTGGGGAGAGCCGATTTCTCGCTTACCAGGTCGAAACCTATCATTCCCATTACCAATGGGGTAATCCAACCAGCTATAGAGAAGCCTGCTTTAAAGGCAACACCAGCCAGTGCATTCACAGTTGCAGCAGGGCGATTTCCTGTTCGATATTCTGCCTCTGTGATGACTTCAGGAACCAGAGCCCACATCAGTGAACCTACCAAAAGTCCAACTCCTGTCATCACTTTGGCTGCTTGGACAATCGTATTGCAACTTTCCACATCAAAGAATTTCCCAATGATGAACAATATGGAGAATCCGATGAAGCCGATAGCAAGGAGCATGTAATAAAGTCCCTTCTTCCCAAGCCAGTTCTTCAACATGGGAAGGGATGGAAGTATGATGAATGCGGGGATGGTTCCAATGGCCATGAATAATGCCTGATTCCAGTCTATAATAGTATGCGCAAAAATAGCCAGTCCGATGGGGAAGCCGGCTTGGACGACTATCTGCCCGATATTGGCGCAAACCATTCGCGTAGAAGTCAGTTTAAGAACCTCATCGTTGTCACGGGTCATACTTGCCATGATAGAGCCGTATGGAATGTTCACTACGGAGTATATCATGCTTAGTACCGTGTAGCTGACTGTTGCATAAACAACCTTCATGCTCATTGACCATGCGGCTGCTTGAGGTAACATCAGCAGGCAGGCGGCAATAGTCAGGGGAATTCCGCCATATAGGAGGTACGAACGGTACTTACCCAGTTTAGGGTTTCTGTTATCGATATAACGCCCCACGATAGGACTCCAAAAGCAATCTAAAAGTCTTACGGATAGAATCAGTCCGCCCACAAAGGCGGGATTAATTTTCAAAACTGTGGTAAGGTAAAGCATCAGATAACATGCCACGGTCTGAAAAATAAGGTTTTGCGCTAAATCACCCGCTCCGTAACCGATGCGCTGAGGCCACGAGAGTTTGTAGAACCCCTTAGATTCCTGATTGATGGAATTTGTTAACATAGTATTTGTTTGATATTTTGTTTGCAAAGATAATGGATTTTCTTGTAATTCTTTATCCAAATACAATTATTTCTGTCAAAAATGTACAACTTCTGCAAAAAGTCATCTGTTTCTTGCTTTGTGAAATGAATAATTTGTATTTTTGCAATGTTATGAAAAGGACAATAGCTATGTTATGGGTACTCGCGCTGAGTGCTACATTGTGCAACGCCGAGGTGCGTCTGCCACAGATTTTCCAAAATGGCATGGTCTTGCAAAGGGGTATGCCCATTCCTGTATGGGGACTAGCCGAACCGCAAGAGACTGTCACTGTATCATTGAATAAAAAAACATGTACCACTACAGCAGATGCTGATGGTCATTGGCGTGTGAATCTGCCTGCCATGAAAGCAGGAGGACCATACACTTTATCGGTTAGCGTTGGGCGATTAGCGGGTAGCAGATTCACGGATGTGATGATAGGTGATGTGTGGCTATGTACAGGTCAATCCAATATGGAGACAACAGTAGAGCGCGTCTCACCACAATATCCAGATGAGATGAACGACAGTAACAACATGATACGACTGTTCCATGTACCATATCAGACCGATGTTCATGGACCCTCTGCCGATTTGCGTCCTGCTGAGTGGAAATGCTTGACCCGTGAAAGTGCGTGGGAATTTTCGGCCATAGGCTTTTTTTTAGGAAAGCACATGCAGCGTGAGAAGGGGGTACCGCAAGGTATTATAGAAAGTTGCTGGGGTGGCACTCCCATCGAGGCGTGGATTGCTACAGATACCATAGCTAAGCATTATCCTGTTTTGTATAGGCAAATGCAGCTCTATCAGAATGATGATTATGTGGCGGCTCAACAGCGTGCAGGTAATTTAGCAAACAAACAGTGGCAGGATATCCTGGATAAAAACGATCCGGGCATAGGTCTATATACACAACAGGATTATGACGATACGTTGTGGCCTGTGGTAAATCAGTTTAACCTGATGCCTGACAAACAAGAGTGGATAGGTTCTTTATGGCTTCGCCAACATATCTATATAAATAAGGAACATGCAGGTAAGCCTGCTCTTTTGCTTTTAGGTACGCTATATGATTATGACGTAACGTACATCAATGGACTTCAGGTGGGAAGTACGCCTTATCAGTATCCGCCTCGTCGTTATCAAGTGCCTTCAGGATTATTGCACGAGGGTGATAATGTTATCACTGTTCGCTTTATAAACAAGGGTGGTGTACCTTATTTCTTTAAAGAAAAACCATACCAACTTGTTTTCGGACAAGAAGATATCCAGCCTTTAGAGGAGCATTGGAAAATAAAAACGGGTTTGGAGATGCCTCGCAGTATAAGTGGTGGCGTAAGCATGCAAAACCAACCTTCAGCAGCGTATAATGGTATGATTAGTCCGATGACTCCCTATGCGGTAGCAGGCGTGCTTTGGTATCAGGGTGAATCTAATACAGGAGCGTGGGCAGCAGCTAACTATTCCGACATGCTTCGTTTGCTGATAGCCAACTGGCGTCAGGCCTTTGAAAGTCCTGAGTTGCCGTTTGTGATTATTCAGCTAGCAAACTTTATGGAGCCATCAGAACAGCCACAGGAATCGGGCTGGTCTGTAGTCCGTGAGGCGCAGCGTCTGGTTGCCAAGGAAGATGCACATGCCGAACTGGCTGTTACCATAGATCGCGGCGAGACAGTTGACATTCACCCACTCCGTAAGAAAGATGTAGCCGAACGTGTTGCACTTGCCTTTGAACGTATGTTGTGGAATCCTCGCGTCAATTTATCTCCAGAGGTGACAGATGCTGTGGTAGAAAACGGATCGGTGATATGCACCCTTTCACAATCACTTCAAAACAATGGTCCACTCTTTGAGTTTGAAGTGGCTGGCCCCAATGGCAGATATGTGAATGCCGAGGCAGTAGGTAATGGTAATAGTATCGTCATAAAGTCGAAGGTCGATAACCCCGCAAGCATACGCTATGCTTGGAAGAACAATCCCATCCGTGCCAATGTATATGGGGAAAACGGACTACCAATGAGCCCATGTGAATTTAAGATAAAACAGGGGTATTAACATTAGTTTTTGCAAGTATTAATATTCACAATTGATACTATTAATGGTTCTTCTGCAAATTAGGTAAAAAAAAACATCAGTTAACGTTTTTTTTCTGCCACGTGTAGTAGATATTTTTTCTACGTGTACCAGTAATATTTCTTACGTGTACTAGTAAAAAAGGTCTAACCTAATGCTTTTCAACATAATTAAAGAAGAACCCTATTAGTGTTTACAATTGCTGCTATTAATAGAGAAATAAAGGATGTCATAGGCGTTTAATTATTCTATTTAACTGTAGTGCTTTTTCCCTTTTTAAGAGGATTATACATGTCCGCATGCCTTTTTTGTGCATATAATGTACAGAAAATGAAAAAATATCTGTAACTTCGCAGTTGAAAATGGGAAAGGATTTGTCCATAGCTATCATAGGCGCAGGCGCCGCGGGTTGCTTCTGCGCCATTAACCTAAAGCGTATGCTACCCAATGCCAACGTCCACCTTTTTGAGAGTAAAGGCAAAGCTTTGGCTAAGGTGGCCGTAACGGGTGGTGGACGCTGTAACCTTACCAACACTTTCAAGGGAGTTAAAAATTTACAGGAGGTATATCCACGTGGGGAGAAACTGATGCGCAGAGCACTCTCGGTATTTAGCGCCGAGGATACGTGTACATGGTTTGAGAAGGAGGGTGTTAGGCTGGTGACACAAGAGGATAATTGTATCTTCCCACAGTCACAGGATGCCATGCAAATCGTAAATACCTTGCTATATAACATAAAAGGATTAGGTATCCAACTGCATCTGAATGAAAAGGTTACACATATTGATCTAAACCAATGGAATAGGGTAGTGGTAACTACCGGTGGACATGCCACGCCCCAAGGATTCAGCCTGTTGGAAGGCCTAGAGATTCCTATAGAGACACCTGTTCCGTCGCTCTTTACTTTTAACGTGCAGGGCGATTGGCACCAGCAACTGATGGGAACGGTGGTAGAAGAGGTACAAGCTTTTATCCCTGGAACGAAATTCCGGAGCCATGGAGCATTGTTACTCACACACTGGGGCATGAGCGGGCCAGCCATACTGAAGCTATCGTCGTATGCAGCCCGTTACCTAGCAGAACATGGCTATCAGATCCCAATATGTATCAACTGGATGGGTACTATGACAGAGCTGGAGGTACGACAGATAATACAGGATTTGATACAGCAAAACGCACAAAAACTGATTACCAGCGTTTACCCACAATGTTTTACTAATAAACATTGGAGCATACTACTCACCCGTATGGGCATCCACTTGACACAACGCTGGGGCGCCCTGAACACCAAGCACTTAAACAAGATGCTTACTGTACTTACGGCCGACACGTATCAGATAACGGGTAAATGCCCTTTTAAAGAGGAATTCGTGACATGCGGAGGCGTATCGCTGAAATCCATCAATATAAATACATTACAAAGCAAGCAACATCCAACTCTCTATTTCGCTGGCGAGGTGCTTGACGTGGATGCCATTACAGGCGGATTCAACCTCCAAGCGGCATGGAGCATGGGCTACGTAGTAGCAAAACATATATCTACATTAAACCAGATAAACAATCAAATATCATGAGACGACTACATATAATAATGTTGATATTCTCTCTGTCGGGTACATGCATGGCTTCAAAAGATGATGCATCACAGGCTGAGGCAAAAGAAATGTTTAATAAAGTGTTCACTATGGTCTTCGGGCCTCAAGGTTCGTCGTTATCTTATTCGGTGAATATTGTTGGTCTGTATAAAACACATGGTGACATAGCATATAAAGATAAGAAAATCTGCTACGAAGAGGATCGTTTCTGCGCTTGGGAGGATGGCAAGGTCGCCTATATGGTAGATAAGGAAAAAAAGAAAGTTGATATACACGACTTTGATGACGAGAAGAAGGATAAGTACCTGTCGTTGTTTAAATATGACGTGGACAACTTCGCCTACAGCTATAAGGATAATGGGGAGTACTATGAACTGACCGCCAAAGTGAAGAACTCTAAGTTCTTTGGCATACGTTCAGTTTCAGCGCTCCTCCGTAAGAGCAACATGCATCCGGTAAGCCTTTTCATAAAGTTGGCTTTCATCACGACTACAGTGCAGATTACAAATTTCCGTAGCGGTGGAATAGATGATAGTGTGTTTGTCTTCCCCAAACATCGTTTTACAAGTTATGAGTATATTGATCATAGGGGAGAGAAGAGTAAAAAGTGAAGTTAAGAAATATGCAAAAGATTCAGTTTCAGTGTGACTATAACGAGGGATGTGCCCCAGAAATAATACAACGGTTGGTAGAGACTAACTTGGAACAAAATATCGGTTATGGAGAGGACCCGCATTGTGAACATGCTAGAGAACTCATTCGCAAAGCATGCGATACACCAGAGGCAGATGTTCATTTTTTGGTAGGCGGGACGCAAGCCAACGCAACCATCATTAGCAGTATTTTACGTCCCTATCAGGGTGCAATAGCTGCCACAACAGGGCATATTGCCGTACACGAGACAGGTGCCATAGAGCATAGCGGACATAAAGTACTGACATTGCCTGCAATAAACGGTAAGATAACAGCCCAACAGATAGGGCAGTGCTTGTTTGAACATTACCACGAGGATGGTCCGGAACACACCGTACAGCCTGGTATGGTTTACATCAGCTATCCTACGGAGTACGGCACGCTATACAGCAAACAAGAGCTGACGGATATACATAACGTTTGTCAGGAACATGAAATACCACTCTTTATAGACGGTGCACGCATGGGATACGGGTTGGCAAGTAAGGAGAGTGACATAACATTGCCTGAACTTGCTAAGTTGGCAGACGTATTCTACATAGGTGGAACAAAGCAAGGAACACTATTCGGAGAGGCAGTAGTTATCACCAATCCTGCCCTAAAGAAGGATTTTCGCTACTACATAAAACAGGGTGGGGGAATGCTTGCTAAGGGCAGACTCTTGGGTATCCAGTACGAGGAACTGATGCAGAACAACCTATATCTGACTCTTGCACGCCATGCTGACGAACAGGCAGAGCGTATCCGTGAGGCATTAACACAAAAAGGCTACGAGATGGCTGTACCAAGCCCCACAAACCAACAGTTTTTTATTCTGCCTAACTGTCACTTGAAGAAGCTGGAGGAGAAATTTGTAGTTAGTGTATGGGGACACGCGGATACTGACCACACCATAGTTCGCTTCTGTACAAGCTGGGCAACAAAGAAAGACAATGTGGATAAGTTGATAGAAGAGATAAAAAAGTTATAACTGAAAGAGTGAAGAACAACACGATGAATATTAAACAGAACTCATTGAAAGCTTGGGTATTAGCTTCACGGCCTAAAACTCTTACTGGAGCATTGATTCCTGTTATATTGGGTAGTGCATTGGCTTATCATGATGGCGTATTGAATATAGCTATAGTCATATGTTGTGCTCTCTTTGCAGGTTTTATGCAGATAGCCGCTAATATGATTAATGACCTATACGATTTTCAGAAAGGAACCGATCGCGAGGATCGTCTAGGGCCTGAACGTGCATGTGCGCAGGGGTGGATAACGCCCAAGGCCATGCGACGAGGTATTGCTTTTGTATTATGTTTAGCATCCTTAGCAGGTTTGGCCGCTTTGTGGCTCTGCTGGAAAAATTTACCATATCAGGGTATAGAGCTTCTGCTGACAGGTCTGACCTGTATCATCTTTGCTTTCCTATATACCTATGGCCTCTCATACTGGGGATTTGGTGATATTCTCGTGCTGGTATTTTTTGGTCTGGTGCCAGTCTGCTGTACCTATTATATACAGGCACATGAAATAACATGGCCAGCCATACTCTTAGGCATAATCTCTGGCATCAGCATAGATGCTTTGCTAGTCATCAACAACTACCGTGATCGTGAGCAAGATCGTATTTCCGGCAAACGAACTCTTGTAGTTCTTTTAGGCGAAAAATTTGGTTTATATCATTATCTGGGTATTGCCATCGTCACATGTTGGCTGTCTATTTTATTGAACTATTATATTGGTAGTAAATTACTGTATTTTCAGATTATAACTATGATATACCTTTCACTTCATATATATACATGGTTAAAGATGAAACAAATCTATAGCGGTAAGGCCTTGAACCGAATCCTTGGACTCACTAGCATGAATATGTTTATTTTTGCGCTAATGCTTGCAATTGCAATTATTCTAAGCTAAGAGTTACTAAACATAACATCTATTAATTCCAATGAAAGCAAAAGCCCTGATAAAACAGAACTCCTTATTCATCTCCATGGCTTTAGGAGCCTTGGTTTATGAAACATTTGCGCATATTCCTTCTATTAAATCTACAGGTCAACAGCTTGGACCATATCTGAGCGACTGGCTTCCAATCGGGCTTTTCTTATTACTTTACGCCACATTCTGTAAGATAAAGATTTCTGAGATTAGGCCACGTACGTGGCATTTTGTTATACAACTGGTACGTACGTCCTTGGCAGCAATAATGGTATTACTGATATGGCTTTTCGATGGCAATGCCGATGTAAAACTAGTCCTGGAAGGAATGTTTATATGCTTTATCTGTCCTACAGCAGCTGCTGTTGTTGTTGTAACAGAGAAATTAGGTGGTAGTATCGGATCTCTAACAATGTTTACCATTATTGCCAATATGGTGACTATGGTGATTATTCCGCTTTTCTTTCCTATGGTGGAACGTGGTGCTGACATCACCTTCCTTTCCTCAATGTTTATGATATTGCGTAATGTAACAATGGTCTTGGTAGTGCCATTGTTTCTGGCTTTGCTTTCAAGACGCGTTATTTCCAACTTTGTAAGCAGGCTAAACAAGCATAAAAATATTGGCTTTTATATATGGTGTGTAAACCTGAGCATCGTTACTGGTATTACCTTACATAATATAGAAAAAAGTAACATCACAGGTTGGGTGCTCTGGTTATTATTGACTACTCCCCTACTAGTTTGTTTACTTCAGTTTGCCCTTGGTAAGATAATCGGAAAACACTGGAATGACAGTATCAGCGCAGGACAGGCTTTAGGACAGAAAAACACGGTTGTTGGTATTTGGCTGACGCTAACTTTTCTGAATCCGTTAGCGGCCATTTCACCAGGCGCATATGTATTGTGGCAGAACCTAGTCAACGGCTGGCAGATATGGTATAAAGAGAAACACGGGAATGTAAAATGGTAAAAAAAGCCCTCTCTAACGTGAGAGAGGGCGTGAGTAAAGGTTTCTTATTTATTTCTTGAAATATCTATTGAACAAGCCTTGGAAACCTGCACCATGGCGTGCCTCGTCCTTAGCCATTTCATGAACAGAATCGTGAATAGCGTCGAGGTTCAATTGCTTAGCAACCTTAGCAATCTCCATCTTGCCTTTACAAGCACCTTCCTCTGCCATCATACGCTTCTCTACATTGGTCTTAGTATCCCACACAACCTCGCCTAACATTTCTGCAAAGCGTGATGCATGATCTGCTTCTTCGTATGCATAACGTTTGAAAGCTTCAGCAATCTCTGGGTATCCTTCACGGTCAGCCTGACGACTCATGGCCAGATACATACCAACCTCAGTACATTCGCCCATAAAGTGGTCCTTCAGACCCTGACGAACGAAATCACCTTCTGCACCTGCAGGAATGGCATCTGCTATTCCCAACTCATGCTCGGTAACAAACTGAAGAGCAGCATTTTCTTCCACCTTCTTAAACTTACTTCCAGGAACTTTGCACTGGGGACACTTCTCGGGAGCGGTATCACCTTCGTGTACATAACCGCATACTGGGCATATCCATTTTGCCATAATCTTAATCGTTTTATTATATGGTTAAACATTTGTTACAATGCAAATGTAAGCAAAAATAATAATATGCACAAGATTATATACCCATTTTTTTGTATTTTATGATTTATACCCATTATTCTTTTAATCAAAACAAAGGCAGCTCCCGAAACAGGAGCTGCCTTATCTATTAGATTATGATTTGGAATTTATTCCTCGTCATCTGACCAAATCTGCCAACCATTGTCTTCCTTAGTCAGCGCACTACCACCATCTACTGTGGTTGTACTGTCAATTACAAGGCTCTCTGCCAACATATTGACAACTTCAGCCTCTTCTACCTTCAGGGTAGGAATTAAATATGTCTTCTTCATATTAATTATGTTTAATTGCATTTAATAATACTATGAATTAGAACAGCACCTTCTTGCCACCAACAACATAGACACCCTTCTGAGCCTTGTTAACACGCTGGCCTGAGAGGTTGTAGATAGAAGAGCCCTCGGTAGCATTAACGTTAACGTTCTTAATGGCATTTGCACCATCACCATCGAAGTAGAATGCCTTAATTTCGGGAGCGTTAACCTCGAGATAAGCCTTGCAAGGTGCGATTGTACCAGTTTCTGCCAGATAGAAACCAACTTCTTTGTCAGCAGGTTTAGCCAGAACATACTTACCAGTTGCTTCGATAGGCTTTAATGTTCCCTTCATATCATTCTCAATGAATGGCAAGCCAAGAATATTCTTAGGAATGAGGAAGCTGTATGTGCCAGGAGCGCCCTTCAGGATAACAGGAGTCTCCTCGGGAACAATACCTTGAATCTCGTTCAGAGTCAGGTAACTACCATTAACCTTACCGCTATAAGCCTTAACACCACTAGCAGCAGGCTTTTCGGTGTCATTTGTACCTACAGTACTCAGAACTGCA